>NZ_CP088936.1:628442-942663 GCF_021165755.1 Borrelia sp. RT5S
GGGTTATGTTAAGCATAAATGTGAGAGAGAGATGGGCATTTCTTTTCACTAAAGAAAGCAATGTTAAGGCTAAATTCAAATGTATTAGGTTAAGCTCAAAGTAATATCGCATCAGCAGGTTTAATGAGCTTATGATAAACAACAAAATCACTAAAAATCTCTTTTTAATTTGTTTACTACATTATATATAAGATCATCTTTAAGGGAATAAGACAAGATTTGACAATGTTGCGTATATGTTTAATAATTTGTTATGAAATTATTAAATAATAAATACCCCATCAGATATGCTCTTTTGGAAATGTTTTTAGTTTGTGTTGTCTGTACTCATGTGTCTCCTTTTGCAAGTGTTGATGAGGATCTTTGGAATTTTAGTGGGAATCATTATGTTTATTGGCTTTATAGTGCTTTTTTAATTGTTTTTATCCTACATTTTGCCAGATTAACAAGTACCTTTTACTTTAGAGATGAATTTTGCATACCTAAATTTAGGTTAGTTTTTATTTTGAAAGCATTTTTAATTTTTGTTAAGCTTGTCATTTGTATTGTTTTCCTGTTACTTATTCTTTACTTATGTTTTGAGTACTTTTTTCCAGAATCATGGAGATCTTGGGTTGAGGCAGATGTTGGTAGTTTTAGATGGAGCATAGGCAGTAAGGAATCGCTTTATTTGATGGCTATTACCTCCCTTTTTACGGGAGCATTTGAGGAATTGTTGTATAGATCTTTCATTATTACCAAACTTAAACAATTGGGGTTTAACTCATTTATTTCGGCTATTCTTAGTAGTATTATTTTTGCCATTGGGCATGTTTATTATGGATTTATTGGTGCATTTGTTACGTTTATTCTTGGTTTTGTATTAGCTTTTATTTATCTGAGACATAAAAATGTGTATTATGCAAGTTTGGTCCATAGTTTTTATAATACTGCTGTTAGCACCGTCATCTTTGTGTTAAGTTAGTTAAGGAGGGTTTATGCTGGATACTATACCTAAACGTTTTAATGAAGTTGTAAAACTTTATGGTGATCTTGATATTTTTATTTATAGGGAGAATGAATCTAAAGAGCATAAGAGACAGATATATTCTGATTTTTGGAGTGAGGTTAAGGGTATTGCATCTGGTCTTCTGCATTATGGTATCAGAAGGGGAGATAAGGTAGCACTTATTTCTGATTCCAGAAGGGAGTGGATCATTGTTGACCTTGCCGTTATGAGTTTAGGGTGCGTTGATGTGCCAAGGGGTAATGACTCGCCTGAGGATGAAATATCATATATCATTAATCATTCTGAGTCTGGATTTGTGTTTGTAGAAAACGATAAGCAGCTTCAAAAAGTACTGGCTAGGAAACAGGAACTTAGATTTGTTAAGTGTATTTTTGTTATCGATGGTGATAAGCTTTATGAGGAAAAGTTGGGGTTGATTACGGTGGTTTCTTATAAGAAATTATTAAGTATGGGAAGTATTTATTTGAATAATAATCCTAGGGCATTTAATACCGAACTTGAGCAGGGGTCGGGGAAGGACCTTGCTACTATAATATACACTTCAGGGACAACTGGATTTCCAAAGGGTGTCATGCTTCGTCACGAATCTTTTATTTTTCAAATAGATAGGATTTATGATTATCTTCCGTTGCTTCAACCAGGGAAAATAATGATATCTATTCTACCACTCTGGCATTCATTTGAAAGGGCTTGTGAATATATACTTGCTCTTAAAGGTATGGCAATTGCTTATTCGAAGCCGATTGGACCCATTTTGCTTAAAGATTTTGCAGCTTTAAATCCCCATGCAATAATTTCTGTTCCAAGAATTTGGGAAGGAATAAGGATTGGCATTATTAAAAAGGCGTCGGAGTCTCTTGTAAAGAGAGCTTTATTTAGCGTTTTCTTGAGGATTGGAATTCTTTATGTAAAGCTTAAGGAAAAATTTTTAGGGCTTATTCCTATTTATAGGAAATCAAATTTGTTGGTTTCCTTTTTTATGAAATTTATTTTTCTTGCAGGATTAGTTTTTCTTTTCCCTTTTAAATTTTTGGGAGATCTTTTGGTTTTCAGAAAAATAAGGAAAGCACTTGGAAAAAGATTTGAGTTTGGTGTCTCTGGCGGGGGATCTTTGGTAGAATACGTGGATTATTTTTTCAAAGCGGTGGGTGTTGTGGTTCTTGAAGGTTATGGTCTTACAGAGACAGGCCCTGTTTTAAGTGTGAGGCGCTTAAGGCGGCCTGTTGCTAAAACTGTTGGGCCTTTCCTTCCAGACATTGAGTATAGGGTGGTTGATGGTGATGGGGGGTTTTTGCTTCCCGGAGAGAAAGGTGAGCTTTGGGTAAGATCTCCTCAGGTTATGAGTGGCTACTTTAAGAATGAATTAGTTACAAAAGATGTTTTAACTCGAGACGGATGGTTTAAGACGGGCGATTTGGTCCGTGTGACGGTTAATCATGAGATTTCGATTGTCGGTAGAAGTAAAGATACGATTGTGCTAAGGGGAGGGGAAAATATCGAGCCTGAGCCTATTGAGAGGGCTTTATCGAAATCTTTACTTATTGAAAATGTTATGATTGTCGGGCAAGATCAGAAGTTTTTGGGAGCTGTTATTGTTCCTAATTTTGAATCGCTTGAGAAATGGTCAAAATCTAATGGTGTACTCTTTTCTTCGCGTGACGACTTGTTATCTAGTGATGTTGTTAACAAACTTTATTCTAAATGTATTTCAGATATAGTTAACACTAAGTCTGGGTTTAAAAGTTTTGAGAGAATAGTGGGGTTCATTTTATTAAAAGATTCTTTTGTTATTGGTGAGGAACTTACCAATACTCTTAAGCTTAAAAGGTATTACATAATTGACAAGTACCACAAAAAGATAATGTCAATATTTAATAAGGATGATTTTGAATTGGTGTGAAGTAGAGTTTAGTTAGCTCTACATTTTTCTCATGTAGGGGATGTTTAGCAAGCTCATGCAATTTTTTATTGTCTGCAGAACTGCTCTAGACAGGCTTATTCTTGCATTTGTGAGTTCAGGATTGTTTGTATCTATTATTTTAGTTTCTTGGTAGTATGTGCTAAAGCTTTTTGCAAGAGAATAGGAGTATTGAGTTATTAATGAGGGATTTAGGTCCCTTGAGGCTTTTATTATATGTTCTTCAAATTCAGAAACAATCTTAATTATTTCCCATTCCTTTTCCTGTTCTAATAAGTCTAGATTAAAAATTCCCCCAGTTAGACCTAGTGTGTTGTATTTTTCAAGTATGCTATTAATCCTTGCTCCTACATATTGAATATAGGGACCCGAGTTGCCAATAAATGATAAGCTTTCCTCTTTATTAAATAAAATATCCTTGTGTATAGCCGTTTTTAGTAGATAATAGTGAATAGCTCCTAGTGATATGCCTAAGGCCGTTTTTTGCAAGTTTTCCTCATTTGAATCTCTCTTTTTTAACTCCAGCATGGTTGAGTTTACTAAATCATTAATTAAATTATCAGCATCAACCACATTTCCTTCTCTTGATTTCATTTTACCCTCGGGTAAATTTACCATTCCATAAGATAAGTGTATTAAATTATTCTCTTTCGTAACACCCAATTTATCCGCAACAAAAAATAAAATCTTAAAATGATGAATTTGTTCGCTTCCAACGACATAAATCATTTCATCGAAATTATATTCATTCTTCCTAGTTACTATATTGCCCAAGTCTTGAGTAAGATAAATGGATGTTCCATTGGCCCTTAAGAGAACTTTTTCTTTAAATTTTTTGTCTGTGTCTGTATTTTCTTCTGTGTGTATGTCTATGCATATTGCCCCATCTTCTCTTCTGTAGCATAAACCCTCTTCTAAGCCCTTAAGCACAACCTCGCGACCAATTTCAAATATTTCACTTTCAAGATAAATTTTATCGAATGTAATATTTGTAAGAGTATAAGTCTCCTTTATTCCTTCAATTGCCCATTTATTGAGTTTTTGCCAAAGTTGAACTGTTTCTGTGTCCCCTTCTTCCCACTTACATAGTAATTTTTGTATTTCTTCTTCTGCTACGGCATTGTCTTTAGCATATTCACTGTATTTTACGTAGAAGTCGCCGATTAAATGGTCTCCTTTTTTCAAAGAAAGCTCAGGGGTTGTGTTATTCCCAAATTTTTTATAAGCAAGCATGGATTTGCAAATATGTACACCTCTGTCATTTATCAGGTTTATTTTTATTATCTGACCACCAGCAGCTTTCAATATTCTTGATAAACTTTCTCCAATAATGTCATTTCTAAGATGCCCTACATGAAGTGGTTTATTTGTGTTTGGTGCTGAGAATTCTATTATTATTTTTTTGTTCTTAAGGGAATTATTTGTTCCATAGTGCTCCTTTTCCTCATTGACCTTCGTAATTGTATCTCGAATGAACTCTTTTCTATTAAGCTTAATATTTAAATAAGATCCTACCGGTTTGGTCTCATACTCAGCTCCAATCTGTTTTATTATCTCTTCAGCAATAACAGACGTACCAAGTCCCAATATTTTGCTAAATTCAAATATTAAGATTGACAAATCTCCCATTTCGCTCTTTGGGGGTTTTTGAATTATAGTGGTTACTTTATCAAGCTCAATATTCTTTGTTAAGGCAAGTTTCTTTATTGTTTTGCTGATTTTATCTTCTAAGTCTTTCTTTATTTTACTAATCATTCTTTTTCCCTTTAATTTTTATTAACGTGTTAATCAATACAAAGACTAAAGATGCTACTAAGAAAACATTTGAGCTATAAGCTGGTATTTTGCTTATGTTGATTTCCCTAATTATTGATATTTTTGTACTTAAAAATTGTAAATTTCCAGTGTTTAGTATTTCTCTAAAAATTGAAATTATTGAGCTTAACGATATGAATGTTATTATTGGTAGTTTAGAATATTGCAATATTTTAGTAGGTTCTTTTAGGTTTTTAAAAGGTTCGTTTTTATGAAATGATACTATAATAACTATTAAAATAGGGATCGAAAATTTTAAACTCTTATAGAGCGTAGGAGTCGTGTAGTACATAAAAAGGTAGGTTAAACTAACAAAAATTCCTATTATAAGTAAGTAAATTCCCAATATTTGATTTCTCAGTTCTATCTGGTTAATAATTATGGCAGGTAACAAGATACAGAGAGATATCCAAACTGATATCATGGCTCCTTCTAGAAAAGTTTTTGTATAAGCAAAAATAGGGAAAAGCATCAAATGAGTCCTTAAATACTTCTCCGTAACATAAAATGTTTTCTTTTGCATAAAGTACCTTTAACTATTTTATTTTGTTTTAAATTGGTTTGTGTCCGTATTAATATCTACAATATGGCTTGAGTTTACTGTTCCAAAAGTTTTAATACTTTCAATCGCGCCTATTAGTTTTTTGATCTCTTCTTTAAGGCTTTTCATTGAATTTGAGACAGTCATGTTAATTTCTTCCAAAACGGAAACAGTATTAATAATCTCTTTATTCCCTCTAAACATTTCATTTGAACCAATTTTTACTTCATATGTTATCTCTCTCATTGTATTTAAAGCCTTTAGAATCTCCTGGCTACCAATTGATTGTTCTTGCATAGTATGGTTTATTTCTTCTATAACCTGTACCACGAGATTTATTGAATCAAATATCTGGTTGAAAGCTTTGTTCGTGAGCTCAGATGTTTTTACCGTTTTGTTGATAGAATCCATTATTTCATTTATTGAGGCCGCAACAGACTCTGATTGTGAAGTAACTTGTTCCGCAAGATCCTTGATCTCTTCTGCAACAATCGCAAACCCTTTTCCAGCCTCACCAGCATGAGATGCTTCAATAGCTGCATTCATTGAGAGTAAGTTTGTTTGGCTGGCAATGGATGATATTAGAGCATTTGCTTCTTGAAGTCTTGTTGAGTTTTTATAAATATCCTTAATCTGTGTAATAACTTCTTCTTGTTTCTTTCTTCCATCATCCGAGAATATCTTAAGCTCCTCCGTACTCTTCGCAGCCTTTTGTGTTATTTCTGTTACGGATTGTATACTTCCTATCATTTCCTCAATAGCAGATGACGATTCTTCAACGCTAGCAGCCTGAGTTTCAATTGAGTTGTCAAGTGATGCAATGTTTTTAGACAAACTCTCTATTGTGTTTGTCGTGGTTGAAATGAACTCGACCTGTTTCTCTACCTCCCCCTGCGTTTTTTCTATATACTTATTTGAATTTGTTATAGTATCATAAGCCCTGTTTATCTCACTGAACAGCAAATCTCCGTTGTCTTTTAGTAATTTTACCCTGTCTTGTAGCGAGTTTATTACATTTTTTAAGTTTTCAACGAAATACCCAAAATGATTTATCGTAGAGCTGATTGAATCCTTCCCCTTTGATTCAATCTTGACTGTCAAATCTCCGTATTTAACTTTTGGAATGACTTCGTTTAAATGTTCTATTTTTGTCACTATTAATTTCTTAATGATGCTTATCATTATCAAAATAAACACTATTACAAGTGCCGTTATGATTGATATCGACATTAATTTAATATTGTGTAATTCATTTGAAAATATATTGTCATAATTCATCTGAATAGCCAGGTACCAAGATGAAGTTGTAAGTCTTGCTAAAGAGATGATGTTATTATCATGGTTAGTAATAATACTGTTTTGTCTTCTAGATATTGAATTGAGTAGTTGATTTGTTATATCGGGATTGTCTTGAAATAAATTATTCATGGACAATTTAATATGCTCGAATGTATCTTCGTTTTGTTCTCCAAAAACCTCACCCCGGTTATTAATAGCATATATCTTGAAGTAGTGGTGGCTCTTGTGTTGATTTCCCGTCCCCAACAAAGACCTCTCCAATAGCATAAATATGTTTTTTCTCAGTTGCTTTATGTGCTCCAATATGTCTAAATATAGGACTACGTATCCAGTACCAAAAGTAATCTCCTCGCCTCTTGCGTTAATCTTGTAAACCATGGGTATGTAGTTTCTGTTGCCCATCTCTATTAGATTTTTGTGTAATGCGATTATTTGAGATTTGTTTGCAAAATTTTCTGTTTTTAACCCCTTCAGGTTTACCTGAGAACCTATTCTTCTCTCATCACTTGAGTACAAGACTTCCCCAGCCTGATTCACATAATCTACTACCTTTATGTATGAAGGGAACCAATTAGAGTTACTAACAGATATTATGTTTTTAAGTTGCTGACTCTTTCGCACACTGGATTCATCTTTGTAATTTATGACGAATTCATCAATAGTCTGTAACACATTCTTCGTGTCACCAACGAAGCTTTTCGTCATAATGTGATTGACAAATTTCGTAAAATTTTTAAGCTCTTTGGTTATCACCTTCCTGTACCCATAATTTAATAGCAAAAAAGTAGTCGTTGCGATAACCACTGTGTAGAGCAGAATAGCAACATTAAATTTATAAAAAAGAGTGAAACTGGAACCTTTTTTCTTCACCTAAACCCTCACAAAACTTTTCACAAAATGCCATAACCAACTAGTATTATATATGTTTTACTATATAATTATATACATATATCTGAATAATAAAATAATTATTCTTGCTTAGATGTTTTTGCTATGTGTAAGGCTTTGTTCGCGTAGGTTTAGTTTTGGAGAATTTATGGATGGTGATCTAATAAATGTTAAGTTAAAAAATATGAGGTTTTTCCTTTATTTCGTGCTTTTTGTTTTTGTCTGCTTTAGTTCGCTGTTTTTAGGGCAAGCCTATTTAAATTACAAGAATGAGTATATGGAGCGTGTACGGTCTGATTTTGTTCTATTTTCAAGTAGTGTATCTTCTATGTTTAAGAGCAGGTACGATTATGCTAGGGGTGTCCTTAGTGATTTTGTCAAGAACAATGACTTTTTAAGCGTTTTGCATACTGCTTCAAACAGGTTTGTTTCAGGTGTAGGTTTGAAGTCTATGTATGATTTAAATACGAGTAGCGCTTTGTTTTTAAATTCGGGGGAATTTGATGAGGTAAGTAAGGCTTTGCGCGGTATATCTTTTGCAGAGAATTCATTAGAGGGGATTTTTTATGTTCCCGCTGGACAAAATGTTTTACTCTCGGACAGGAGTTTTTCATTTTTGGGTATAAACAATATTCTTGAGGATCCGATCTATTTTATTCCCGCTAGGAATAAGGTTGTCTATTATTCAAGCTATAAGAGGGTTAAGAATAAGTTTTATTCTATTGTAAGCATTCCAGTTATTAGCAGTGACTCTATATCGGTGGGTGTGCTTTGCTTTATGGTTTGTTTTGACGATTTGTTGAATAATATATCAAATCAATTCAATTCTTATCTTAAGTCTAGCAATAAGAATTATGAGTTTTTTATTGTTGACAGAGACTTTAATCCTTTGTTTTTAAGCCTTAACGATATAAACATCGGAAATTTTACGGAAACTTATGAAAATAGTGTGTTAGCGCGAGCTGTAAGTTATATTAAGACAGATTCTAATATTTCAAGGTATGTTTTCAAGCATAGAAATTCTTCTTACTTATTAAATTCTTCTCAGATTGATGGAAACTTGGTCCAGGGTATTATTTTGAATATGCACTTTGTACCCCTCGGGTTTCAATCGGGTTCAGTATTTTTCTTGGGATTTTTGTTTGTCTCATTCTCCGTTATATTTTATCTTTGCAGTAAGTTGATTTTGCCTGTTATGGACGATTTTGGAATGATGCTTGGTCACAAGAAGGCAAAAGAGGACGTTTTGAGTGTTGACTCTCTTGCAGATGTTCGGTATAGATCTTTGATCTTTTCTTACATTAGTTCTGAATTTGATGGCCTTTTCGTAAAGACTGCTAGTGCTATAAGTAGAATTAGGGGCTATGCGAGTGAGTTGGGTAGTCACTTAGACGATATTAGTATATCTGAGGAGGGGATGGAGGGGGTTAATAGCAGTCTTTCCACCTATGAGAAAATAGGAGATACTTTCTCTAAGTTTGAAAAAACGATTATCAATGTTTTAAGGGATTTTGAGTCAATATCTGAGCCAATTAGTGAGCATAATAAGAATATATCAGATATTGCTACTAAATTTGAGGAAAATGCTACTGCTTTTTACGGGATAGATAAAAATTTAGAGATTTTTAATAAGGTGGTAGGATCGAATTCTGTAAATATTGAAAGTATAAAAAGTAAAGTTTTTGAATTAAATTCTGTTTTTGAAAATGTTAATGTGAATTTTTCTGAGCTTTTATCTCAAACAAATAATCTTCAAAGTGCAAATAAACTTTTAGTTTCAATATCAAGTCAGACAAATATGCTTGCCATGAATGCGGCTATCGAGGCTGCTAAGGCTGGTGAGGCTGGTAAGAGTTTTGCTGTAGTTGCGGAAGAGATTAGGAAACTTGCCATAAACTCTGGTAAGTATTCAACAACCATTAAAGATGAACTTAAGATAGTCAATGGTATTATTTCTCTCATAAGCACAGGGATAGATACTGTTTATAAAAATTTTATGGATATCCAAGATAATGTTAATAATAATTCTGTTCAACATGAGAGGATAAATGCTACTCTTGTCAGGCATATAAAGGAAATAGGAGCTTTTAAAGATCAATACTTGTCTAATGATATTAAGATTAAAGACACTAAGAATATGTATAAGGAGATATTTAATAGTTACTTTTTCATTAACGGAAAGTTTAATAATCTAAATAATGATTTGGGTGAGTTTGAGGTTTCTAAGATGAGTTTGGAAGCGTTGGAGCCCTTGCGTGAGCATATTGCCCTAGTTAATAAATCCAGGGAAAAGATTGCCAGAATAAGGGACATCATTGAAGGTATCAATAATGAACTCAGAGATGTTTGATTTTAAGTTTTATCTTTAAAGCCGATATAGAGGACTTCTTCTTCGAGTGAAAAACCTGTTTTTGTCTTTACTTCGGTTTTTACTTTTTCAATTAGTGCCTTAATGTCTCTGGCTCGTGCGTTGTTTTTGTTTATAATAAAGTTTCCGTGGTGGGGCGATACGAGTGCCTCTCCGATTTTGAGTCCCTTTAGGTTGCATTCTTCGATTATTTTTCCGGTAGGTTTTAGGAATTTTTTATTGTTTTTAAATGTGCTTCCACTACTTGGGAAGAGGTAGTGTCCTCTATCTATCCTATTTTGTTTGTTTTGTTTCATAATATTTAAAATGTGTATTCCATTTCCCTTTGAGAGGTTTAGGGTTGCTTTTAGTATTAAAATATTTTTTTTTTGGAATGGCGAAATTTTGTATGAAAAGTCATTTCTTTCAAATTTTTTGCAGATAGTCTGCCCATTCTCATCTACAAAAAAGACTAAATCTAATATTTCAGAAATTTCACTACCAAAACATCTAGCATTCATCCAAATGGCACCTCCAAGTGTACCAGGGATTCCGTATATAAATTCTAATCCGCTTAACTCGTTTTCAAGAGCAAAGTTACATAAATTTTCAAAATTAGTTCCGCATTCAGCAGTAATCTTATTACCTTGAAGTGTGATTTTATTCAGACAACCAGTGTATATTATGGGAAAGGTAATGTCTTCCTCGTCGTTTATTAATAAATTTGAGCCCCCTCCTAGTACAAATACTTTGATTTTTTCTTCCAGTGCTGTTTTAAACATAAACTCCGCTTCTTTGATTGTTTTGGGTGCTAAAAACAACTTAGAAACACCTCCTATCCTGTAGGTAGTGTAGGTTGCAAGATTTGTTGCAGTGGGAGTAGAGTTGATCTTACTGAGAAATCTATTGACGTTCTCTGACATCCCCCCAATTCTATATTAAATAATTACTTTTTACAAACTTAAACTGGAGTTTTGGAAATCATCTTTTTAGGTTGATTGTAAGAGTTTCATGGATTGCATTGTTAAATAGGTTTGTTAAATTGGGGGTTTTATAATAGACTTGTATGGTAAGCCAATTTGAGATTTTTAAACTAGAGTTCGTGCTTTGTTTGCTCAAGAGTTGGCTTTTTCACAGAGTGTATGATTCTTAAGTTGTATAATACAAAGACAAGGGGTTTGTCTGAGGTAAAGAGGATTGGCGAGACTAAAGTCTATGCTTGTGGTCCTACTGTTTATAATTATGCTCATATCGGCAATCTTAGAACATATATTTTTGAGGACTTGCTTGTTAAGTCTTTAAAAATTTTAGGATATAGAGTTAATTATGCAATGAACATTACTGATATTGGACACTTAACGGGTGAATTTGACGAGGGTGAGGACAAGGTAGTTAAGGCTGCTCGAGATAGAGGTCTTACAGTTTACGAGATTAGTAGAGTTTTTACGGAAGCTTTTTTTTGTGATTGTGAAAAATTAAATATAGTTCGTCCTGATAATATCCTTATTGCAAGTGAATATATAGCTAACATGATAGAGGTTGTCAAAGTTCTTGAGGAAAATAATTTTACTTATTTTGTTAATGGCAATGTTTACTTTGATACTTCTCGTTTTAAAAATTACGGACAGATGGCTGGAATTAGTCTATTTAGTACTAGTGCTTCTATTCCCAGAGTTGAAGCAGATATATCAAAGAAGAATAAAACAGATTTCGTTTTGTGGTTCACTAATTCAAAATTTAAAGACCAGGAAATGAAATGGGATTCACCTTGGGGATTTGGTTATCCAAGTTGGCATTTAGAGTGTGCTGTTATGAATTTAGATTGTTTTAAAGATACTCTTGATATCCATTTAGGAGGCGTTGATCATATTGGTGTTCATCACATAAATGAGATAGCTATAGTAGAGTGTTATTTGAAGAAGGCGTGGTGTGACATATTTGTTCATGGTGAATTTTTGATTATGGGAGATGAAAAGATGTCAAAATCAGGGGGTAATTTTGTTACCATTAAAGACTTAGAAGATGATGGATTTTCTCCTCTAGATTTTAGATATCTTTGCTTAACGGCACATTACAGGACACAACTTAAATTTACATTAAATAATTTGAAATCGTGTAGAACCACTAGAGAAAGTATGATTAGTAGGTTAACATCTCTTTACCTTTCACTGACTCAGTCTGAAATATCATTGCTTGATGAGAATATTGTTTCCTCCCTGGAGAGTGAATATTATGGTAATTTTTTGGAAAAAATAGCTTTTGATTTAAGTATTCCTCAAGGGTTGGCTTTGCTTTGGAATGTTATTAAGGACTCTGAATTAAGTGCGTTTTTAAAGCTTAGGCTTGCATTTAAGTTTGATGAAATTTTATCTTTAAGTTTAAAAGATGAAGTTCTGCAAGCTGTTAAGAGGGATAATGTACATATTGATAATTGGATGAATGTTTTACTGGAAGAGAGACGAATTGCAAAGTTAAGAAAAGATTTTAATCGTGCTGATGAAATTAGGGATTATTTTGCTTCTAAAGGGTTTGTTTTAATTGATACTCAAGAGGGGACTAGAGTTAGAAGAGGTTAGGGTATTGACAAAGTCTTTCAGAGGTAAATATTTTGTTTTAGTCTTAATTTTTATCATTTTTTTGGGTTTATTTATTTTTTCGGGGTTCTTGTTCTATTTAAAACCTGTAATTTATGCAATATCGCCGATCCCTGCTTCGCATGAAAACGTAATTGTAATTAAGGGGCGCAATTTGGGGAGTAAAGTGGGGGATATTAATATTAATGACCACTATTTGATGAGGAGTAGTATCGTTAGTTGGAGAGATGAAGAAATTGTTTTCAGGATTACAGATGAAATAAATTCTGGGCTTCTTTTCGTAAAGAGTGATCAAGGGTTTAGCAATGAGCTTTTTCTTGTAATTAGGAGACAGGTTCCAGTTAAGCTTGAAAGTGAGAATAAGCCATTGCTTTTTGATACCGAAAGTTTGGTTTTAACGACTAATATTCCTGTTGCATTAAGGGGCAGAAATTTAGCGTCGGATTTTTCTGTTGTTGAGGTATTTGTGCAAGCGAAGCAGCAACTTTATAAAGTTCTTCTTCAAGATATATTGAAGATATCCAGAGATGAAATCGAATTTATCCCCCCAAGGACAGTAAATCATAAGGGCGAGGTCTTCTTATTAGTTGACGGAGTTAAGAGCAATAAGATTCCCTTTAATTTTAAGTCAAATTTTTTTAAGTGGACTTTAGGTGAGTTTAAGAACTTTAAGATATCTCAGGAGATTTATTTTGAGCAAGGATCTGATAAGGATTCTAAGCTTAAACGGGATGATATTAATTTTAATGTTTTTTATCTAGGCCCAATTGAAAATGAGAGGCAGAAGATTAAGTTTTTAAATAATGATGGTACTGACCTAGGTTTGAATAATTTGTTTTTTAAAAGTTTAAAAGTTAATAAGCATTATTTGAAGTTCGAAATTGAAGCTCATAGGTTAAGTTTGGAAGTTATAGGTGATGAACATTTTTTATATGACATTAAGGTGAATAAAAATAACGATATGCATGAATTTAAGACATATGTTTTAAATAAAAGGAACAATTATTTATTGTATGATTCACTTGATTTAAGTCCAATTACTGCAAGAATGAACAAGATAGATGGTGAGTCAGCTTATAAGTTGGCTAAATCTCTTATCGATGCTTTAGTATTGTATTTTAAGATTACAGATAATAATAGTTTAAGTTTGGAGGAGTCTATTAGGAGAAAAGAAATCTCGGAAGATAATCTGATTACACTTACTAATTTATTGTTTTTACAGGAAGGTATACCTTTAAGAACAGCAGTTGGGTTTTATTTTGATTCTGAGTCTTCTGTTCTTAAAAACCATACTTGGTGTGAATTTTTTCTAGACTCCATTGGGTTTATCTATTTTGATATAATAAAGGCGGTGTTATTTAAGAATAGTTCTAAATATTTTATGAATATGTCAGAGAATTATATTCATTATGGGTACAAGGAGAGTTTCGATGATTACTTGTCCCCTAATGAATATATGGATCTAGGGTTGTTAAAATACAAGAGCTTAACAAATCGCGATTATTCTCTGAACTATAGCTTTACTTTGGAGGAAAATATTAATGCGAGATAAAGATCTATTTGATTTAATTGATAAAGAGCACAAGAGAGAGAAGGAAAATATTGAGCTTATTGCCTCAGAAAATTTTGTATCTTCAGCTGTAAGAGAAGCTGTTGGGAGTGTTTTAACTAATAAATACGCCGAGGGATATCCTTTAAGGAGATACTATGGGGGTTGTTTTGTTGTTGATGAGGTTGAAAACTTAGCCATAGCAAGAGCAAGGGAACTTTTTGGTGCAAATTATGCCAATGTACAACCTCATAGTGGTTCTCAAGCTAACATGGCTGCAATAATGGCACTCATTAATCCTGGGGATAGAATTCTTGGAATGGAATTGTCCCATGGAGGGCATTTGACGCATGGAAGTAAAGTTAGTTTTTCTGGAATATTTTTTAATGCGTATTCTTATGGAGTATCAAAGGATACTGAGACTATTGATTATGATGAGGTTCTAAAGATAGCTAGGGAGTGTAGACCTAATTTAATAATAGCAGGTGCTTCTTCTTACTCAAGGGAGATTGATTTTAAGAAGTTTCGTCAAATAGCTGATGAGGTTTCCGCTTATCTTTTGTGCGACATTGCTCATACAGCGGGTCTTATTGCTGTGGATTTGCATAATTCTCCGATTGATGTTGCACATGTTACTACAAGTACTACTCATAAGACGTTAAGGGGTCCTAGAGGAGGATTGATTCTTTCGGGTAATGAATCTGGGCGAATAGTCAATTTTAATAAGAAGGAGAGAGTTTTGGAAAGTGCCATTAATTCTTGTGTTTTTCCAGGAACTCAGGGTGGGCCTTTAATGCATGTTGTTGCAGGCAAAGCAGTGGCTTTTGGAGAAGCTTTAAGGAAAGAATTTAAAGATTATATTTCTAAAGTCATAGAGAATACTAAGGCAATGGCTGATTATTTTAGTGCAGAGGGTTTTAGAATAGTTAGTGGGGGAACGGACAATCATTTGTTTTTAGTGGATCTTGGTGTTTTGGGTATGACAGGAGCTGAGGCTGAGAAAATACTTGAGAGCGTAAACATTACGCTTAATAAAAATGCTATTCCTTTTGATTCAAGAAGTCCTTCTGTAGCCTCTGGGATTAGAATAGGAGCAGCAGCTATTACTTCAAGAGGGTTGGGTAAAGATGATTCTTTAAGGGTTGCAAGTCTTATTAACAGGGCTTTAAGAACTAAATCAGAGAGTGAGCTTGTAAGTATAAAGAAAGAAGTTATAGAATTTATTAGCAGTTTTAATATGCCTTGATTTAATTTACAGGTTATTTGTTTTGATATCTAATTTGTTTCGAATTTTCTTTTTGTTGATATTGTTTATTTTGATTTTCAATCCCTTTATTTTAAGTGTATTCTTTATGTTTGTTATTTTTTTAATAATTTCTAGTCTTTTGGGCGGGTTTAGGATATATACAACTAGGGATTATTCTTATTCTAGGACAAGAGAATTCGAATTTTACAAGCTGTCTTTTTTGCTTATGGCTAAGTTGGTTTCTATTTTAGGATCAATTGCTGGAGAGCAATTAAATTATATTAACTTTATTATTAATTCTTTAAATTTATCTGAAAAAAATAAAACAGAGCTTTATAACATATTCCATTTCTCAATTACTAAGAACAGGAATGCAGACAAGATATTGTATACATTAAAGCTTGGATATTTCCAACATAAAGATCTTTTTGTTTGGCTTGTTTCAGCACTCAAAGAGATTAATAATTTGGCCAGATATAAAAATTCAGAGGGCGATAAATTTATTCTTTATGTTATTTCTTTTCTTGAGCTTGATTTTGAAAGTTACAATACTTACAAAAATATTAACATAGAGATCATTAATCCCTACGATGTACTGGGTTTGAAATACAACTCTAGCGATGACGATATAAAAAGAGCATATAAAAAATTGGTCATTCAATTCCACCCAGATAGATTTACAAATGATCCCATTAGGCAAAAGGAGGCTAACGAAAAATTTATCAGGATTCGAGATGCCTATGAGAAGATATGCAAAGAAAGAAATTTAAAATAAGAATAATTTTAAGTATCCTTCTGAATCGTAAAGTTTCGTCATTCAGAAGGATTTGTTTTTGCTTAATTATTCGTCAAAGGCTACTTTAAATGATAGGAATACGCTTCCCGCTCTGTCTTTTTTTGCAAGAATATCATTGGAGTCCCACCCAAGTGTAATTGTTGTAAATTTTATTAGCTTTTCTAGGTCAAGTCCGGCTTTTAAGTATAACTTCTTGTCTGAACCCTTAAATGAACCCAAAACGTGAGTACCTACATATGGAGTTATGTATGCCTTTGGTGATATAGATTCTAAAGGTATTGCGTAATCAACATACAAAGCAGCTCCGAGCTTAGCGGCGTTTACAAACGACACAGAAGGCTCATCCGCTGCAGGAGTAGTCTGATTTAGAATAGCAATTATGTCGTCTACATTAGGTTTTTCTTTTAATAAGTCGTAAATTCCACCTGAAATTATCCATCCAAGGCCAGGAATAATCCCCTTTTTATTATCTTCATAAGTTGATAGTTCAACATTTAAAGTCTTAAATGACTTTTTTGCAATATCCTTTACTAGTTTCTTTCCAGAAGTAGGGTTATACAAATTTTGTCCATAATTAACTCCAACACCGATTCCAGATTTTTTATCTTGTTCTCCAAAGATCCTTGTGCTATAAGAATCTTTTCCTTTAACGGAAAATGACTCTTTTTCGCCTTCATCCTTATTCCAAGCAAAACCTATGTTAGCTCCCACAGAGAATGCAAAGTTGGTTTTTTTGTCTTGATTAAAGCCAAGCTTGTTTTCTGCTGGGTTGAATGCCACATCCTTGTCATCTGGTGTATTTGCTTTCTTGGAAATGTGTCCAAATGTAGAGAAATCGCTAGCAAAGAGATCTATTCCCAAATCAGATCCTGTTTGGAAAATTAAATAGGTATTCTTATTGTTTATCTTTGCAAGTCCAAGCTTGTATTGAAAACCAAGGGAAGCCATGATAGATGTATTTGACAAGGTTGGAACAACAAGATCAGATCCAATAGTAGCTTTATCCTTCAATCCGTATGTTATAGATGATATGTTAAACTTCTTATTTCCAAATGCGCCTGATACTCCAAAATTTAATTCAAGTGGTGTTTCTGCTACCACAGTTGTACTGTCTTTTTCGAGCTCATTTTTTATTGGTTTCCATTTTACTTGAGTTCCGTAAAGCATACCAGTATAAATGTTATTATAAGGTTTGTTTTTATCATTTAGTTTTCCATGGTTTCTATTCCCCGTTCCTGTTGCTCCAATTGCAAGTATAAGTTCCAATTGGGGGATACTGTATCCAAACTGCAGTGTTCCTATCTTTTTATCTGTGCCTCTTGCAAGAATTGTTTTTCGTAAAGCTCTGTCATCACTAGGGAATCCGTAGTAGTCACTCTTAATGCTAGTCATTGGAGCATAGCTGAATAAGGATTCTTGGTTAAAATCAAAGTCAGTCATTGAGTTCATCTTAACGTAGAAATCATACACATTTATTTTTGCTACGATATCGCCTACATCAAGTTTGAAAGAGGCGTCCTTTTGCCCTTCAACTTTTAAAGCTAGATCTTCTATTTTAACGTAAGCTGAAAAGGGATCATCCTTTCCCACTTCTGCATGCTTTTTAAATGGTAAAAACTTAATTCCTATTTTACTTTTGTTTTCCAAGCCAGGAACTTGTTCATCCATGTCTAGCCTAAACTCACTGGTGTTTTCAAATTCAAATTTAGGTTTCCATAGATCTAGGCTAAATGCATCCTTTTCATCTTTTTTGTCTTGCGTTGTGACCTGCGTCGCATCTTGCGCAAAACCTGACATAGAAGCGGCCAGGAACAGACTGAAAATGCATAATATCAGTTTTTTATTCATTTTGTATCTCCTTTGTTGTAAGACTTAGGTTTATTATAAGTTTTAAATAATACTTCATCTAGGGACGCCACTCCTTGGATAAAAATATAAGCATCCCTGATTTATGATATTAATATTTAGATCAAAATTCAAGCATTTTTTAGTTTGCACTGTTTATTTCCAAATAAGACTAAAATTGACACTTTGACAGCTTTACTCGAAAATATCTTAATTTTATTAATATTTCGCTACTCTCCTTTATTTAAATATTTAATTTAATATTTATTTTATAACAAAATAAACTAGTATCCCTGATATAACAATGTAACAAAGAGCATATAAGATAGTTTTTGATAGTAGTCTTCCTTCTTGTCCAATAAGACCTGCAGTTGTAGTTGCTATTGTGATGTTTTGGGGGGAAATCATTTTTCCTCCTGTTGCTCCTGTTGTGTTTGCAGCCGCGAGCCAATAAGGATTAGCAGAGATGTTTTCTGCAATTTGTGTTTGTAGGGGCCCAAATAAAATGTTTGAGACAGTATCACTACCTGTTAAGAAAGTACCAAGAGCGCCTATTAAGGGGCTAAATAATGGGTAAAGTGTGCCTGTTAAAATTGAGATGCCGTCTGCGATGTCTTTTATCATTCCACTATGTGTCATAAGCCTTGATATTGATACTATACAAATAATTACAAATGAAGATAAGGCCATTTTTTTTACAGTAAGTATGAATACTTTTAATTGTTCAATCAAAGGAATGCCTCTTATTGAGTAGGACAATATTGTTGCAAGAAGAATTAATAATCCTGGCGAGGTTATCCATTTAAAGTGCAAGGGAGCCGTCCCAGGGTAAACTTCAAGAACAGTCTTAAAGCTTGACAGGTATTTATTTATGCTGTGGAAAAGTGGCGAAACAGTTATTATGAATGAGACTATTAAAATATAAGGAAGACAAGCAAGAAAACCTTGTTTTACTGATACTTTTACGGCGGTATGATCTGTGTCTTTTTTTTCGAAAAATTTTATATAAAATACTGTTATAACCATTGAGAGCATGCTTCCAAGTACAGCAGGAAGTTCTGGCCCCAATGCTCTTGATACATAAATTTGAGATACTGCCATTGATAGCCCTGAAAGGAGCGTGAGCGTAAATATACCCCTAATTCCAGCAATGCCCCCACCCACTAGCATTACTAGTATAAACGGTATGACAATAGTTGGCAGCATTAGTTGCAAGGCAATATCAGATGATACCACCTTAACATCTAGTCCTGTCGATTGGGCTAGAGATGTGATAGGAATTCCTACAGAACCATATGCGGTTGAAGATGTGTTCATAATCAGACATATAAAACATGCAAAGATTGGCTCAAACCCTATTGCTATTAATATTGAGACTGGAATCGCAACAGCAGTACCATAACCCGCAACGCCCTCTAAAAAATTCCCAAACCCCCATGCTACAAGTAAAACAATTATTCGCTTATCAGATGATACACTTGATAACATAGATTTTATAACTCTCATGTCATTTTGGCTTTCAGACATTTTATAAGTGAAGATAGCAGCAATAATCACAATGACTATTGGCCATATTCCCATCATTGCTCCCTCAAGTATTGCAAGACTTGTGTTAGTTATTCCTAAATTTTTATCAAACAAAACCATTGCAGTAGTTACTGCTAAGCATACTGGTATCACAAAATAAGCTGGTTTTTTTAATATTCCAAGTCCAATGATTATCAATACGATTGGTATTAAGGCTTTCATGAAAGCGTAAGAATTCATAATATATCTACTCCTTTATAAATTTACCATCTACAATTTATCCCTTAAGTTTATAATAAATTTCCACGCAATAATATATAATATTACTGCATGAAAATTGTCTCGGCTATGCTACAGATTTTAATTTTATCCGGTGAGCTTTTTTCAATTGATTTGGTTGAGGTTGAAAGAGTCGCAAAGGACGCAAAGTCGGTTGTTCTTCTTGATTATGATACTAAGCGTGTTCTTTATGCGAGGAGACCCAATCTAATTTTCCCACCAGCATCTCTTACTAAACTTGTCACAATTTATACTGCTTTAATTGAGGCAAGGAAAAAGAATGTGGATTTTAAAACTATTGTGCCCATTAGTGAAGCTGCTTCGTATTATAATGCTCCACCAAATTCTTCTTTAATGTTTTTAGAAAAAGGACAGAGAGTGAATTTTGAGGAATTACTTAAAGGACTTGCGGTTTCCTCTGGAAATGATGCTGCTGTAGCTATTGCTGAGTTTATGGCGGGAGGGGATTTAGGCGGTTTTGTTAATTTAATGAACATTAATGTCCTAAACTTGGGTCTTTTGAATATGCATTTTGTTGATACATCAGGGTATAGCGACAGCAATGAAATTACAGCAATAGAAATGGCATTGTTTTCAGGAACTTACATAGAAAAATTTGAATTTATGCTGAGGATACATTCTCTTGAAAGTTTTATTTATCCAAAACCTGAAAATTTAGGAGATAAATCTGCTTCAAATGTGCTAAATCTGAAGCAACATAATAAAAATCTTTTAATATACAGTTATTCCTATGCTGATGGCCTTAAGACGGGTTATATTGGAAAATCGGGATTAAATATTGTTGCTACAGCTAAAAGGGGAGAAATGAGATTAATATCCGTAATTTTAGGTGTTGATAAGGGGATTGATAATGGGGGTGAGAAAAGGCGTGCTTTAATTGCTGAGAAATTATTTGAATATGGATTTAATAATTATCATAAATTTTCTTTCATTGTAAAATCAAAAGAAAGGGTCTATAATGGGGAGACGAGTACGGTCGATGTCTCGTCTAGGGTGCCTTTTAGGTATGTTTTTTCAAAAGATGAAGTTGATAGAGTGAGGGTTGACTCCCGCATGAGGAATTTGGTTGCTCCACTTGGTGGGGATGATGCGGTTGGAAAAGCTGAGTTTTTTTTGGATAATGATAAACTGGGTGAGTTAGATTTGTTCAGTAAGCGAGTTAGGAGATTGGGATTTTTTAATAGTTTTTATAAGTTTGTTGTGAGTTTTTTCGAAAGAGAGTAATAAGGTTTATGTTAAGTCACTTTAATTTTAAGTTAAAAAGAGATGTTACGATAATAGTTCCAGGCGAAGCTTTTGTGTCGAGTAATAGGGTTATTTCTACAATACTTGGGTCTTGTGTTTCTGTTGTGCTTCATGATGGGGTGCGTAATGTTATTGGGGTGAATCATTATGTTTTAGTGAAATCGGAATCGGAGGTTGCTTCCTCACAGAAGGGTAGATATGGGGTCTACGCTGTTCCTATGCTAATCGATGCTATGTTAGACAGTGGATCCTTGAAAAATAATCTTAAGGCTAAGCTTTTTGGGGGGGCTAATTTCATGGCAAAGGGAGCTATAAGGGTGGGGTCTGAGAATGCAGAATTTGCAGTTAGTGTGTTGGCCAAGTACGGCATTCCGGTTTTGAGTAAAGATTTTGATCAATCTAGATCTAGGAAGATTTTTGCCTATCCTGAAAACTTTAAGGTCGTGGTGGAATATCCAGATGGGGCCAAGGTTTTTTAATTTTGCTTAATGATTAATTTTGACACAAAGCTGTTACCACTATTGGTAGGTTCCTTTTAATAATTGCCGGTGTTGTAGCTGTAAAGTCGAGGGTTATTGCTTATCAAATAGCTCATCTTCTCGTGGATAGCATTGCTCGGAAAGAGATTTTGCCTCTTACCTTTGCAAATAAAGCTGTCAGTGAAATGAAGGGGTAGGATAGTGTGTTTGTTAGAGCGGTCTCTTAGTGATCTTACCATTATTATTTTTCATGCATTTGCTCTTATGTTTTTAAATGAAAGTCAAAAAGGGTTAGATTATAGGAGAGATTTTAACATTTACGATGAGAATGACAAGATTGGCCTTACCGAAGAAATCTTAATTTGGTAGGGGGGATCATTGCGTTCTATTAGCGATTTTGTATCGCTTTTTAAAAATGAACTTGTTTCTTTAAATGATCTTAAGAGTGATGATAAGAAAACCTTTTGAAGTTTTAGGGGGAGAGATTAAAACTGTACGATTCTTTTGATTTTGAAGATCTCTGCTCGTAAGGTTAGATTTTGCATTCCAACTTGCATTTTAGTATTATAAGGTAGTTTTACCAAATAAATGTATCTAGTATGAAATTTTTATTAATTCTTAATTAAGGGGGCGTATGTGGAACATATTGTAATTGATTATTTTAGGAGAATATCCCAAATACCTAGGTGTTCAAAGAATATAGAGGGGATTAGCGATTATATTAAAAATGAGGCTAGAAGGTTTGGCTATTCCTTTAAGGAAGATAGAATAGGTAATATTGTAGTCAAGATTAAGGCTAATGGTACTGTAGATTCAGAACCTATTATTCTCCAAGCTCACACGGACATGGTTTGTGAAAAAAACGAAGCCTTTGTTCATGATTTTAAGAAAGATCCTATCAATATAATTGAGAATGATGGATATTTGTCAGCATTGGGTACCACTCTTGGCGCTGATAATGGGATTGGAGTTGCTATGATGCTTGCTGTTATGAGTGAGGCTAATGGATTTAGGCATCCTGAATTAGAGCTTCTATTTACAGTTGATGAGGAGGTAGGGTTAATAGGGGCCATTGGGCTTGACCCTGCTCTATGTAGTGGAAAGATGTTAATTAATCTTGACGGAGAAGAAGAGGGTTATTTCTTGGTTGGATGTGCTGGTTCTCGCCTTGTTAATGTTAGTCTTAAACCTAAATATAGAGTAAGTAAAAAAAGTATGGGGATTGAGGTTCTGTTTACTGGGCTTAAAGGGGGGCATTCCGGGGCAGATATTCATATTGATTTAGGAAATTCTTTAAAGTTGATGTTTTTTGCTTTAAGTGAACTCAGATCAAAGATAGAGTTTGAGGTTGAATATATATCTGGAGGGGATAAAAGCAATGCAATTCCCAGGGAAGCAAAGGCTCTCGTATTAATTGAACCTGAGGATTATGCCTTTCTGGAAGAAGAATTGGGAGCGTTTAATCTTAAAGCAAAGAGAATGTATACTCTTGAGCGTGATTTCAAGATTAAGCTAAAGAAGGTTGATTCTTCAGGAGTTGCATTAGAAAAGATGGATCAGGATAAGATCTTAAATATGGGTATGGCCTTCTTACATGGGGTGCAAAAGGTTGAAGATTATGAAAATAAACTTATCAGAACCTCTTTAAATTTTGCTAGTTTGTTGAAATTAAATGATGAATATCAATTTGTATTTACAATAAGGTCGTTGTTGGATGTAGAGAAAGAGTATGTTTTTGATCATTTAAGGGCAATTAGTGGGCTTGCGGGAGCTAATTTTGAAGCAATTTATGATTATCCTTCTTGGAATCCGACTAAGGATAGTAAGCTTTTAAATCATCTTAAGAGTGTGTACAAAGAGATGTATTTAGAGGACCCCAGAACTATGGTAATTCATGCTGGTCTTGAGACTGGAATAATATCCTCAAAATTTGGAGGAATAGACTCGGTTACAATTGGCCCTTGGATTGAGGCGCCTCATACACCAAGAGAGAGAGTCAATATTGAATCAACTATTAGAGTTTATAATTTTTTAAAGACTGGTTTAGAGAATATTTAGGCTTTCTGTTTATTTTTCGTGGGATGGTGGGTACATAGGTTTGTTGACTTCCTTTTTAAATGTATATAAAATGAACTTACATGTGATTTGGATGTAATTGGTGGTTGTAGCTCAGTTGGTAGAGCACCGGATTGTGGTTCCGGCTGTCGCGGGTTCAAGCCCCGTCAATCACCCTGGTTTTGTGATGCACTCATAGCTCAATTGGATAGAGCATTGGACTTCGAATCCAAGGGTTGCAGGTTCGAGTCCTGCTGGGTGCGAAATGTTGGGCGTTTGTGCTTGAAAAAGCTTTTTAAGTTTTGTATACTACCTAGGAATGCAGGAGTGGTGAAACTGGCAGACACGCTAGACTTAGGATCTAGTGCCTTTGGCGTGTGGGTTCGACTCCCACCTTCTGCAAGAAATGCGAAAGTAACTCAGGGGTAGAGTGTCACCTTGCCAAGGTGGAAGTCGCGGGTTCAAATCCCGTCTTTCGCTTAATTGGTTTTTGCTATTAAGTTTTTGTTAGAGGAATTGCGTGGTATTAAGTAACAGTGTGAGATTGCTTTCGGACTCTAGGGTAGAGGCCGTTATTAGAGTGTCTAGGGGTTTTGTTAAAGATAAGTATGATGAGTTTTTGAAGGATTATTCCTCTCGCCTCAAGGTGCAGGGGTTTAGGGTGGGGAAGGTTCCTTTTGGGGTTATTGAGAGTAAGTATTCTGATAATTTAAGGGCTTTGACCATAGATAAGGTTATTCGTGAGTCTTTGGAGGATTTTTTCAAGGGTGCTGTTTATAAACCGTTGGGTTATGCTGCTCCTACAATATTGGAAGAGAGGTTGGATATAGATTTTGAGAAGGATTTTGAGTTTACTGTTGTGTATGAGGCTTACCCTGAGTTTGAAGTGCCGGATATTACTGATATTGCTGTAGAAATGCCGGAAGTCGTTATTGCTGACTCTGATGTTGAGGACGGTCTTAGGCGATTGCAGGCAGAGAACTCGATTGTTGTTGAAGACAGGGGTAGCGTTAAGAGGGGTAGTATTGTTAAGGTTGATTTTGTTGAGCTTGATGAGTTTTTGGGGGAGATTTTGTCGACTAGGAGACAAGATTTTGTTTTCACTGTGGGGGAATCTAATAATTATTATGGGTTTGATGAAGACATCATTGGAATGAGTAAAGGTGAGGAGAGGATTGTAGAGAAGAGTTATGATAAGAAGTATAGGTTTAGCGAACTTGCGGGTTCTGCTAAGAAATTGAAGATTACTGTTACAGACATTAAAAGACGTGATATTCCTGAACTTGATGATGATTTTGCAAAAGATATTAATGATAGTTTGAATACGCTAGAAGAACTTAAAGAGCTCATAAGGGTGGATATGTTAAAACTTGTAGAGGAAAAAAAAGAAGCTCTTAAACTTTCAAAATTGTTATCCGAAATTGCAGAGAAGTTGAGCATAGAAGTTCCTCCTTCTATGCTTGAAGCTGAGCTTAATAATGCTTTAAGTAAATTTTCAGAGCAGAATAAGATCAGTATTGATCAGGCTAGAAGTTCTTTGGGTGAATTGGGAGGTGCGGATAATGTTTTTAAAGAAGAATTGCTTAAAAATTTGAAGTCTAGATTAATTTTGCAAAAGATTGTAGCTGATGATAGCGAGGAAGTTACGGATGCTGATTTGGACTTGGAGTTAACTAGGCAGGCTGAGAATGCAAGGATGGAATTAGCAGAGATTCGAAAATTTTATGAAGAGAGAAATTTGTTACAGGTTTTGAAAGATGAAGTTAAGAATCAAAAGGTTAGGAGTAAGATTTTAAAAAATGTCAAAGAAATTAAAGCTAAAAAAATTCCTTTCAGAGATTTTTTAAATAGTGAAACGGGTGAGCAATGACACGAGAGTATATGCACAATCTGGTTCCTACTGTTGTAGAGCATACAGGGAATTATGAACGAGTCTTTGATATATATTCAAGGTTGCTAAGGGATAGGATAATTTTTTTAAGCGGCGAGATTAGCGATGTTAAGGCAGATACGGTTATTGCACAACTTCTTTTCTTGGAATCTGAGAATTCTGATAAGGATGTGCATGTTTATATAAATTCTCCGGGGGGTAGTATTACTGCGGGACTTGCAATTTATGATACTATGCAATACATCAAGCCGGATGTTAGAACTATTTGCATTGGACAGGCAGCTTCAATGGCTGCGTTTTTGCTTGCAGGGGGCACTAAGGGCAAAAGGGATTCATTGTCATATTCAAGAATAATGATTCATCAACCTTGGGGTGGAATAGGAGGGCAGGCTAGCGATATTAGCATACAAGCAAATGAAATCATGAGGCTTAAGAGGTTGATAATAGATATTATGTCTAGTAGGCTAGGTGTTTCTAAAAAAAAATTATCTCTTGATATTGAGAGAGATTACTTTATGACACCTAATGATGCTCTTGTTTATGGGATTATTGACAATATTTTAGAGAGGAATTAATTTAGTTTTGGATAGTGTGTTGTATGGCAAGAAATAAGAATCAAAGGATTGTGGAGTGTTCTTTTTGTGGTCGTGTTAGAGCCGAAGAAGAGAAAATGATTACCACAAGATCTGTTGCTATTTGCTTCGAATGCTCTAGGGGGTGTTACAATCTTTTTCAAGAAGAAGCTGTAAGAGATGTGAGTGGTAAATCTTATGGGGAACTTCCATCTCCTAGGCAACTTAAGAGTCATCTGGATAGATATGTTATTGGGCAGGAAGATGCTAAGAAAGTTTTATCTGTGGCTGTTTATAATCATTATAAGAGGATATTTAGAGGTAGTGTGGAGGGGGAGATTGAGCTTGAAAAATCTAATATATTGATTGTAGGCCCTACTGGTAGTGGGAAAACTCTGCTTGCTAAGAAGTTGGCTGATGAGATGAATGTCCCTTTTACTATTGCGGATGCTACAACGCTTACTGAGGCTGGTTATGTGGGTGAGGATGTTGAAAATATTTTACTTAAGCTTATTCATGCGGCCCAAGGAGATGTGAGGTTTGCGGAGAGGGGTATTATTTATATAGACGAGATAGATAAGATTGCCAAGAAGGGTGAGAATGTCTCAATTACTAGGGATGTGTCTGGAGAAGGGGTTCAACAGGCTTTGTTGAAAATCATTGAGGGTACTGTTGCTAATGTGCCGCCAAGGGGAGGCAGGAAGCATCCTTATGAGGATACTATTGAAATTAATACTCAAGATATACTGTTTATATGCGGCGGGGCTTTTGTGGGACTTGAAAAGATTATTCAGAAAAGAATTAGCAGAAGCTCTATTGGATTTTCATCTGCTGCTAAGAAAGAGATTGAAGGGGATAATTTTTTAAAATATTTAGAAATGGAAGATCTAGTGAAATTTGGATTAATACCGGAGTTTGTGGGTAGGCTTCCTGTGCATTCCTACCTTGAAAGTCTAGGAAAACAGGATTTAATTAAGATATTAATTGAGCCAGATAATTCTATTTTAAAGCAATATTATCATATGTTTAAAATGGATAGTGTGGAGCTTGTATTTGAAAAGGATGCAATTGATGCTATTGCTGAGGAGGCAATGAGTAAGAATACAGGTGCTAGAGGCCTACGTTCTATTTTAGAAGAGTTGCTTAAACATACGATGTTTGAAGTACCTTCGATTAAGCAAGTAAAAAAGGTTATTGTTACCAAAGAGTCTGTTTTGAGTAATGATATTGAACCCTTGATTCTGACGGGGAAACAGGTCAATAAGATTTGGCCAAAAGAACTTTATGAAATCAATTCTAAGTCTAATTAGTACTAGAAAGGATGATATTCCGGTTATCTTTTTAGGACAGAATGTTTTTTTCCCAGGCGTGACCTTATGGACCACTTTTGACGATAGTGTTGCTGTTGGTGCTGTCTACCAGGCTATGCTAGAGAGTAGGCTGGTTTTGTTTGTCTATGTTAATAATTCTAAATCTAATACTTCTGGAAAGATTAGTTTAAAAAATGTGTACCCTGTTGGTACTTATAGTAAAATCATTCAAGTTGTAAAGGTTGCTAAAGGTTCAATAAAAGTTTTAGTTGAATGCCAAGATAGGGTTATTATAAGGAGTCTTCTTAAGAAGAGTGCTTCTTTTATTAGGGCTAAAGTTGATTTTATTCCTGATGAGAGTGAATTTAGTAGCAAGATTTTTGTTTATTCTAAATTCTTAAGAGAAGCTTATGAAACTTACAAGTCTTGTCTTCCTGCTAAAGAATTGGGGGATGGTGATGACAATATTAATTTCCTTGATAAACCTACTAAACTTGTTGATGTATTAGCATCTAATGTTAAGTTGGAATACGGTGTAAAGTTGGAGCTTTTACAAGAATTGGATGTTCAGAGTAGAATTGAAAAGTTAATTGTAAATTTAAATATTGAAATTGATCTTTTAAGGCTTAAGAAGGACATCAAATCCAAAGTTAACGATAAGCTTGATAAGGGGCAAAGGGAGTATTTTTTAAATGAACAGATAAAGGAAATACAGAAAAGATTAGGGAAAGATGAAGCTGAGTATCTTGATAGATTGAATTCTAAGAAAATTCCTGAAGATATTAAGCCAAGAATCGAGAAAGAAATATCTAGGCTTTCCTCCATGAACGCAAATTCTCCAGATGCCAATATTATTAGAAGTTATGCTGAGTTGTTACTTGAGCTGCCTTGGAATGAGCATACTATTATGGAGAATTCCTTAGGTGATATTGAATTTATTTTAAAAAATGCGCACTATGGGATGGATGAAGCTAAAGAAAAAATAATTAACTTTTTAGCTGTTTATCATATTAATTCTAAAATTCAAGCACCTGTTTTGTGTCTTGTGGGTCCCCCTGGTACTGGAAAGACTTCTATTGCCTCCTCTGTTGCCACTTCTCTTTCTAGGAAATTTGCAAAAATTTCTCTTGGGGGAGTTAGAGACGCAGCTGAAATTAGAGGACATAGGAGAACTTATGTCGGAGCTCTCCCAGGGGTTTTTATTAATGCAATTAAAATAGCGGGTAAATCTAATCCTGTAATTTTACTTGACGAGATAGATAAGATTGATAATTCTTATAGGGGAAATCCAGAGGCTGCCCTTTTAGAAGTTTTAGATACTGAGCAAAACTCCAAGTTCGTTGATCATTATTTGGAGATTCCTTATGATCTTTCTAATGTATTGTTTATTGCAACAGCTAATTCTCTTCATGGAATTTCTAAACCCCTTCTTGATAGAATGGAGATCATTAAGATAGAAGGGTATTCTTATATTGAAAAATTAGAGATTGCAAAAAAATTTTTAATGCCGGGTATAATCAGAGAAAGTTTTTTAAGCAAGGTTTATATAAGAATAGAAGATGATGTTATTTTGCACATAATCAAAAAATATACCATGGAGTCTGGAGTTAGAGAGCTTAAGAGAGCTTTGACCAATTTGTTTAGAATGGTTATAAGGGAATTACTTCATGTTTATTCTAGGGAAGATATAATTGAGGGTAATTTTTATTTTCCTAGTTCCTTAATGCATGAAAGTAATTCAATTTTTACTCATGATCCTGATATTCCTGGTATTTATAAAATCATCAATATGAATAATTTTCACGTTTATGTGGATTGTGAGTATAACTTTAATTTAATTAAGATTGATTCTTCTGGATTTGTTTATGGTCTTGCTTGGACAAACCATGGGGGTGTTATACTTCCTGTTGAAGCTATTAAGTTTGAAAAGAAAGGGGATGTTATTTTAACAGGCAGTCTTGGGGCTGTTATGAAGGAGAGTGCACAACTTGCTTATTCTGTGGTTAAAACCTATTCGTCCAGACTTAATTTTGATATAAATGAGAGTCCTGAAATTCATTTACATTTTCCAGAGGGAGCTACGCCAAAAGACGGTCCTTCGGCTGGAGTTACTATTGCAACAGCAATAGCTTCCATACTATCTGATAAAAAAGTTCCTTTAGATCTTGCAATGACAGGAGAAGTTACTCTTAAGGGGTCCATCCTTCCTGTGGGAGGTATTAAGGAAAAAGTACTTGCAGCTTATAGGAATGGAATAAGCAAAGTTATAATTCCTGAGGACAATAGGCGCGATTATGTTAAGCTTCCTGAAGAGATTAAGAGCAGTATGTTTGTTAAGTATGTGTCTCATCTGGAAGAAGTTTTTGATTATTTAAGTATTATTTAAAATTTGCTATCATTAGACTCATCAAGGAGGTTTATATGAAAGATGGAGTCAGAAGGCCTTCAGGAAGTAGGGCATCATTTAATGCCCAAGGTCCTGCCAAGAACCCAGCCAAGAGCGGATTCCCAACCTTTTCCAAAGCCAGCTTCGGAAAAAATTTTACTAAAGGCAGAAAGAAGGGTAAATAAGCCGTGGGTGTGTAAACCAACAACACCCTATGCTCTCTTAGAATAATACTCAACAATCATTTGCTCATTAGCAAGGGTGGGTATTTCGTCCCTCGCTGGAGGGCGTGTCACCTTAACCTGCAAAGCATCAGCATTTACTTCTATCCAAGTCGGAAGATTTCGAAGAGTTGATGTCCTCTCTATATTAGATCTAACCAGCTTCCTTAAGCTGTCCTTATCCTTTACCCGTAATTCATCATTCGCTCTTAAAGTAATAGAAGGCACCGTAACCCTTCTTCCATTAAGTATGATCACCCCATGCGAAACTATCTGTCTAGCATGGGCTCTTGAAATAGCAAATCCAGCCCGATATACAACATTGTCAATTCTTCTCTCAAGCAGAGCCAAAAGATTGTGTCCGGTGACCCCATGATGTCTTTTCGCTTCCCTGAAAATGTTAGTCAGTTGCCTCTCACTTACGCCATAAGTAAACTTAACCTTTTGCTTCTCTACCAACTGCTTCCCATACTCAGTGACCTTACCCTTCCTAGACCTCCCATGCATTCCCGGTGGATTAGGTTTCCTCTTCAGTAGTTTATCGTACTTAGGTTGTTCAAATATATTAACACCAAACCGCCTGACCATCTTACCTTTAGCTATATTCTTCCTATTCATTTATTCTCCATACATTAAAACAATATAGCAGGGATAGGACTCGAACCTATGACCTTCGGGTTATGAGCCCGACGAGCTACCAACTGCTCTACCCTGCGCCGTACAGCTTAGCATGTTAACACAACTTTGTCAGAAGTGTCAATTGATTTTGTTTCTTTATATTAAAATGTACATTTCATATATTTCTTTGTGTTGTTTTTTAATGATTTCTTTTGTTGCCTCTATTTTTCGTATCAGGCTTTTCAAATCACTTTCATGGTTTAAGTCTAATTTTGCATAAAGATTTAAATGATTCCCCTCGTGAGACAAATTAAGTTCTTTCAAGTTTATTTTGGTATTTTTCAATGTATCTTTTATCTCTCTTTTTAAATCTATGTCTTGTTTTGAGAGAAGTTTATTAGCGTTTTTTAGTATTACGTAAAGTCCTTCTCTAATAATTATAAAACTGATGAATATAGATATGATTTTGTCAAAACCTGTCCACACATAATTTGCAAGTAATAAACTTAATGTAGTGCCTCCGTGGGAAAATATACAGTTTTTATCGGCTGATGAGAGAGCTAGGAGTAAGTAGTTATTGTATCTTTTTCCGATCTGAAATTTTACTAAATATTCGACCATTTTTACTATGAAAAATATAAAGGGTACTAATGGTATCCAAATGCTTTTCCTGAAAGATTTATTTGAAAATATTTCAAGGATATTATTCTTATCCTCCTCGTGATGATTGTTTGAATGAGAATGTCCGTGTTCATGGAAGTGATCTTGTTCATGATCGTGAAAGTGATCGTGATCATGGCTATGATCTTCAAGGTGAGTGGGATGATAATGAACATGAAATCCAGATTCGCCCCCAAGGCTAATTAATTTATTCAGACCTGTTGAGTTTAAAAATATCGTAAATCCTGCTGTTATTATAATTATCCCTATGATGAATGATATTAAATTCTCCATTTTTTTATATCCGTAAGGATAATAAATCGTCTCGGGTTTATTTGTAATTTTGAGGCTAAAGTAGGTAATTGCTGATAACACAAAATCTGAGAGAACGTGAAAGGCGTCTGCTATAAGTGCAAATGAATTGAAAAGTATTCCTACAGTGAGTTTGGATGCAATAGAAACTACTTCTGCTAGTACTGAGACGAGGCCAATCCCCATTATGAACTTATCCTTTTTGATCTCAGGTGTTAGGTCTTTTTTATATACGCTATTGTTATTTATAAATCCTAAACTTTTAAGTTCTTCCTCTACTTCAGTAATTTCGCAGGAAATTTTCTGTAGTTTATTCTTTTTCCCATAATAAATTAAATTATTAAATACTATTTTTTCTATTCCCTCTGCCTTAAAGTCCGGATTGATATAAAAATCGTTAACCTCAATTTCTCTATCTTTCGTTTTTGCTTTAATATATGAAACGGCTTTAGCATGATTTTCTATATAAGCTATGTAGAATTCAGTTTGTTTTAGGCTTCCAAGATTTAAATTCACATATTTGCTAATATTTTTATTATTGATGACCTTAACCATACTTGCACCTTCCCTTGCTTTTATTGCATAATTTTACATGTGAGTATAGCAATATTTTTTTTTATGTTCAATGAATTTGTTAGTATTTTAAATAATGGATTTATTGATGTTTTCAATTTGGGGATTTATGTTACAGGCTCAGTTTTTTGTTAAGAAATGTAAAAAAGCTGTATCTAGGGATGATGTTTTGACTAATAATGTGAAGGCCGTTGAGGGTGTTTTTTATGATTTTTTTAAAATTTTTAATAAAAAATCTTTAAAGAACATATTTAATTATTATTATGAGAATTTTGAGTCTGATGAGGGAATATACGCCTTTATTGATAAATTTTTACCAATAATTAGCTTTCTGTCTCTAGAGAGTGTAGAGTATGAGTTTAATAGGTGCGAGAAAGAGCTTATATTAGAGGTGTTTGATTCCTCCGCTGAAACCCTGGATGCTAGCAAGCTAAAAGAACTAGCCAGTTCGATTGTTTCTCTTGGTATTCTAAATTGATTTCCCTAAGCAGGCCCTAAGCTTTGTTTTATTTACTAATAGAGATTCTTGACATCTCTTCTTTGTCGAATGGAATTTTGAGTAAGTCCCTGAGTGTGTAAGCCTTAAGGACTGACTTATTAGAATTAAATGTGAGGGGATTTGTTATGAGTATTTTGGTGTCCCTGTCGAAAAATTCCGACATTACCTGAAGGCATATTGCACACGGAATTGTTTCCGGAATTGTTGAGAGTAGCATAAAATCTATTCTTTGTATTCCAACAGATGATATCATGCTTACAATAGCGCCCCTTTCTGCACAGCAGGTAGCACCAAAGCTTGCATTTTCAACATTCGAGCCCTGAAAGAACAAATTATCCCTAGTTTTAAGACAAGCCCCCACTTTAAAGTTTGAATAAGGTGAATAAGAATTACTCCTTGCGTCCTCAGCCATCTGAAACGCTTGCCTAATCTGATCTTTATCAATACCGTTCAAATAAAATCCTCATCTTCTATTGATACCTCTTAAGTATAACAATTTACTTATGATTTTGAACAAAACTTTTAAATTTTCAATTGTATCAAAATTTTGTTAATATTTGTTTATGTTAGTTGCTATTGAATTTATTAAAAAATACGATGATTTTATTATCATTGGGCATAAGGATCCTGATTTTGATTGTGTTGGTTCATCCTTAGCTTTAGCTTCTTTTTTGTCCAGAATAGGAAAGAGGTCTGTTATGCTTAATGAAGGGCCTTTTGTTAGAAGAGAAATAATTCCTTTCAAAGATAAATTTTTATCTCAATGGCCTAGTATTAACACTTCAGATTATGCTGTAATCATTTTAGATTGTTCTATCTTTGACAGAATAGGGGATGAGTTTGTTTTTTATGTAAAGGATATGCCTATTCTTGTTATTGATCATCATGCCTCGGGGGATAAGTTGGATGTTCCCAGTTACATTAATCCCTTAGCCCCTTCAACTACTTTTTTGATAGAGAAATTAATTAGGGAATTTGGGTATGATGTTACTAGAGAAGAGGCGTGGTATATTCTGGTTGGATTTTGCACAGATACAGGGTTTTTTAGATTTTTATCGAGCAGCGATCCTGAGCCTTTCGAAATGATAGCTAGGCTTGTCTCTAAGGGATTAAGCCTGAAGGATGTTTATAGTTACATTGAAGCTGTTAAGAGCTTATCTTCAATAGATATCCTGAGATCGATGTTGAACAACCTTAAATCTTATTTTGATGGGAAAGTGTTAGTCACTGTTTTGCCTTTCGATGCAAAAAAAGACACTAATATTAGTGGAGTTAATGAGCTATTTTATGCACTTCTTAGTAATGTTGAAAATAATGAAATATTGGTTATCTTAAAAGAGACTGAAGATGGTTCTATTTTAGCAGGACTTCGGTCTAGGGAATATTTTGATGTTGGGGAGCTTGCTAAGGCTTTTGGAGGGGGAGGGCATAAGCACGCGAGTGGATTTAAGAGCAAGAGGAGCTCTTTAAACCTTTTAGAAAATCAAGTCATCTCATATATAAAGGAATATATTAAGGCTTGAAATTTATTAAAGGAAGTGCTCCTCTTGGGTTAAATCTTTCTATTAGAGCTAAGAACCCCGATTTAAATGCTAGTGCTGTTGTACCATAAACTACCACTATGTTCTCTACCCAGTCTAGTGTTTTAATATGTCGAGGAGTAAGAGATACAATAACGCTTATTTTGTCTTTGTATTTTTTTAAGTTTTCTATGTATTTAAGGCTACCAGGAGTCGAGAGATTGAAAATAACTTGCTCGTGCTTCTCGATTAGCTTCTTAATTTCATGAAGTTTGTTGGAATTAATGCCGTTTAAAGGGTAGTAGTCATAGTAATAACTGGAGCTATTTTGAAATGTTTTTCTTCCTTCTGAAACCATATGATAATAAGGTGATACTAGTAGTGTTTTCTTGTCCCTTGAAACTTTTTTTTCTAGCCTAATTTTTGTTATTCCTCTTAATGTGCTTTGCTCAAAAAATCTTTTAGCCTCACTGGTGGGTATTTCTTGTGCTTTTTTGTAGTTTGGATAGATTTCTACTTTATTTTTATCTTCTTTTAAATATTGCAACTTGATCCTAAGTATTCTTTTATTGGATTTAACGATATTTTCTCTTATCTCGTTATCTTCTTTCATAAGGGCTAAGAGCCTGTCATACGCGCTGCTTTGTAAATTTTCGTTTAATGATATTAATAAAATGTCTGTTTCTGTTCTGATGATTCTTTCAATTGTGTCATATATACTTTCATTTTTATATCTTACAGCGTTCATTAATAAATCATCTGTTATGATCAAATTATTATATTTTAATTTTTCCCTAAGAATTCCTTTTAAAATTTTAATTGATGATGAGGCAGGTATCTCTTCTCCGTTTGTAAGCATTGGATATGCCAGGTGTCCACTCATGATTACTGGAATATTTTCCTGTATTAATACTTCGTAAGGTAATAATTCGTTTTCTAGTATCTCTTCTAAATTTGAATTTATTATTGGTATTTTTGTGTGAGAATCAACAACTGTATTCCCATGCCCCGGGAAATGTTTTGCTGTTGAGATCACCCCTGCTTGTTTTTGTCCTTTATAGGATGCTAGGGCAAATAGAGCAACTATTTGTGGATCATTGGAGTATGCCCTTGGGCCTATTATGAAGTTGTCCTCATGAGTGTAGATGTCAACTATGGGCGCAAAATTTAGGTTGATTCCAAGGCGATTTAATTCGTCTGCTATGTAATATCCTGTGAGGTAAGAATCGTTTGGCGAGAGAGTGGCAGTGATGCCAAGGTTTCCTATTGTTTTTGAGGTCTTTAGTTTTATGTGCTGTGTCCATCCACCCTCTTGGTCTGTAGCAATGAATAGGGGAATTTTAAATCTATTTCTTTGAGACATTACTTGTGCTTTACTTATGCTGTCTATTAGCACAGATAGGTTGCCAGCATTCCATCCAAAGATTTTTATGCCACCCAAGTGCCTCTCTTTGATAAAGTTAAGAGTAAAGTTAGTTATTTGTTCTCCCGGATAACTTATCATAAACATTTGTCCTAGTAGTTCTTTGTCGCTCATTTGGTAGACTATTTTGTTTATTAATTTTTCCCTAGCTTCCGTGTGCCAAAAATCGTACGAGAAGCAACTATTGCTAATAAAAAAGATGTAAATACAAACAATTTTTTTCATATAAACCATACTAATCTTTTATTTTTTTGAAGCACAAGTGCAACATCTTGCTTAATTTGCTTTATTGCCTTAATAACACTTAAACCAAAAAGGGAATTGTAACTTTATCTACATACTTCCTCAATATACATTGTCATTAAATGTACCGAACATAATTCTATTATATTTTTTAAAAATGAAAAATGCTTATTTAAATTAGTGGTTATTAAGTTTGACTAATACAAGTTTAATTTAGTCTATTTATTTAAAATATTCCTTGACAAAATATTTTTGAATTTATACACTTTAGAGGCCGTAAGCTGATGTAGCTCAGTTGGTTAGAGCACTCGGCTCATATCCGAGTTGTCGTGGGTTCAAGTCCCTCCATCAGCATAAGTCAAGGAGTTTTGTGTTATGAGAGTAGCTGTTGTGCTTGCAGATGGCTTTGAGGAGATCGAAGCCATTGTGCCCGTTGATATTCTAAGACGAGGTGATGTTAATGTTAAGCTTATTAGTTTAAGTGATGATAGAGTTGTCCCAGGCTCTAGAGGAGTTGTTTTTTGCGCAGATGAGAAGGTTTCAGATTGTAGTGCGGATGATTTTGATTTAATTGTACTGCCTGGAGGGATGCCGGGCGCTAGCAATCTTTTTAAGTCTAGAGATTTAGATAAGATTTTAAGAGATATGAAGTTGGGGGGTAAGTTTATTGCAGCTATTTGTGCCTCACCAGCTGTTGTGCTTTCTGCTAAGGGACTTTTGGGAACAAGTAAATTTACATGCTATCCAGGATTTGAAAATGGCATTACAGATGGTGAATTTGTGGATGAAAATGTTGTCCTTAGCAATAACTTCATTACCTCTAAGGGTGTCGGTACGGCCTTCCAGTTTGCTTTTGCTTTACTTGAGCTTGTAAAGGGAGTGCGAGTAGCTGAGGATGTTAGACAGAAAGCTTTGCTTTAAATTAAAGACCGTCTGCTTTATTGTCTATGGTGCATGGATTGGGTTTTAAGCAAAGGCTGTAGGTATCTTCAAGAATAGAGAGCTCTTCGTTTGTAGGGATTACAAGTATTTTTACTTTGCTGTCCTTGCTTGAGATGTCAGACTCCATGTCTTTTTTGCATGCTCTATTATTTTTTTCAGGGTCCATTTCTATTCCTATTTTTTCAAATCCGCTCAATGCTAGTTCTCTTATCCCATAGTCAGTAACACCAACGCCGGCTGTAAAGACGATTGCATCTACATTAAAGTCCAGGATTGCGAGGTAAGATCCGATATATTTCTTTATTCTATAACCCATTAACTGGACTGCAAGTCTAGCATTATAATCACCATTTTCAACCGCTTGCCAAATATCTCTTAGGTCGTTTGAACAACAAGAGACCCCCAGCATGCCACTCTCATTATTAAGAATCTCTTCTATCTCTTTTGTTGTCCTCTTAAGTAGCTTACTCATTAAAGGAATAATCGTAGGATCAATGTCACCACATCTTGTTCCCATAACGAGCCCTTCAAGTGGAGTAAGCCCCATGCTTGTATCGTATGACAAGCCACCCTTAACAGCATTAATGCTAGCTCCATTTCCCAGATGTAGTACTATTAAATTTAAATCACGACTGTCTTTCTGCAAAATTGTTGCAACTCTCCTTGTTATGTATGAATAAGATAGTCCATGAAATCCGTATTTTCTAATATTGTAATCTTTGTACCAAGAGTATGGTGTAGCGTATAAAAATGCCTTTTCGTTCATGCTTTGATGCCATGATGTATCAAAGCATAGAGCTTGTTTTGTATTTGGAAATATTTTAAGTGTTGCTTTAATGACTAAAATTGCTGCTGGGTTGTGCAGAGGAGCAAGTTGAGCTACTTCCTCCAGTTCGTCTAGAATGTCGTTGTTAAGTAATACTGAGTTTGCAAAACTAGCGCCGCCGTGCACAATTCTGTGTCCTATTGCATAAATCTCATCTGGATTGGCTAGTATTTCAAGTTCCTTATTTGTTAAAATGCTGACCAATTTTCTTAATGCTTCTTCGTGTGAACCAATCCCAGCCCCTGTCTTTGTTTCTACTCCGTATTTAGTTTTAATCTTAGTTATTGATTCACTTTCTTTTATCTTCTCAATTACTCCAGTCACTAATACTTGCTTGTCTTTGTATTCGTAGAGTGTAAACTTTAATGACGAACTTCCTGTATTAAGTACTAATATCTTCATTCTCTATCTATTCCTACAGTAATAAGTTAAGATTTTTGTAAATGTAGTTAATTTTGTCTGCTTCTTTGGTGCCATTTAGGTTTAGGAAAATTGAGGTTTTATATTCTGGATTTATTTTTAGTGTGTTAGGGTTGACTTTTATTATTTCCATTATTTTTTTAACAGGAATGAGTTCCGTATTTAAATATTCAATTTCCAGTAATTCATTTTTTTCTCTAAGACCTAGGATGTTGAGTTTTTTTGCAAGTATTTTCATTTCCGCTAGTGTAAGTAGGACGTTTATTTCTTTAGGAATGGAGCCGAATTGGTCATAAATTTCAGCTCTTATTTTTTTATTTTCTTCTTCACTCTGAATGCCCGAGATTTTCTTGTAGATTAACATCTTGTCTTGCTCATTATCTGTGTAGCTATCAGGAATGAATCCATTGTAATTAATCTCAACAGCGATCTCGTTTTCTTGCGAGCCCCTGCCCATTCGATGCTCAATTGCCTTATTTAACATTCCTAAGTAGCAGTCTAGACCAACGGACTCAATCTCTCCATGTTGTTCTTTCCCAAGTAGATTTCCAACACCTCTTATTTCCATATCTTTCATTGCAATTTTAAAACCGGCTCCAAGTTCTGAAAATTCAGATATCGAACGTAGTCTTTCAATAGCACTTTCATTTAAGCTTGAGCCTTCTTTGTACAAAAGATAAGCAAAAGCTTTTTGTGAACTTCTTCCAACTCTTCCCTTTAGCTGGTATAGCTGTGAGAGACCGAATCTGTTAGCATTGTTAATTATTATTGTATTTGCGTTTTCAATGTCTATTCCATTCTCAATTATTGTTGTAGCTAAAAGTATTTGGTATGACTTATTTATGAAATCGTACATAATGTTTTCAATTTGATCTCCTGCAAGCTTTGCATGAATGATTGCAATTCTTGCATAGGGAATTATTTTTTCCAAAATTACTTTTATTGAGTCCAGTTCTTCAATGTTATGATGCACAAAGAAAACTTGCCCATCACGAGAAAGTTCATGCTCGATTGCATGTTTAATTAAAGCTTCGTTAAATTCTTCTACGTAAGTTTCTATTTTAATCCTGTTTTCAGGTGGAATTTTCAAGACGGATATGTCCCTGAGTTTAATTAATGACATATGAAGAGATCTTGGAATTGGGGTCGCTGATAACGCGAGGCAATCAACAGATACTTTTATTTCTTTTAAGTTTTCCTTTTCTCTTACTCCAAATCTTTGCTCCTCATCAATTATTATGAGCCCTAAATCTTGATATATTAGGTTTTTGGATAATATTTTGTGCGTTCCAATTATTATGTCAATTTCCCCCATCGATAAGTTCTTAATAATCTCTCTTTCTGTTGATTTTTTTATAAATCTGCTCATCATTGCAATTTTGATTGGGAAATTTTTAAATCTTAGTTTAAATGTATTAAAGTGTTGTTCTGCCAAAATTGTTGTTGGAGCAAGTATTGCCACTTGTTTCTTGCCCATTACAGCCTTAAATGCAGCTCTCATTGCTAACTCGGTTTTACCAAATCCAACGTCCCCACACAAAAGTCTGTCCATTACCTTAAAACTCATCATATCTTCTTTGATTTCTTCTATTGCAGTTAATTGATCTGGGGTTTCATCATAGGGAAATTCTGACTCAAATAATAATTGCCACTCGTCATCTTCAGGATATTTAAATCCCTTAATACTTTCTCTTTCTGAATAAAGTGCAACAAGTTTATCCGCTATGTCCTCAATCCTTTTTTTTGCATAGGCTTTTTTCTTTTCCCATGTTTTTGAACTAATGCTGTCTAACTTTATGTTTTGGATATTATTCCCAATATATTTTTGAATAAGATGTGTTTGCTCAATTGGAATAAACAATTTTTCATTATCGGCATATTCAATCTCAATGTAGTCTTTTTCAAGGAGGCTTGTTTTAATTCTCCTTACCTGTCTAAATATTCCAATTCCATGGTTTATATGTACAACATAACTATTTTTTTCAACTTCAACAAATGAATCAATGATTTTTGTTTTTGATGATTCAAAATTTTTATTTATTTTTTGTTTTCTGTTAAATATGTCAGATTCAAGAATGATAGCTATTTTTTCTTTGTTAATTATGAGTGAACTAGATATCTTTAGAACTTCAATTTTTATCTTCGGAAGATCCTTGAATAGGTATTTTAATTTTTCCCTCTGTGAACTAGATTCTGCTGCGATTATTACTCTAAATCCGTCCTTTATCCAGTCAGTCATTTCATTTTTTGCAAGTGTGATGTTTGAAAAAAAATTAATATTAGTTTCAATTTGAAATTCTATGAATTCTTCCGTTTGAATATCTTCAGGTTTTGAAAAAAAAATATTAGTTTCTAATTTTAAATCCTTTGAGCTTATGAAAATTTCTTTTGGTGCAATTATCTGGCTTCCCGTCTCTATTGCCTGCCTGTGAAGCTTTTCATGCTCTTTGTAAATTTTTTTTATCTCTTCTTGAAAGTTTGCGAGCTCGAAATTGATAATGGGGGTGTCTTTATTGATTTCTCGGCTTAAGTGTGTATCTCCTATTAATGAATAAAAAAGTTCTTCCACTTTAGCACTACGCCTTGTCTTAATGTCTTTAAATAATTCTTTATATTCATCTTCTTTTACCCGTTGTGCTAGCTTGTTTATGTTTGAATCGTTCCATATAATCTCTTTTTTGGGTATGATTTCAAATTCATAAAGTTCATTCCCTTCTTTTAATTGGGTAAGGGGGTTGAATGTTTTTATTTCTTCTATTTTGTCAAGATTGAAGGAAATTCTTACTGGTTCTTTTTTAATAAATGAATATATATCTACTACTTCTCCCTTTATGGTAAATTCTCCGGGTAGTGTGACTCTTGTTGTTTGTTCATAACCTAACTTTATAAGTTTTTTCTCCAATTCCTTTACGTTTACTGTCTCTTCTTTCTGAATTTTATAGATGTTTTTAAGTAGATTTTCTTTATTAGGGATTTTGCCAAGAAGAGATTTTATTACAACAAGATAGATGCCAGGATTATTTGCATAAAAATTGATTAAAAATTTTACTCTTTCGCTAAAGACTTTACTTTTTGAACTGATTCCTTTGTATGCAAGAGAACTGAAGTAATTTAGTTCGTATATTTGGTCTGTGATTTGCAGTAAATCGGATTTGATCTCTTCTGAGGTGTTCTCATCTTTAACTACCAGAATAACGCTCTTGTTCTTGCTGTATTCTTTTATTTTATTTATTAAAAAGGCCTTAAAAAACCCTTCACATCCTACCAATGTAAATGGTGTTTTTCGTTCGCAGAGTTGCTTTACTTTTTCTAAATCATGACTATCTCTTAGCCTGATGGTTAATTCTTTTTCTATATCCATCTTTTACCTTTTTGTTTCTGTAGTTTAGTATAATATTATATATTATAGTTATTATCGGTTTCTTTACGTATAATGTAGGGGGTTTTTGAGGAGTTTATGGAATTTAGAAAGTTGTTTTTGTTTTTGTTTCTTGCTTATGTTCCTGTTATTCTTTTTTCTAGAGATTACAGGGGTCTTGATTTTAAGATAAAGTTTTTCAATCAATCAATCTATCGTATTAATAGTAATATTTCTGTTGAGGTTTCACTTGCTAACTTATCTGATGATTTGATTGCTCTTGAAATGGGGGACATTAATACTTTTGGATTCGATTTCGATGTTACAGATATTACTAATATGAGAGTTAAGAGACCTATTGAATATGTTAAGGATAGATCAAAGAATGTTGCTATTCCTGTTAGAACGCTGACTTTAAGACCTAATGAAAAATTTTCTGTAGTTATGAGCTTAAATCAATTTGTACAATTTGATAAGGATGGAGTTTATTTTATAAAGGGTGTATTCTTCCCAGATATTTCGGATGCGCAAAAACGAATAGAATCTAATGTTGTTACATTATTTTTAAAACCTAGGGTAGATGATGTTGATCAGAAGGTGGATTTTTCCAATATCTCATCCAATCATGAGATACAGGGTGTTTTAAAAAGAGTAAATTTGTCTCCTGATAAGATTGTTGAATATTTGTTTGAGGCATTGCGTCTTGGGAAGAAGGAGAAGTTTTTCTTGTATATTGACATTGAGAGTTTTATTTTAAATGATCAGAATAAAGCATACATCTATGAACAAGAATTAAAGTCAGGTTCTAGTAATATGTTAGAAGAGTATAAAGAGTATTTATGGAGTGGAAATGGTGCTGACATTTCAAGGATTCCTAGTAAATTTTCTATTGTTGAAACGACTTATACAGATACCACGGGGAAGGTGATTGCTGACTTGTATTTTGATGATGGTCATTTTTATATAATCAAACGCTATACCTTTTTCTTCAAGAAGTATGATTTTTATTGGATAATTTATGATTACGCCGTTCAAAATATTGGAGTTAAGGAGAAGTATTAAGCACCTAATTTTTAAGATTAAAGGACTTGGTATTTTTTTGTGGATCATAAGTTCCCTGGGTTTACATGCGAATTTTAAGCATGAGGTGGTTAAAGGGGATACCCTGTATTCTATTTCTCTTAAGTATAGAGTTCCAATAAGAGACCTTAAAAGGGTAAATAGTCTTAGTTCTGATAGTATTAGATTGGGGCTTGTATTAATTATTCCAAAGCTCTCCGATGGGCATGAAATTGTTAAGAAGAACGTTGAAAAGCCTGGTATTAGTAATGATGGTAGTATTGGTTCAAAAATTCATGTTGTAAAAGCTAATGATACTGTTGAGGCAATAGCAAAGCAGTATGGGGTTAAAGAGAAGGAGTTGCTTGCTTGGAATGGTTTAAGTACTAAACCTGTTAAATTTGCCTCTAAGCTAGTTGTAAGTGAGCCTGATTTTTTAAAGCCATATGTAGTTAAGAAAGGTGATTCACTGTCCCAGTTAGCTCTGGATTTTAATATTAGTATCCAAGACATCATAAGATTAAATTCTTTAGAGGATCAAAATTTAATAATCGGGCAGAAATTATATTTAAAGAAGGCCTCTGGTAATATTAATTTTCATTATGTAAAGAGGGGCGAAACTCTTGGTAAGATTGCATATATTTACGGTGTGACCTCAAAGCATCTAGTTAATCTTAATGGAGAGAAGGCAATAAACTTAAAAGCAGATTCCATTTTGGAGGTTTCAAAGACTATTGAAGAGAGTTCGGTAGGCTCTGGGAATGTGAGGCCGGCAATAGAAAAGAGTAGTAAGGATTTTATGTTACATGAGGTATCTGTTGGGGAAACCCTATATAGTATTGCACGTAAATATGGAGTTTTGATTGAAGAACTTAAGAGATGGAATAATTTAAGTGGAAATAATATTTCTTATAAACAAGAACTTAAAATTTACGACAAACAAAAAGAATCTAATGTTGCTAGTAAAGATTTAAGAGATTCTGTGGAACAGATTAGTAACTCTGGAAGTAAAGTTAGAGCTCTTGCAAATGTTCCTTCTACTAAGAATAAAAAGTTGGATTTAAGCTTTTCCAATGTTTTAGATAGGAGGGATTTTTTTGATGTGAGTGCTTTGGTGGTTCTGGATCCTAAAATACCTATATTTGAAGTTAATGGAGATTTTTATTATTGGTATAAACCCAGGAAAATAAGCCAACCAAGTGAATTTTACTCGGAGGATTGGCGCTCGCCTCTTAATGCTTATAAGAAGGCAAGTCAGCTTTTTCAAAGTTTTGAAAGTCTTGTTAAGACCAGACCAGTTAAGAACAATAAGCTTAAAAATAAATTAATAATTATTGACCCTGGCCATGGGGGGCTTGATCCTGGTGCCATTGTTAAGGCAAAAGATGGCCTTGGTAATGAAATTTTTGTTGTTGAAGACGAATATGTTTATGATATTGCCTTAAGGCTTTATGTGTATCTTAAAGAGTATGGAGCTAATGTTGAGCTTACTATTTTAGCTCCCGATCATTTAATTAGAGACAGCGTATCTGCTAATAATACATTTGTTAATGTTAAGAATGAAGTTTATAATGACTATGATTTAAACAAGAATGATACAGTTGATTCTTGGATAAGCGGGACCCAGGAAGGTTTAAAGAAAAGGCTATCCGTTGTTCGTAAATTTGTAAATAAGTATAAAAAGATCGATGAGAAAGATATTCTCTATATTAGCTTACATGCCGATAATAGTGTAGGAGCTCCTCGGAGCATGGGATTTTATTACCAATATGAAGATGGGAAGAGTTCGGATTTGCATTCTAAGGCTGCTATTGAAAAAATCACACAGGGGTTTAAGAGAAGTTTCTATATTAAGGGACAAAATCTTTATGTGCTGAAGAATAATATTGTTAGGACTAAATTTTTGGTTGAAGTTAGAAATTTGGCATTTGATGAAGATGCTTGGGCAATCAGGTTTGCTAAGTTAAGAGACCAAGATTCTAAGATGCTTGCGGATTCTATTTTTAAAATCTTGTCTTAGACTAAATTCGCCATTTTCTGGAAAAAATTGCAATTTAATTGACAAAAAAAAATCAATTTAGGATAATACTTCTAGTGTTTATTCCCCTATAGCTCAGTGGTAGAGCGGGTGGCTGTTAACCACTAGGTCGGAGGTTCAAGTCCTTCTGGGGGAGTTTTGTTTTTTTTGGTGAATTATCTCTTCTATTTCTTCTCGTTTGATTCTAAAATAGTTTATCCTTTCAAGTAGTCTTTTGTTGTTACCATTTCCTAATTGAAAGTGTTGTTGTACCTTCTCTCTTCTTTCCCTAGATTGGCTTCCTGTGAGTCCGAGCTCTATTAAATCACTTAAGGTTAGGCCCTCTTTAGCTCCTCTTGCGTAGAAAGTGGTCACTTTTTTTAAAGCTTTCATTATTTCAAGTCTAGAGGACATCTCAACCTCTTTATTTTCACTTTCAAGAAGAGCATGCTTAATATTGTCCTGATTTGAATACTTTAGCCTTCTGAGTATCTGTTTCCTAATTAAATCTCCTGCCTTATCGCTATCAGTAAAGATAATTATTCCATTTGTTGCTAGTGCTCGCTTTAGTACTTTGATAGTTTCTGTGCTAATGTGAAGTCCACCAGTTTCAATTACAGTACACTCAAATATTTCTTTTAGTCTCCTAGCATCATCTTTACCTTCAACCACAATGATTTCTTTTATTATTTCCAGAATTTAATTCCAATTTTCAAAAAATGATCTGAGCAATTTGATTGCATTTATGTGATCCGATATCGCGATTGTTTCTCTTAAAGAGTGCATTGCCCACATTGGGGTTCCAATGTCTATGGTTTCAATACCTGTTTGAGCGTTTGTAATAGGTCCAATTGTGGTTCCGGCATTAACATTTGCTTTCAATATTATTTCTTGAACTTGAATGTTATTTTTCATGGCCAACGATTTAAGTTTTGCACAGCCATTTGCTGTTGTTGCATATTTAAAATTAGCATTACTTTTAATCGTCACACCTTTCCCTAGGCTTACTTCATACTGTGGGTCGTGTTTATCCGTGTATCCAGGATGCACACCATGCGCAGCGTCCATTGAAATGTGGAATGATTTGTTTAGCTTTATTAAGTGTTCTTCTCTTCCCAAGTTTAAAGCATAATCAATTCTTTCTAATACTTCTGTTAATAGTTGTGAATCAGCTCCTCTTGAAGTTAAAGACCCAATTTCCTCATTGTCGAAAAACACAGCCACTTTGTTTTTATTGTTGTTTGTATGCACGAATGCGTTCATGATGGCGTGACATCCAGATTTGTTATCAAGATTTTTTGATGACAAAAATTCACCTTCACTACCAATGATTTTAGAGGCTTCAGACGCTGTAAAGAGTAGATCACAAGATAGGAAATCTTTCTCCGATATGTTGAGTTTCTCCAGAATTATTTCCTTAATGCTTTTCTGGATGCTAGTAATAACTATAATATTTTCATGGGTATCATACGCAAATCCTTCATTAATCCTGCGGTTTAGGTGAATTGCAACATTTGGTATAATGCCAATGTTTTCGATCGTTATTAGTTCTGAATTAACCATCCCATCTTTATTGAAATACACAACTCCTGCTAGGGTTAAATCTCTGTCAGTCCAAGTTGAAATGATTGGTCCCCCATAAACCTCAATGTGATTTGAAAATACATTCCCTTTATTCTTTATAGACTCTATTTTAAGTTTTAACCCAGGGCTGTCAGAGTGTGCCCCTGCTATTAAAAACGGTTCTTGTATTTTATCGGTATTAATGTTAAATGCAATAAGAGATGTGCCTTCTTTTTTAATGTAGTAACATCCTGTTTTTAAGATCCACTTATCATCAAGTCTTAATTCACTAGCATTAAGGTAATGTACTAATTTTTGTTCAATGTAATTTACTAGATGATATGGGGTTATGCTTGTATCTAATAAATTTCGAAAATATGAAATATCTAAGGTTTGATCATCCATCCGTTGTGTCCTCCTACTGTTTTGGTTTTATTGTCTTTATAGTTTATATATTATTATAATGGTTGGTATGTATATAAAGGAGATTAAATGAAAAATTTTAGTAAATTGTTGCTCATGTCTTTAATTTTTATTTCTTGTACTGCAAATACAACGGTCGATTTAAGAGATAATATGAGTGGAACAGTTTCAGTAGTATTTAATGTTAAGCCGGAGTTTGAAAGAATAAGAAGAGAACTTGTGGCTACCCTTGGGGGCGAGAAAGTAGCTAGAATGCCTCTTTTCCCTGTCGATGAGATAAGAAAGTATTTTAAAGATTTGGGAGAGGATTCGGGTCTAAAGCTTTCAGAGATCAAAGAGAAAGGAGATTCTCTTGAACTTGTTGTTGAGTTTGATAATTTAGGTAAAGTCCTTAAAGATTATTTAGAAAAAGAAACAATGCCACTATTGAAGGTGGAGAACAAAAATGGCAGAAATATTATTGATATTGACATTAATATAAAAAATGTCACAAAAATTATCAACGATAATAAAGAATCAATAAATGATGCTCTTGCAGCACTTCTTCCATCAGAGGAAGTGCCAATGACTGAAAAAGAATACAGAGATGTTTTAGTTTACTTTTTATCAGATTTTACTAGCAAGGCGGGTGAGCTTATAGATAGCTCTAACATTAAACTTAAGATAAAGACTTCAAGAAAGATTAAAGAACAATTCGGATTTAAGCAGACTAGTTTAAATAATCTAGAGTTTAAATTGGACATGATTAAGGGCTTGAGTCTAGAGAAACCAATAAGATTGAGACTAGTTTATTAAACTCCCTTATTATGAAAGGAGGATGGAATCAACCCTCATCTCTTTTCATAAATCCCAGTGATAGCGCTGTTACTACACTTCCTATCAGGATGGATATTATCCACATTAGGGGGTTAGTAGCTATTGGGAGGATGAAAATTCCCCCATGTGGGGCCATGAGTTTTACTTCAAATAGTGCAGATAGAAAGCCGCCTATGGATGAGCCCAGTATGCAGGCAGGTATAACCTTTAAGGGGTCTGCTGCTGCTAATGGGATTACTCCTTCTGTAATAAAACATGCGCCTAGAAAATAGCAAACTTTACCAGTTTCTTTCTCTTCTTTTGAGAACTTGCTGCTGAAAATACTGGTTGCAAGTGCTACTCCAAGAGGGGGGATCATTCCGCCTGCCATTATGCTTGCGTGAGGAATATAATTGTGGGCGGTTATCATTGCAATCCCGAATGCATACGCCGCTTTGTTCACGGGCCCTCCCATATCTACTGCCATCATACCACCTAACAAAGCACCAAGTATTGCCATATTCATACCACTAAGTGTGTTTAGCATATTTGTTATTGATATATTAATAAATGCAATAGGCGCTAGTAAGATATATACCAAAAAACTTGATACTAGTACTGAGAAGAAAGGATAGATTAAAACAGGGTTTATTCCACTTAAAGTTTGAGGTACGATTTTGCGGCTTATTGACTTTACCCCCAGAGTTACATAACCTGCAATAAATCCTGCCAGTATTCCACCAAGGAAACCAGCATCTCCCTTACTCATCATGAGTCCTGTAACCATACCAGGAGCAAGCCCAGGACGCTCTGCTATGCTGAATGAAATGTAGCCGGCAAGTATTGGAATCATTAAGAAAAAGGCATTATTGCCGCCAATTTGCATTAAAATGTCTGCTATCTTATGATAGCTTGGATCACTAGGATCAAATGCTTTAATCCCGAACATGAATGATATTGCAATTATTATACCCCCTGAGACTACAAAGGGAAGCATAAATGAGACACCATTCATTAAATGCTTATACGATCCGTTTGCTTTCATGTTGTGCTCGTTTTTTACTTGCACAAGTTTACTTTCATAAATTTGTGCTTTGTTTTCAAGAATATTTTCAATAAGTTCTTTTGCTTTGTGTATGCCATCTTTCACGCTAACTTCAATTAGTGGTTTGCCATTAAACCTTTCCTTCTGGACAGTTTTTCCAGAAGCAATTATTATGCCCTTTGCTCTTATTATTTCTTCTTCTGTTATTGGATTATCAATCCCACTAGAGCCATTAGTTTCTACTTTTATCTCTACATTTAGTTCAGCAGCGGCACGTCTGAGACTATCAGCTGCCATGTATGTATGAGCAATTCCCACAGGACAAGCCGTTACGGCTAGGATAAAATTCGCAGAGCTAGAGTTATTGGTTGTCTCATTTGTGCTACTACCTAAAAGGATGTTTAAAAACCTATCTTTATCGTCTGTATTCATAATTTCTTCTCTTAAAGCATTATTGTTGAATACGTTATTAAGTGAAGATATTACCTTAATATGAGTATTCCCAGTAATCTCTTCAGGGACAGCCATCATGAAGAATAATTTTGAGAGTTTTGAATCAGAAGCATCAAAATCAAATCCATCGCCTGTAACTCGCAATATGGCGATTCCGTGTTTCTTAACGAAGCTGCCCTTTGCATGTGGCATTGCAATGTGCTCTTCAAGGCCCGTTCCATTTGTTTCTTCTCGTTTTCTTATGTTGTCTATGAAGGTCTTCTTATCCCGCAGGTATCCGTTTTCAAAAAGCATAGATGCCATTTTTTCAATGACATCGTCTTTGCTTTTAGCTTCATAATTCAACAATATTAAGTTTTCAGAGAATAAATGCTTCATAGAAGACTCCTTTACCATAGATGGTATATAATACGTGGTTATAAACTATATAATGATTTAACGATTTTATCTAGTTGCAAGGAGGCTGGTTTGATATATACTCTAACTCTCAATCCTGCTGTTGATTATAAAATAGTTGTGGATGGTTTTCGTGAGGGATGTCTTAATCGCTCTCTTATGAGCAACTTTTTTGCAGGCGGGAAAGGGATAAATGTAAGTAGCGTGCTTAAAAATTTTGGCACAGAAAGCATAGCTTTTGGGTTTGTGGGTGGATTTACTGGTGATTATATAGAGCATTCTCTTGATTTGCTAGGAATAAAGCATGACTTCGTAAGGATAAGAGAGCACACTAGGGTAAATATTAAAATGATGTCTAATAAAGAAGAGACAGAGATTAACGGAAATTCACCTGTAATACTTAAGGATGATTTAAAGCTTTTGATTTCAAAATTGGAACAATTAGATGATGGTATACTGATAATGTCTGGTAGCATTCCAAGATCGATTGGACATAGTGCATATAACGAGATAGGTAAGCACATTTCTGACAAGGTTAGATTGATTGTTGACACCAGTGGGATGGCTTTACAGGAAGCTATAGGACTTAAACCTTTTTTAATAAAGCCGAATATTAGGGAACTTGAGGAGATTTTAGGTATTAAGTTAACTTCTGTTGAAGATATAATCAAGGCTGGGCATAAATTAATAAATGAGGGTATCCAAAATATTATAGTTTCAATGGGATTAGAAGGAGCTGTTTTTGTAGGAGCACAAGACGCTTATTTAGCTATTGTTCCAAGAGCTGATTCCCCCAGTACGATTGGGGCAGGGGATTCTGTTGTAGCCGGATTTGTATATGCTCACCACAACGGGAAATCCTTTTGTGATTCTTTCAAGTTCGGAGTCGCATCAGGTACCGCAACAGCACTAAAGGGACAGCTTTGTAGTCTTGATGATGTTAAAGACGCTTTAAGCAAAATCAGAATCAAGCAGATCTTTCCAAAACTCCCCAAAAACAAAGGAGAACAACAAACCACACGAAGAAAAAAGTGAATGAAGTCCCAAAACATCGGGAGCGACGGGTCTCGAACCCGCGACCTCCTGCGTGACAGGCAGGCGTTCTAACCAACTGAACTACACCCCCAAACACAATACCCTAAAAGTATATTGTTTTTATTTTTCTTTGTCAATTTATTTTAATGTATGTATGTATTCCCATATTTTTGAATCTCTGTCTACTGTTTTTCGGCTAACATTTTTAATGATATCTTGGCTTGATATTATTTTTATGCTTTTCCTAGCTCTAGTTACTGCGGTATAGAGTAGTTCTTTTGTTAAGAAGGGATGATCTTCTATTATGATTACTACACTTTCATATTCAGAACCTTGGCTTTTATGTATTGTTGTAGCAAAGCTAAGTTCATATTTATTTAGTAAGTTAAAATTTATTTTTTTATATTTTTCATTATCTCTTTTAAACAAAGCGTAAATTTTAGAATTTTCTTTAAAGAGAATTCCTCTTTCTCCATTAAATAAATCATTTTTATAGTCATTTTGAGTAATAAGAATTATTTGTCCAACTAAATTACCATGAATTTTTTTTAAATGAGTTTTTATGCTTTCATTTATTCTTTTTGTTCCAAATTTCCCAAGATTTCTTGAGCATAAAATAGTTTTGTTGATTAAAATGTTAAGAATTGATTCTATTTTTTCATCTGTTAATAATTTAAGATTAAAGCCGGATATATTTTCATATAGGGTTGTTGTGTAATTGAGTAATTCATTTTCTATGCTTATTTTGTTTATATCCTTTAAAAGCATGCTGTTACCATTATTAATTTGGGTAAAGATTAAATCTTCGTTTTCTTTATATATTGCTTCTGCTAGCAAGTTAATCTCTTGGTTGCTTCTGAAATTTTTTTTAAGTATTTCTACATTTTCATTGTTTATGTCTTTTATTTTAACAAGACTTGCATACACGTTGCCCCCAGATATTGATGGAAGCTGATTTTTATCCCCTGTTATTATAAGTTTTGTGTTTATATGGACTGCCTTGAGTAACTTTAAGAAAGTGCTTGCATCTACCATAGATGTTTCATCAACTATGATTATGTCAAAATCTAAAGGATTTTTTTCATTGTATTTGTAATCTTTATTGATAAATGAAATTTTTAATAATTTGTGTACCGTACCATATTCTGTTTCAAGATTTTTAAATGTTTCTTTTAAGCTCGATTTCAGCTTTTGACTTGCTTTTCCAGTTGATGCTATGAGTGCTACTTTTTGCTTGGTGTCTAAACCAATATCAATTGCTTTTAGAATGTAACCGATGGTTGTTGTTTTTCCTGTACCAGGACCTCCGCTTAGAATAAAAAAGTTACTTTTTAAAGATTTTCCAATTGAGCTTACTTGCTCTTTGTTTAAGCCTTTAGTATTTAAATTCGTCATGATATTTTGTACTGTCTGTTTGCTAATTTTACTCTTGCTGTTTTTGATTCTTTCGTCTATCTTTTTAATTAATTCTTCTTCTTCCCTGAAATTTTTTTGAGTGTAAATATTAGTATTGCTTTCTAGTATTAAAGGAGTTGTTATTTTTTCATTTAAATTAAGATCTTTTATTATATTGCGTTGCTTTAAACATAATACTATTTCGTTGATTTTGGTTATTCTTGTAAATTGTTTAAGTCCTTCCAGTATTTGTATTGATTTTCTATAAAATTTATCTTCCTCTTCAAGTTCAAGGTAAGCATTCTCTATTGTTTTTGCAATATTGTCTATTAGTAAGCTGATATTAGCTCTTAAATGTCCTTTAGAAAGATAATTGAATAAGAATATTAAAAATATAGTAAGCTCTTCATACATTCCGTCTTTGATGTTACCTATCAGTAGATGTGATTTGTAATAATTTTCTATATTTATATTTAGTATTTCAATTAGTTCACAGATTTTAAGTTCGGGATTTAAGTAATTTCTCTTATTATCTTTTAAGAATTCTCTTAAGACTAGATAATTTCTCATATTTTCCTTTCAATTATTTAAGTTATAACTATCTGCTCCAAGTCTAATTCTTTAAAGTTTGGTAGGGCTGTATAGATTCCATTCTGAGAGTCAGACTGACTTTCTGTTCCCTTCCCAAATGCCCTTGTAAAGAGGTATAGTATCCCTCCGAAGTTTTTATCGTACTCATCCATGTTCTTAAATAGTATTTTTCTTAGCCCCAGTGCATAAATTTTGTATTGTAAATCATAACGTTCTTGTTTCATTACTTCCTTTAAGTTTGCCAGATGATAGTCCCGTATGTTTTGTCCAAGATAATTTGTTTTATAGTCTAGAATGTATACCTTATTATTAATTTTAAAGGTAAGGTCGATTATGCCTTTGATGTATCCGCCTTTCAAATCTAAATTAAGATTTTTGTAATTCAAAAATAGGTTCCTCTCTTCATTAGGTTTGCTATCTATTTTAACTAAAAATTCCATTTCCTTTTGTAATTCCTGAAGATCGCATAACCTTGCGTCAATAAATTTAATTTTTGTGTTCAACATATTGTAAACCATTTGTAAAAGTGCTTCTTGTATTTCAGATGTGTTTAGATTTGAATTGAAATATCTTATCTTTTTTTGTACGAGATTTAGGCTCATTTCTTGAAAAGTTTCAAAAGTGCCTTTTGCAACGCTAAAATCTATGTCTTCCATAATAGCATGCAAAATATTTCCAATATCTTTACCCCTTGGAAGTGTTTCTTTGATAAAATCATCATTAGCATAATCTGCGTCATCTCTTGCGTCTCTATTTGTGTAATATATTGATTTATGAATTGCTGCAAGGCTTGTATAGCTGTGTGTATGTTCTTTTTTAAATAAACTCTTATTTATTGGGGGCGGCGGAATTAATGCTACATTTGTGTTACAGTCCGTATCTAGTTTATTGAATTGATGAGTTTGTAATAAATTGTGTACATTAAAGTCTAGGTTTATACCGGCAATTGTTTTTGTTTCTGCTAGAGCTAGCATTATTTGCGTTATTTTTCCTTTATTGATAATAAATAGTGCAAATCGAGCCCTTGTTGCTCCTACGTAGAAAAGGTTTTTTTCTTCGTTTAAGAATTTAAGTGTAGCAAATTCTTGGTTTTCTTTTAATTTTAAAAAATCATATTCTATTTTGTCTTCAGAACAAAATTTATAGAATGGTTCGGATGGCTTGAGTAAGGTTTTATTTTTATTGTCTTGAGGGTCGCCTATTAGAAATACAATGTTAAGGCTTAGTCCTTTTGATTTGTGAATTGTAAGTATTTCTATGGATTTACTATCTTTAATTTCTTGCTTATCTTCGTCTTCTTCAAAGTCCTTGTTGATTATGTGGGCTTCTAGTGTAGATATTACTGATTCTACATTCTTTTCCTTGTAGTAAATTTTGGAAATGAGATCTAGGCATGCCTCATGATTATTAAGCTCTTCAAATTTTCCCTCATTTATTAGTGTTTCTCTATAGCTTCTTTTTGTGATTGCAAATTCGCTAAAGGGTGGACTACTAAAATTTTTTGCCAGTTTTATCCAGAAATTTTTGTTTGATATAATCATTTCTATTGCTTTTATTAGTGTTATTTCTTTATTCTCAAGTAAGTATATGATGTCACTAATGGATTCTTCTATGTAGTGGATTTCATTTTTTTCCATGAAGTCCAGGTACAGCTCCCAGGGAAGATTTATTATTTTACTGGTTAATACATAGTTTAAAGTTTTAAATTCTTGATTTCTGTCTAGACATTTGATTAAATAAAATACCTCACCAAATTCTTTCGTTTTAAAGAATGATCTTTCAGTTTTGTTTGTTTTAATATTTTCGCTTTGGAGTGCTTTATCTATTAGAGTCATTTCTTTTGATGTTCTACAGAGTATTGTAATATCGGATTCTTTAATTCTTCTAAGGTTGTCATCATCGTATATTTTTCCATTTGTTAGTAAATATTTGATTGTAAGTGCCGCTTTTTGCATAGCGTTTTCATCTCTTTCAGCCTCTATTATGTTTATTCCTTCTATTTCTTCATCGTTTATAAAAATGTTATTTTTGTCATTTTTAGGTTCTGTTTTTGAGCTACTAAATTCAATTTGTTCAATTTTTGATGTCCATGTTTTATTGTAGATATTGCTAAACATAATATTTAAAGGATCAACTAACTTTTTATTTGATCTATGGTTTATGCCTAAAGTTATTCTTGCCTCTTCCTTTGTTTTATATTTTATTCCTTGGTTATAAAATGAAACATCAGCATTTCGGAATGCATAAATTATTTGTTTAGGGTCGGCTATAAACACTAGTTTTATTCCACAAGAGTTGAGAATTTCAAATATTTCTATTTGCACAAGGTCTAAATCTTGTGCTTCATCTATTAGTATTACTTTATATCTACTTTTTAGTGAATTTAATAAGGTCTTGTCAGGAGACTTGAGGTGTTTTCTAAAGTTCAGTATTACGTGTTTTTGATCTATTGTATTTGTTGCACTAATAACGTTTGCAAGTTCTCTTTCTATATATTTAAGGATTTTATGTTTAACACTCAATTTAATATATTTTCTGAGTTTGCTTTTCTGAATCTTTTTCTTATCTAGGTTTTGCTCTTTGTCTGTATTTGTCTCGCGACTAAGCTCTATTAAAGAATTTTTAATCCATATTTCTTTATCCAAGAGAGTAGTATTTTTATTGATATTGGATGTTATTATTTTGTGTAAGAATTTGTTGTTTATAAGTACTTCTGTTATCTTTACTATGTCTCCTTCTTTTCTATATTTAATTTCTGAAATTTTAGTTCCTTGATTATGTTTGTTAAGAAAAGTTCTCCTTTCTTCCATATTCATTGTGTTTAGTGTTTCTACTATTAGGTTATATTTCTCAATTAGTTTGTCTTTATTGGTAAGTATGTTTTGAAAAATAGTTTGTTTCTCTACCCATTCTCCAAGCTCTACTGTCTTGTCTCTTTTATAAGCATTTCTTATGCTTCTAATCATCTCGTCTGTGTTTCCAAAATTGGATTTAAAGATTTCAAATTCATAATTCTTTATTGCTAATTCTTTTTTAAGTCCTTCCGTTTTTCTTAAGAGTTCGTAGACTATTTCATCTATTTCTGATGTGAAATTCTCTTTTACTCTATATTGAGAGAAATTCTCTGTTTCAATTTGAAAATTATTTAGGGAATGTAATGCAAATTTGTGTATAGTTGAGATGAAAATTTTATTTGATTGTGTGTAAATTCTCTTTAGTAATTTTTCTGTTTTGGAATTGTTGTATGCATTCTCAATTGACTTTAATATCCTGACATGCATTTCTTCTGTTGCCTTTTTTGTAAATGTCAACACCAAGATCTCGCTTGGAGAGTATATTTTGTTTGTTAGCAAGCTTGTAATTGTGTGTTCAAGTGTGTATGTCTTTCCAGTTCCTGCTGATGCCTCAATTAATATTTTTTCGTTTTGCTCAATTTTATCCAGTATATCTTGCATAAAAAATTAACTTTGCGTCTTTATAAATTTAATATAAAAATCTTTTAGTAGTTTTTCTAAGGATTTATCTATGCTTAAATTATTGGTATCTTTAAATCTATTGTAATAAGGGCACCATGTAATGTCTTTTTGTGCAAGAAAATACTCCATATTTTTTGTAGTAGCAAGGCTTTTCTGAGGATATCTTATCTGTGCTTCTAGTTCGGTAGAAAATTCATTTATATCTTTTATTTTAGTTAAGCTTTTATTTATTAAGTCTTTGTAGATGGGAGTGGGGTAACTTGAGATGTATGCAATTTGTTTTAATAGGTTTTCAAGCTCTGAAAGATTTATTGCTGTGCCCTCATAGGCATTATCAAGTGACAATTGAGCATTTTCATAAGAGATTTTAATTTCCTGAATTGAATTTATATTCTTAACCTCGCTTTTTAAAATTAGTCCTAGTATGTATAGGTCTATTTTCCTGGCAATAGTGTCCGTTCTGTGTTCTTTTTTTTCCAATGAGCAGTAATAGTACCTATTATCGATCTTATATATGTTTTGAAGACTTCCATTTAATTTAAATTCTAATGTTTCGTCTTCAAAACTAATAGGTACTATTTTATTTAATGTAATATTGACCATCTCCATTTTAAAAAATTCTTGAAAATTTATTTCAATGTTATTTTTTATTTCATTAAGTTTTGATACGAATTCTTCCTTAATCACTTCTCTTTTGAAATTCAGAGGAATCACTCCTTTTTGAATTTTATGCTCAATTATGCTATCTATTCTTTCAAGTATTTGATGTTCACCAATTTCATTTTTTATATATTTGTGTAGTAATGTAAAACTGTCCATCAAACTGTAGTTAAAGTTAATAATATCTACAATTTGTTCCTCTTGTTTTTCTTTAATTTCATTAACTTGGCTTATGTCTTTAATGTATACATTTAGTATTTTTTCATAAAAGTATTTGTATGGGTTAGTTATGGCTTTATTGATATCCTTTATGTCTAGTGAGATTGGCCTCCTTAATTTAACTCTTTTTTGTATAAATTTTGTATAATTGCCATGCTTTAGTGATTCTGCGATGCAGAAGGCATTTTTATCATAGTTTATTAAATAATTAGCTTTTGGTTCTTTAAAATATTTAAAATCATAATTTTCTCTTGGGTGTGTCTCAATTTCCACTTCTTGCCCCATATCTTTTATGTAATCTATTATTTTGTGTATTACTTTGGGTTTGTTAATATCCGGATTTAAAGATTTGCTTAGTGAATAATAAAGATAAAATTTATTTGATGCCGCAAAGATTATATTGATTAAATTTGAGATGTTATTTTGTTCTACATTCGCATAATCATAATATTCATTTAGTAAGTTCATGTTATCCAAGGCTATGTTTGAGTTTAATTTATCAGCTCCTAGAAAGTGGATTTCAGATTTCAGTAGATACTCGATTTTATCACAGCTAGCAACAAGTATTCCCATGTTTTGATTCATTAGTTGATATGATTTTTGTTCTAGACTTTCTTCAAACATTATTTTAAAAAGAGCAAATTCGACTTTTGTATCTTTAATTTTTTCCATGTAATCTTTGTAAAGATTTTCATTAAAGTCTCTTGAAAAATTTTTGAGGTATTGTACTCTTGTCCTTATGTATTCATCAATTTTGTCGTCATCTTCAAGCTTAATGTATTTATTTATAAATATTTCTATTATTTCTGCCCATTCATATACTGTGTATTCCCTTCCTCTAAAATAAGTTATATCTTCATACAGACTGCTTATTATGGTTTTTAGTTGTATTACTGAAGTTGGGTCCTGAAAGCTTATATTTTCTTCAAGATTTTCGTTTTCATATTTTTCATTAAAGATTTCAGACATTAAGAATCTGTTAAAACCATCTTCCCATGAATTTAAAAAAGTTTTGTCATATGATAAATTTTCTTTATGAGCGTCATTCATTCCGAAATTAATATTCATGGCATCACTAAATGTTATTAAGTTTTGCAATTCATTTATTGATATATTGAATTTATTCATAACCTTTGCACTACTTAAGAATTCAATTATTTCTTTTCTATTAAAGTTGCTAACAGTACCTTTGTTTGAAATGAATAGTTCCATTAATTTTTTTAAGGCCACCACACTTTTACTTTTTGAAATGTCTTTATAATCTAGTACATTAAAATCAACATCGTATTTGTTTAAAAATTCTTCTATGTATGGTAGGTATATGTCAATTTCTTTTGGAAGACAGGTTATTACGATGTCGTTTAGTTTTAAATTACTATTTTGTGTTGAGTATAAAATATTATTTACCAAAATTTCTACTTCTCGTCTTTGTGTTGATGCTTCTATTATTTTAAAACTGTTATCTGGGCTTAACAGGGCAGTTTGTGCTATGATGCTATTTTTAAGGCTTGCTAGGAAATTTTTCTCTTCAAATAAGTTAGTGTCAATTTCTTTCTCTATTTGTACCTCTAAATTGTGTTTTTCTATTTTTGTTGGCAGAAGTTCATCTATTAAAACAGACTGATATTGAGTTACGTCTTCTAAAACTAGTTCATGGACTTCAAGTTTGAAAATTTTTTGCAAGTAGTACAATATTTTTTTGTCAGTTTCTCTGGCCTCTCCAATAATTATCAGTTTTTTTGTTTCAATGCACTCAGGAACGCCTTTTATTTCATTTTCTATTTGTTCATATAAGTCAAAGATGTTGATTTGGTTTTCAAATAGTTTTTTAAACATTTCCTTTTGCATCAACTCATATCGAGAGTTAATTTTGTCCTTAAATAAGGTCTTGCCCTGTCTCCAATTCTCAATTATTTTAAAAAATTTATCGTAGTATTTGTGAAACAAAAATACTGCCTTTGATGCGAAAATATATCTGTTTCTTATTGATTTGAATCGGTGAACGTTTTTTATTTTATTTTCTTTTAATATATTGTAGAGAATAAACTTTTCTGTTCCTGAATAAAGAAGCAATGTATTACTTTCCAGAAAGCGTTTTATGTTCCGGTTTTCTACTAAAAGATTGTATATGGTTTTCATTATGTTTTGTTTTATGTTGAGATTGTACGAAATTCCATTTAAAGACGCTAAATATTTCTTAATTTCATCTTCTAGAATGTTGCTATTTGAGATTATGACAGTTTCTTTTCTAAATATGCCATCATCTCTGATCAACTCTTGGATTCTATTATAGATCGCACAAACTTTGTTTGTTTTGTATATCTTATACATAAATTAATTCATATAACTTTGCTTTCTTGAATTAGTTTGTTTCTTAAGTTTCTTAGGTTCTCCGTAATACTTACTTTGTATATGTGGGGATTTATTACTCTTTTGTATGTGTGATCAATCTTTTTAAGATCGCTCTGAACCCTGTGCCTTAAATTTTCCAGGCTTATTTCTGCTATTTGATTAATTTTATTGGTTTCAAAGTTAGTATCCATTAAAAATTCGAAGCTTTCATAGGATTTTATTGCTTTAAACACGTTTTCTTGTAAGGGGTGATAAATTGTGAATTTTTGTCCCAAATTTAACATTTTCCTTATCTCTTCCTCTTCTTCTTTTAAAAAGATTAGGTCAAAAATCATTTGATCGTCAGAATATATTCTGACAATCCTTTTCTGAGAGGGTAGGGTTGATTTTTCGATGTTATTTGATATCTTCATTTTAGGAACAAATCTTCCATTTTGGTCAATTGATATCATTTTATACACTCCTGAGAGGCTAGGGTCTCCTTTTGCTGTAACTAAATGAGTCCCTACTCCCCAAAAATCAATGGGAGCATTAATTGAGTTTAGGTACATAATAATATCTTCATCAAGTTCGTTAGATACAATGATCTTGACTTCATAAAGACCATTCTTATTAAGTTCTCTTCTTACTTCTCTACTTAAGTATTCAAGATCTCCGCTGTCAATTCTGACAGAAAAATTTTGATTTTCCTTGCTCCCTAGTGATTTGAAAACTTTAATTGCATTCTTAATCCCGCTGTTAAGCGTATCATAAGTGTCAATTAGCAAGCTTACATTATTTGGATATGTTTTTGCGTATTCCCAAAAAGCTTCTTCTTCACTTTTAAAACTCATCACCCAACTGTGGGCCATTGTGCCAGTGACTGGAATATTGTATTTGTATCCTGCAAGTACATTGCTTGTAAAGTCAGCCCCTCCTATGTAGGCGGCTTTACTTGCTGAGAGGGCTCCATTAATTCCTTGAGCTCTTCTGAGACCAAATTCAGCTATGGTTTGAGCTCCTGCCTCTTTAATTCTTGCTGTTTTAGTTGCAATGAGGCTTTCAAAATTTATGATGTTTAGTACTAGTCCTTCTATGAGTAAAAGCTCGATGAGGTTTCCTTCAATAATTAGTATTGGTTCTAAAGGAAAGACAATTCTTCCTTCGTTTATTGAGATTATTTTTATGTTCAGCTTAAGCGTCTTTAAGTATTTTAAAAATCTCTTATCAAAGTGTTGCAGTTTTTCTAAGTATTCAATTTCTTCTTCTTTAAAATGGAGTTCTTCTATGATTCTAACCAATGTTTGTATTCCTGCTAGAATTATGTACCCATTTTTAAAGGGTGTTTTTCTGAAAAACATTTCAAATTGTGCTTTCGGGTTGATGTTCTTTACAAAATAGGCATTCATCATCGAAAGTTCATAAAAGTCTGTAAACAGGGACATGTTATCCATCTTATACATTATACATTATGTCAATCTTTGCTTCTCAATTTACATATTAGATCGATTAAATGTGTTTAAACTGAACTTAAAGTAAGAGCAACTGTTCTTATGAAGAGTATTTCATAGTTTTTAGCTTTGTGATAATAGTATAATTTGTTTATTGGAGATAGTTTGTGATGCAAAAGAATGTATCTGGTTTCGATATTGTAATATTTGGTGTAACGGGGAATTTATCAAGAAGGAAGCTTATTCCTTCCCTTTTTAATTTGTATAAAGATGGTTATATTAGCGATTTCAGGGTCATTGGGTTTTCACGTAGAATTTTTAATGACGAGGAGTTTAGGGTCTACATTAAGGATGCTTTGTGGCAAGAAGAAGAACTGACCTTGGTAGACGATTTTTTGAAGTTTTTTGTTTATTTGGCAGGAGATTTTCAAGAAAAGGAAGCTTACGTTGCACTGTTTAATCTGTTGGGTAAGACAAGAGAGAGGGTATATTATTTGTCAACTTCTCCTGAGTTTTATGAGGCAATAATTGAAAATTTAAAGCCATACTCATTAACCGATATGCCTTCATGTTCCAAAATAGTGCTTGAAAAGCCTTTTGGCAGCAGTCTTGATACGGCTAGGTACCTAAACTCACTTCTTTATTCCGTTTTCAAAGAGAATCAACTCTACAGGATAGATCACTATTTGGGCAAGGAAACGGTTCAAAATATTTTTACATTCAGATTTGGAAATTCTATTTTTGAAAACATTTGGAATAATCGTTATGTAGATTTTGTTCAAATTACAGTTGCTGAAGAAGTAGGTATTGATGGTAGATTTGAGTATTATGATTCTGCAGGTGCCTTGAAAGACATGTTTCAAAATCATATCTTGCAGCTTTTAAGTCTTGTTGCAATGGAGTCACCTATTGGATTTAATTCAGACTTTATTCATGATGAAAAGGTCAAGGTTTTAAAGAGCTTGAAAAAATTTGACAAAGAGGAAATTGAAAATCATATTGTTAAAGGACAATATGTAGGCTCTCGAGTACAAGGGCTTTTAAGAAAAGGATACAAGGAAGAAGCTAAATTTTTAAAGTCTTCGAATACTGAAACTTATTTGGCAATGAAGGTATTTATTAATAATTGGCGTTGGTCTGGCATTCCATTCTATATTAGAACGGGAAAAGCACTTGTAAGGAAATTTTCAGAAATATATATTCAGTTTAAAAAACCAGACTTCACTCTTTTCAACACTACGCTGAATAATATGTCAAATGCTTTGATTTTCAGAATTCAACCAAGAGATGGGATTGAGATTAAGTTTAATACTAAGAGACCAGGATATAACTATGAGATGCAGGAAGCTAATATGGAATTTTCTTATCACTCTTCATTTAGTAAATTTTTTGGAGAATCTTATGAGCGTTTACTTCTTGATGCTTTTTTAGGAGATAGAACCTTATATGCTCGTAATGACGAGATTGATAGTTCTTGGGAATTTGTATCAGATATTCTTAGTAAGTGGGGTAGTGTTAAGAATTGGGATTATTTTTATGGATCCGAGGGCCCACGACAGGCAAACGTGATTTTAGAAAAGGGCCATTTTTGGCGCAGGATGTAAATGCAAAAATAGTACATTTACATCTACGTACCTTTTAATTTGGAAATAGAGATAGACTTAAGGTAACAGTGTTGTAGTTTTTTGTGTTAAATAGAATCTGTTTTTTTGATTGTATTCATTTATTTGTGGAAGATTCACTGTGATAGATTAGGGGGGTAAGTAGTTTATTGTTTGAGGGTGTTTTGTATGAGGAATGTTGATGTTAAGATTAGACCAAATTTTTTAGGGCTGTTGCCTTTCATTGTTTTTGTAGTAATTTATTTGGGAACTGGGGTTTATTTGGAATTTAGAGGTGTAGAAATGGCTTTTTATCAGCTTCCTGCAAGCGTTGCAATGTTTATTGCGTCCATTACGGGGTTCTTGGGTTTTAGGGGAAAATTAGAGGATAAAATTCATAGTTTTGTTCAAGGGGCTTCTCAATATGACATCATTTTGATGTGTCTTATTTTCTTACTAGCAGGAGCTTTTTCTACACTTTGTAAAGAAATAGGCAGTGTTGAAGCTGTTGCTAACATTGGGCTTAGATATATAGGCTCCAGATGGGTCGTTTCAGGCATATTTTTAATTACTTGTTTTATTTCTTTCTCAGCAGGAACTTCTGTAGGGGCAATCGTAGCAATTGCTCCTATTGCTTTTGAAATAGCTAGTCGGATCGGTTCTAATTTAGGTTTAATGGCTGCTGCTGTGATGTGTGGTGCCGTATTTGGGGATAATCTTTCTTTAATATCAGATACAACTATTGTTTCAAGTCGTACTCAGGGTAGTAGTATTGCAGATGTTTTTAAGGCTAGTTTTGTTTATGCATTCCCAGCAGCCATATTTACTTTTTTCGGATTTTATTTTCTCTCAGGTGATTTGACTACTGTGGAATCTTTGGTTAGTAGTTCAGTAGACCTAATTAAAGTAGTGCCTTATCTTTCTGTTATTGTTTTATCCCTGTTGGGGTTAAATGTTTTTTTTGTTTTATTTGTAGGCATTCTCTTTGTATGTGTTATTAGTATTTTTTATGAAAACTTGCAATTTTTATATGTGATGAAAAAAATTAGTGAAGGCTTTCTAGGTATGGGTGACTTAATTTTTCTCTCAATACTTACAGGAGGGGTGTCTTTTGTTGTGATTAAAAACGGAGGGTTTAAGTGGGTTTTAGTTAAGCTTAAGACTTTAATACGAGGCAAGTGCTCTGCAGAGTTCGTAATAGCATCCCTTGCTTCTGTTGTTGATGTTTTTCTGGCTAATAATACGATTGCCATTCTTATTTGTGGCAAATTTGCAAAAGAAATATCTGTTAAGAATGAGATATCCTCTTGTAGGAGTGCTTCCCTTCTAGATATTTTCTCTTGTATTTCCCAGGGCTTTATTCCATATGGGGCTCAAATGATAATTTTAATAGGATTTTTTGATGGACTTGTCTCTCCTATGGATATTATATCGTTTTTAATTTATCATTTTTTTTTGCTACTTTTTGTGATTTTATCTATGGTTGGCCTTGATATTAAAAGATTTTCTTGGTCTTTTTCTAGGAATTAAGATAGTTTAAGTTATATAGGAGGTGTTAATGGACACGAGTAAATGTGTGGCACCGAATTTTCTAGGACTTGTTCCCTTCATTATTTTTATTGTTGTCTATATTGGAACTGGGGTGGTTTTAGAAATTCAAGGTGTTAAGATGGCTTTTTATCAAATGCCACCCATAGTTGCTATGCTATTGGGTATTGTTACAGCATTTCTTTTATTTAAGGGTTCGTTTACAGATAAGATAAATGAGTTTATTAAAGGATGTGCACAGTTTGATATTACATTTATTTATTTAATATTTATGATTTCAGGTGCTTTTTCTTCTGTTTGTAAGGAGATAGGTAGTATTGAAACTGTAGCGAATATTGGACTTAAATATATACCTTCTAATTTATTGGTAGCAGGTATATTTTTAATATGCCTTTTCCTCTCTACTTCAACTGGTAGTTTTATGGGTACTGTTGTAGCTATTACTCCAATCGGGCTTGAGATAGCAAATAAAAGCGGAATTCCTTTGCCAATGGTTGCAGGGGCTGTGCTTGGAGGAGGTGCTTTTGGAGACAGTATGTCTTTAATATCAGATACAACCATTATCGCCAGCCGTACTCAAGGAGTTAAGATCAGGGATGTTTTTAATAGTGGAGCTTGGTTTGCAATACCTGCTGCTGCAATGGCGACCGTAGCGTTTGCTATTGTAGGTTCGTCTGTTTCAAATGTCAATTTTGTAGTTGATCTTGCGGATATTAATTATTTGAAAGTTCTTCCTTACCTTTTTGTTATAGCTTTTGCGTTCCTAGGAGTAAATGTGTTTTTGGTTTTATTTCTTGGGATATTGATCGCTGGTGGTATTGGTATTTTGTGCGGCGATTTAACTTTGCTTTCAATGTCTAAAAATATTAATAGAGGTTTATTGGATTTAAGTGACATGATTATTCTTGTTATTTTTACAGGAGGAGTGTCTTACATGACTATTAAACATGGAGGATTTGAGTGGGTTTTAAGCAAGGTGAGATTTTTGGCTAAGTGTAGGAGAAGTGCTGAATTTACGATTACTTTTTTGATAATTATGGTGACAGGTTTTCTTGCAAATAGCGGGCTTGCGATTTTAGTTAATGGAACTGTAACCAGGGGAATATCTGAGGATAATTCGATATGTCCTAAGCGATGTGCGGCCTTGCTTTCTGTTTCTTCTTGTGCTTTAATAGGCACTCTACCATACGGCATGCACATGATAAGTGTAATAAATCTTGCAAAGGGGGCCATATCTCCAGTTGATATCATCTCATTTTTGTTCTATCAAGCTTTTCTAGGTATCATCATCATTTCTTCTATAATTGGTGTTAGTTTAAAAAAGCATATTTTGCGTTTTGCTAGAATCTAGGAAACAACCTTTAGAAAGGTTGTTTCCCTTTAGATAATTTTCAGGAAGCTAATTCTACATATATTTTTAGTTGTTCTTCTTTTACTTCTCTAGGTACTGTTTTAAATACTTCCAGTTTTGAAAAATCTTTTGGAAGAAATTTTTCTTCTAAGTATAATTTCATTTCAGGATTTTGCTCTGCCTCATCTTTTAAACGACTCAGCACATTTTTGTTTGGGGAATTATATCTTGTCTCTTGAAAGTTTGCGTAAGATGCTTCATTCTCATAAAGAAAGTTTATGAATTTGTAAGCAAGTTCTTTGTGAGGGGCGTCTGATGGAATAGCCATTACGTCAATCCAGAGATTTGTGTCTTCAGGAGCATAAAAATCTAGATTTGCGTCTTTCATCATCGCGTCTTGAGCCTCTCCGCTCCATGTTAACTGAATAGACGCCTCTCCATTAAGTATTAGTGATTTTGCAGCAATATCTGAGAAATAGCCTACCAGCAAAGGGTTTTGTTTTTTTAATACTTCCCCGGCTTCTTTTATTCTTGATATGTCGTGCTCATTAAATAAATAACCAAGTTGTTTAAGTGCAACTCCAATATTTTCTTTTGGAGAATCCAGCATTGCAATTTCTTTGCTATATTTTTCGTTAAATAGGATATCAAACCCATTCATGTCTTTTGCGTCAATCTTTGTTTTATTGTAAAGTATTCCCATTACCCCCCAAAACATAGGTATAGAGTAAGCATTTCCAGGGTCATACTCTAGGTCCTTAAGTTCTTCTAAAATATTTTCTCTTACAGTTGGCAATTTTTCGTGGTCTATTTTTTCAATTCTATTTTCACTTGCCAATTCCCCGATTAAATACTCTGAGGGCACTATTATGTCATAATAACCCTTTGTGCTGTTGAACTTTGCCATCATTTCTTCATTATTATTAAAGATTTCATAGTTTATCTTTACATTATTTTCTCTTTCAAATTGAGCCAACAAGTCTTCATCAATGTATTCTGCCCAATTAAGAATATTAAGAGTGTCTTTTTTCTCTCCAGGGTTACAAGATAGAATTATTAAGATTAATATTACTAATATTTTTTTCAAAATTAAACTCCTTTTATCTAAATTTCTGTGTCTGTTGTTAATTTTTTAATTCCTACAAATTTGTTAATAATAAATAAAAGACTAAGTATTACAAAAAATAAGATGGAAGAAATTGCATTTATAATAGGTTTTATTCCTCTCTTTGTTAAAGAATTTATAAGTATTGATAAGTTATTAAAGCCTTGTCCTGTTGTAAAAAAGGATATTAAAAAATCATCAACGGATAATGTAAATGCAATAAGTCCGCCTGTGGCTACGCCTCCAATTATTTCTGGGAATATTATGTTTTTAAATATTTGACTCTCTGAAGCTCCAAGGTCGCGAGCTGCATCAATGATATTTTCTGGAAGTGAATATAGCTTGGGCAAAATTGTTATTACTACATAAGGTGTTGAAAACATTATGTGTGACATTAACATGGTAGAGAATCCTAGCTGTATTTTTATAGCTGAGTAAAATGTCATCAAGCTAATACCTGTTACAATATCAGGATTAATTATCGGTATTTTATTGATCGATAGCAGAATTGTTTTTATTCTTCTATTTTTGGTTTTATAAATGCCATAGGCACCCAGGACACCAATTGCAACAGAAACTAAAGATGATATTATTGCTACGGATAGAGTATTGTATATTACGGTCTTTATTTGCTGTGATTCAAAAACTTCCTTGTACCATTTTAAGCTAAACCCTTGCCAAAAAAAGCCATGATCCCCCGCGTTGAAGGAGTAAACTACTAAAATTATTATGGGAGCGTAAATAAATCCAAATGTAAAGAATAAAAAAGTGTTTTTTAGTACGTTAAGCATATTGATTCCTTATTCCACACTATTTTTTTGCATTAATCTAAGTATTGTGAGGTTAAACATTAATATCACTAACATGACAATAAAAGAAATAGCAGCTCCAGTATGCCAATCTTCTACGAATAAGAATTGTTTTTCAATTAAGTTTCCAATTAAAATTTGTTTAGAGCCACCTAACAAGTCTGAGATGATAAATACCGTAATGGAGGGAATAAATACCATTATTATTCCTGTCGCAAGATAAGATAATGTCAATGGTACCTTTACGTACAGCAAAATTTGCCACATTCTTGCTCCAAGATCCCTTGCACCTTCAATATATTCAGGCTTAATCTTTAAAAGACCTGTGTACACAGGTAGCACCATAAATGGCAGAAAATTGTATACCATGCCGATTGTTACAGCTTGCTCATTGTAGATTAAATCCATGTTGGGAAGTCCTATTGCTTCAAGCAGGTTATTAATAATTCCATTTCTTCCTAATATCCGTATCCAAGCGTAAGTTCTAAGCAGGGTATTAACCCACATGGGAAGTATTATCATTATTATGAGTACGTTTTGAATACTTTTTTTCGATATTGATATGAACCATGCCGTAGGATATCCAATAAGAATACAGAAAATGGTTGCAATGAACGCGAGTTTAGTACTTCTTGAAAAAATCCTTAAGTAACTTGGTTCTAGTAGTCTGTTAAAATTTGCAAATGTAACTTCATTATTTTCATTAAGGAATCCAAGCGTTATGATTATGAGAAGCGGGATTATAACAAAGATTGACAAAAATAGAACATATAGGACCAATGTTATTCTGTTCATCATTATTGTTTTTTACCCATTACATGAATGTCGTTAGGCTCTAGGAATATATCAACTTCTTCCCCGACTCTCGTAAGTTTTGTACTCTGGATTAACCAGTTGGATTTTGCAATCTCTAGTGTCATTTCGTAGTGAACACCCTGAAATATCGCCGAGGTTATAACTCCACTTAAGTGTCCCTTACCCTTGGGAAGTATCTTTACATCTTCTGGTCGTATTACAAGGTCAACTGGTTCCTTATTTTCAAACCCCTTGTCAAGGCATTCAAAATTTTTGCCAAACATACTAACAATAAACTCGTCCTCGTATGTTCCGTCGAAAATATTACTTTCTCCAATAAAATCAGCCACAAATTTTGTATTAGGTTCGTTGTAAATTTCCTCAGGTGTCCCAATTTGAAGAATTACTCCCTCATTCATTACAACTATTCTATCACTCATTGTTAAGGCTTCTTCTTGATCATGAGTAACATAAATAAAAGTGATTCCAAGCTTCCTTTGTATATTTTTAAGCTCTCTTTGCATCTCTTGTCTCATCTTTAAATCAAGTGCAGAGAGTGGTTCATCTAATAGCAAAAGTTTAGGCTCCATAACTATTGCCCTTGCGATTGCAACTCTTTGTTTTTGTCCTCCCGATAATTCATTAATGTTTCTATAAGCGTATTTTTGCATTCCAATCAAAGAAAGAGATGAACTTACTTTTTCCTTGATCAAATTTTTGTTTATTTTCTTCATTCTAAGACCGAATGCAATATTGTCAAAAACATTCATATGTGGAAACAGCGCATAATTTTGAAATACAGTGTTCAGCTCTCTCTTATTAGGGCTAATTTTTGAAATCTCTTTCGACAAAAAGTAGATCTCACCATCCCTTTGACTTAAAAAGCCTCCCAGTATCTTAATAAGAGTGGTCTTCCCACAGCCCGATGGACCAAGTAGTGTAATAAATTCATTTTTTTTAACTTTTAAATTAACTTTATCTAGAGTTTTACTACCGCTATCAGTGTAGCAATGACTTAAGTCCTTAATCTCTAGGATAAGACTATTCAACTAATGGGACCCTCCTTTTTTACGCATGCATCAGTAAATTGCACAGTAGTGAATTATACTTTATATTAATTCTTATGTAAATAATTTTAATTTAATGTTGTTTTGGTATGTTAAGGTCGAGTATTATTTTTCCAAACTTGCCTTCTCTATATTCTTTTATTAGTGTTTTTGATGTTCTCTGCATGTCTATTTTGCATTTTTTATTCATAAACCCCCTTACCTTTGCAAATTCCTCCAAAATTTTAAGTGAATCCGTTGAGGCTATTTTATATCTATTTAACAAATTGTTTTTGTTATTATTGTGCATTTCTTTAAGCAAGTAGAGCGCAAGTTCCGTACTGTCTATTATTTCTTCTCTTATCATGTCTAGTATTGCAAGTTTTTTTGCAATTTTCTGGTCTTCTAAATTGTGCCATAATAAACCGGGAGTATCAAAAATATTAATTTCTTCATTTACTTTAACGATTTGTATATTTTTTGTATGCCCCGGTTTATTTGCAACACTTGCGCTTTTTTTCCCTACCAGTAGGTTCATTATTGATGATTTTCCAACATTTGGAATTCCAATTACTAAGACTTTTATTTTCTCTGTGTAAGTTTTGATTTTTTTCACACTTGCTGTTTTTTTAATTTTGTCTATTATCTGTTTCTTCATTCCTTTTTTGTAAATATTGCTAATTATTACGTGATCACCAAGAGAATCAAAATATGACCTCCATTTTAAAATTTCTCTTTCAATTGTAAGATCTGACTTGTTTAAAAGTATTATTTTTTCCTTTCCTGCATTTTTAATGATTTGTTCGGTTAGTGGATTTTTACTACTAAGTGGCGCCCGCGCGTCAAGGATTTCCAATACGATATTTGTTCTATTAAGATTTTCGTTGATTAATTCCAAGGCCCTTTTCATGTGGCCAGGAAACCAGTTTATTTTGCTTGACATGTTTAGATTATAGTTTAATATAAACATGTCAAGCAAAATTTTTGTATTTTTGTGTTCTTAAATCTATAATGGATTATACTTTTTGAAAAATTGTATAGGTCGCATTGATCATATTTAAATTCTGCAAGAAGTTAGGTTATAGGAGGTTTTAGTATTAATAAGGAGATTAAAAGAGGTTTAATTGTTTCTTGTCAGGCGCTTGAGGATGAGCCATTGCATGGTAGTTTTATTATGTCCAGGATGGCATTAGCAGCAAAGCTGGGGGGAGCAGTTGGAATTAGAGCCAATGGGATTTCAGATATTAGCAGAATAAAATCAGAGGTTAATTTACCGATAATAGGCATTATTAAAAGGGTCTATAACAATTCTCCCGTTTTTATTACACCTACTATTAGGGAGATTGATGAACTATGCGGGGAAGGTGTTGATGTTATTGCTCTTGATGCTACTCTAAGAGAACGTCCGGGTGGAATCTTGCTGTCTGAATTTTTTAATGGAATTAGGAATAAATATCCAGATCAACTTCTAATGGCAGATATTGGTTCTTTGGAAGAAGCTGTTACTGCTGATAAGCTTGGGTTTGATTTTATTGGTACAACTTTGCATGGATATACAAAGGACACTGAGGGGTACAACATTGCAGATGATGATTTTTCCTTTTTAAAGAAGTTGCTCAAGTGTAATTTTAAATCAAAATTAGTAGTTGAGGGCAAGATTGATACACCTCTTAAAGCCAAGAGATGCTTTGAACTGGGAGTTTCTTTTGTTGTTGTAGGGGGGGCTATTACGAGGCCTATGGAAATTACAAAAAGTTTTGTTAAAAAGATAAATGAGGTTGGGGAAATTTAAAAGTATTTATAATGTTTGTTGTGTCTTTTTAAGACAGATAGGAGTTTTTATGGGAAAATTCTTTGAGAATGCTCAAAAATTTGGACGTTCTTTTATGTTGCCTATTGCTATTCTCCCTGCATCGGGATTGTTTTTAGGAATTGGGGGGGCTTTATCCAACCCGGCGACGGTTAGCGCCTATTCTTTTCTAGATATATTTTTCTTGCAGTCAGCCTTTAAAATAATGAGCACGGCGGGTGCTATTATTTTTGTGAATTTAGCTCCGATATTTGCGATTGGAGTTGCTGTTGGGCTTGCAAAATCAGACAAGGGAACTGCAGGGCTTGCAGCTTTTATTGGATATCTTGTTATGAATGCTACTATTGGTATTTTAGTTGATATGTCAGGAAAAGCTGAAGTTCTCTCAAGTGGAGCTGTTGGGCTAATACTTGGGATTAAGACTTTAGAGACGGGTGTTTTTGGGGGTGTGGTTGTTGGGATATTGACTTATTATCTTCACAATAGGTTAAATAAAGTTGAGCTTCCAAGAGTTCTTGGATTTTTTTCAGGTTCTAGGTTTATACCGATAGTTGTTTCTTTTGCAAGCATTCTGCTTGCTGTGTTTATGTTTATTTTTTGGCCGTTTATGCAGTCTGGAATTAGCAAAGTGGGTGGTTTAGTAGATGCAACAGGTTATGTTGGAACTCTAATTTATGGTGTGTTTTTAAGAATGCTTGGACCCTTTGGATTGCATCATATATTTTATTTGCCCTTCTGGACAACTGGTCTTGGTGGGTCTGAGATTGTGGATGGTAAGTTAGTTGAGGGAACTCAGAACATTTTTTTCGCTGAACTTGCTGCTCAGGGTACTGATAGATTTTTTGTTGGAACGAGCCGTTTTATGAGTGGAAGATTTATTACCATGATGTTTGGATTGCCCGGCGCTGCTTTTGCTCTTTACCGACTTGCAAAACCTAGTCAGAAAACAAAAGTTTTTGGTCTTTTGCTATCAGCAGCTTTGACTTCCTTTTTGACAGGAATTACGGAGCCTCTTGAATTTTCTTTCTTGTTTGTAGCACCTTTTCTTTATGTTATGCATGCTGTATTTGATGGTTTTGCATTTATGCTTTCACATATTTTACAAATTACAATAGGGCAGACTTTTTCTGGTGGATTTATTGATTTTATTCTTTTTGGGGTTTTGCAAGGTAATTCCAGAACAAATTGGGTATTAGTACCAATGGTAGGTGTTTTTTGGTTTTTCTTGTATTATCTGAGTTTTTATTTCTTTACATCTAGATTTGACTATAAGACTCCAGGAAGGGAGGATATCCTAGATACTAGTGATTCATCTCTTTCTTTTAGAGAGTCAAAAGAGGGTTCTGTTGCATCTGAGGTGATTGCAGGTCTTGGAGGTGTTGAGAACATTGTTGAGCTTGATTGTTGTGCTACAAGACTTAGAGTTACTGTAAAGGATTCTATTAAGGTTTTGCAAACTACTCTGGATAATACCGGGGCTAAGAAAGTGATTATTAAGAACAATGGAATTCAGGTGGTTTACGGACCTGGGGTCAGCGTACTGAAGAATGAGATAGAAGAAATACTTGGTAATTAAAGTTTGAAAGTGAAAGCAAGTGTTGTATTACTTGCTTTCTATGTTTTTGATAAAGGCAATTGCGTACTTTGTGAAATAAGACGTGTTTTGGGCGCTCCTGTAGCTGTGATTTCCGACTGGAACGTGAGAGTGACGGCCTTCAATAAGGGTAATCGGTATTTCTTTTATACGTCCCCCATATTCGCTTATAAACTGATTTATCTTACTAGTATCTACTGTTGGGTCCTTGGGAGGATAAATTATTATCATAGGGGTCTTTATCTTATCAAATCCATACGAGTTGATTAACTTAACAAGGCCCATCATTGCGATTATTGAATCTACTTGTTGCAATTCTGAATGGAAGGTTTTAACCACTTCGTGCTCTATCTTCTTACTTTCCTTTGTTTCAAATTTATTGTACCCACCTGTTACAAGATATGCAAGTTGGCGGCCCCAGGGATAGTAAATCAAGCTTGTTCTCTTATCTTTAGGATAGACATTAGGAGATATTAGGACAGCAGAGTGTATTTCGTTTGGATAGTTTTCCAGTGCCCAAATAGCGGCAGTTCCACCATTTGAGGTCCCAATAATTATTAATTTTTTTCCTATTAATTTTCCAATTTGAATAGCCTCGTCAATGTCCCTTAACCAATCTTGAGTTTGAATACCTTTAAACGCATCTTTTTCGTCGATGCCGTGACCTTTGAATCTTGTAAAAAAAATATTTGCATTTAAAGCTTTTGCTATGTTATTTGGAACAGGATAGATCCCATTTTTGGATGACGCAAATCCATGAAAATAAACAACAGAGTATTCTGCTTGTTCCTTGTTTCTGTTCCATATGATTTCCTTTTTTGTGTTTTCTTCTAAATTGAATTTAGACTCTCCAATCAATAAGTATTGGTCCAGTTCTTCAAGTTTATTAGGAACTTTAACCTTTATAAATTCGTTCCTAAACTTCACCCTTGGACTGACTAGTACTAGGAGAAGTAGGAATACAAAAATGAAGATAGCATTTTTTATGGTCATAAATTGTTTTCCTTGTAGTTGGAGTCGCAAAGAATGTCTACATTTTCCTTGCTCAATTTTTGGGAGCAGTTGTTGCATGCTCCCGAATAAATAATTTCAATAGATTTAGTTCTCCATTCCTCTCCAAGTTTGTCTTTCAAAATATCTTTAATCTCATTGAGTTGTATCGGATAGACTTGGTTGCATCTATTACATTTAAAGTGAGCTATTGTAGAAGACAAACTTAGGTAAAATCTCGTTTCCTTTTGGTCAGTTGTTTTTATATCTTTTAAAATGTTGCGTTCTTTTAAAATGTTTAGTGTGTTGTACACTGTTGCTTTCGATAAGCTTGGTATTTCTGTTATTAATTTATTATAAATTTCTTTTGCTGTGAAGTATTCCCTTGGGTTTGATGCTATATATAAAATTATCCTATTTCTTGAATGAGAAGCTTTCATTCCCAATTCTGTTGTTAACGCCTTTAACAGGACAGGGTCATTAGTAATTCCTACCTTTTCTAAAGTGGAATGCACTTCCATTATGTCATTATTCATATAATAAACCTTTTATTATTTAAGATTAAGTACTTTAACGTCCTTATGGAATAATTTTATAACGATTTATTGATATTTTACTATTGTCGGTTATTTATTTTCATATTTTTATGGTTGGGTAGAAGAGCAGATTTTTTATTTTTGAATTTATCTTTATTTTGTTATCAAAATTATTATTCATTGGGAGTAATAATAAATTCAGACTCAAAGAATAATTACTCAAATCTTCGGTCTTTACTATATTGTAAGAACCTCCTATGTTTAAAATAAACCATCTCTTATTGCACCGTTTTTCGATTTTGTAATTAATTGTGTATATTATGTATTTTTCGATGTGTAGAAAACTAATAAAAAAATTGCTGCTCTGGTCATTTCCCTTAGAGATTAAAAATTCCGTGCCGTTAATGTACCCCTTAGCGTCTCTTTTTGTTTCAATAATTTTTTCGTAAGTGTCATAGTCATTGTATCTTGCAGTAATCTTTAAGCTTGTTTCTCTGTTAACTTCGAAGATGGGTATCTCTAAACTTGAATATTCAAGTAAATAATTTGTGTCGACTGTTTTTAGAGTTTTACTATCTAATGCTATATCAGAGGGCCATACTATTTTCATAGATATAAAGAAGCCTGCAAGATTTTCATCCAGGAAGAAATCAATTATTGACTTTTCTTTTGTATTGAAATCCAAGTATTGCCTAACACCTAAAATTTTATCATTTGAAAATGAGAATGAGCTTTCAATAGTTGGTTCTATAATGATTTCTTTTTTTGATAAAATTCTAAGATAAGTTCTGCAAGAGTTTAGAAATTCAACTTTTCTCTCCTTGTGTTGTATTTTGCTAAGTTTTCCTTCTTCAAACTTCACGTTATATTTCAAATGGGATAGCGTAAAATTGCCTTCCATGTTGTATTCAAGGTTTTTGCTCGTAACAGACTCTGGGTTGTTTGGGTGTTGTTCAAAATTTTTACTAGTTAAAAATTCTTTTAGAGAATTTTCATTTATTTGATATTCTTTTAGTCTTTTGTTTTGGAATTGTAGAATTATTGCTTGTTCCCTTAGTGAATTGAACTCTGGGATTTCTAAAAAGTCGGCAACTATTTTGGTTCCTTCTAGATTTTGTATCTTAATGCTATAAAGGTTCGTTTCCAGCCCCGTTAGGGAGAGTAGGAAATTTTTCAATTCTTGATTATTGTACACTTCTTTAATTTCATGAAAGTAAAGAAGTGTATTTATATTCTTCTTGTGTATTCCAGGGTCTTGAATTTCGGATAAGAATTGACAATTATTTTTGTAAAAAACTAAATATTTTTTTTTATTTTTTGTGTATCTTACTCCTTCTATGTAGTTAAAATGAAGCTTTCTATATAGTTCAAGCACTTTTTTTCTTAGTTTTTCCATCTTGTACATATAAAATACAGGAGGACTATCTTTGAATAAATCTTTATATCCACTACCGAATGGATTTTTTAAGGACCAATATAGGTCTACATGGATCTCGTCGTGTAGCATGTATTCATGGGGACTGCCGCTGTAGGTGCTTGGTATGTAAATATCTTCATTATTTTTAAGTCTTTTAAAAAACCATTCATTTAATTCTGGATTTAATTTCAGAATTTCAAAAAAGTATGTCGGGAATGTCCAATGTATCTTATATCTTAGTTTTTTATTTTCAATTAAATACCTTGTGTTTGATAAAATGGAACATAATTTGTTTTCAGCAAATGCGGTTATCGAGATAATAACGATGTAGGTACTTGAACCTCTAAATTTTCTAAACAACATAAAAATCTTAATAATAAGTATATATGAGATTAGTAGAAATGGTATTTGTTTACAGTAAATTATTGGTTAGTTTCCGTGATTTGAGTCTTGATTAATAAATAAAAAATTTTATATCCTTATAGTGATATGTATAAGGTTTATGCTAACATTTACGATGTTAGGTTTAAATTTAATTTTGATACTTAAAAGGGGTAAGATTTATGGCAAAGGAAATGCATTTTAATGAAGATGCTAGGAAAAGTTTACTCAGCGGCATTGAAAAATTATCAAATGCTGTAAAGGTGACTCTTGGGCCTAAGGGAAGAAATGTTTTAATTGATAAGAAATTTGGGTCTCCTACGGTTACTAAGGACGGGGTTAGTGTTGCACGTGAGATTGAACTTGAGAACGCATTTGAGAATATGGGGGCCCAGCTTTTAAAAGAGGTTGCTATTAAGACAAACGATGTAGCTGGAGATGGTACTACTACGGCTACTGTGCTTGCTTACGCAATTGCTAGGGAGGGGCTTAAGAATGTTTCTTCTGGCATTAATCCTATTGGAATAAAGAAGGGCATAGATCATGCTGTGTCTTTGGCTGCTGATAAGATTCGTAAGGCTGCAAAGAAAATTACTACTAAGGAAGAAATTACGCAGGTGGCGTCTATTTCTGCGAATAATGATAATTCTATAGGTGAGAAAATTGCTGAAGCGATGGATAGAGTCGGAAAGGATGGAGTTATTACTGTTGAGGAATCAAAGACTTTTGATACTACAATTTCTTATGTTGAGGGTATGCAATTTGATAGAGGATATCTCTCTCCTTACTTTTCCACAAATAAAGAGAATATGAGCGTGAGCTTTGATGATGCTCTTATTTTGATATGCGAAAAGAAGATTAGTACTATTAAGGAACTTTTACCCGTTCTTGAAAAAGTTTTAAATACAAATAAGCCTTTGTTAATTATTGCTGAGGACATTGAGGGGGATGCTCTTGCTGCTCTTGTTTTAAATAGTGTGCGTGGGGCATTGAAGGTTTGTGCAATTAAATCTCCTGGATTTGGAGATAGACGAAAGGCTATGCTTGAAGATATTGCGATACTTACTGGGGGGGTTCTTGTTAGTGAAGAGTTGGGGCTTAGTCTTGAGAGTGTCGAGCTTGAACAACTTGGGCAAGCTAAGTCTGTGAAGGTAGACAAGGATAATACTACTATTATTAATACTGGAAATAAAGAGCAAATAAGGGAGCGTGCGGAGCTTATTAAGAAGCAGATAGAGGAGACCAGCTCTGAGTATGACAGAGAGAAGCTTCAGGAGCGTCTTGCAAAACTTGTTGGCGGTGTTGCTGTTATTAATGTGGGGGCTGTTACTGAGGTAGAGCTTAAGGAGAAAAAACATAGGGTTGAGGACGCTTTGTCTGCTACTCGTGCTGCTGTTGAGGAGGGTGTTGTTCCTGGAGGTGGTGCAACTCTTATTGAGGTCGCTATGTATCTTGACACTGTTGACACAAGTAAGCTTAGCTATGAGGAGAAGCAGGGGTTTGAGATTGTAAAGAGAAGTCTCGAGGAGCCTATGAGACAGATAATTTCTAATGCTGGGTTTGAGGGTTCTATTTATATTCACCAGATTAAGACTGAGAAGAAGGGACTTGGGTTTGATGCAGCTGGATTTAAATGGGTAAATATGATTGATAGTGGGATAATTGATCCTGCTAAGGTTACAAGAAGTGCTCTTCAGAATGCAGCCTCAATTGCGGGACTACTCTTAACAACCGAATGCGCTATTGCTGAAGTTAAGGAAGAAAAGAGTGGTGCTGGTGGTGGGTACCCTATGGATCCTGGAATGGGGATGATGTAGATTGGGCTTAATTTTGTGTTTTTCAATATCATTATTGTGTTAAGGGGCCCTGGATTTGAGTGAAAATGAGTTTGTGTTTTGTATCGGGTATGATGGCGCTAGGGCAATAATAGATAAGGAGCTTTTAAGGCAACATAAAGACAAGGGTGTTAAGGAGCTTTTTGAGCTTGGGCTTTACAGGAGTGCTTTTAGTAAGGCTCTTTGTAAAAATGACACTTTCCTTATTGAGTATTTAATTGAGGGATACAATAAGATTAGTAAGTCTGGTTATAGTAAAGAAGAGGAGCTTAAGCTCCTCTTTGGGGTAGCATATCCAGATGATATTTCGAGGATAAGAGTTGTGTACGTTTAGAGGGTAGGAGATTTTATGTTTATATTACAAGAATTTAGCCATAGCAGTAGTTTTTTTAGGAGTTTATTGGTCTTTGTTCCTGTAGTTGCTATATTTTGGTTTTTAGTAATATCTCCTCAGCGTAGAGAAGAGAAGAAGAAGAAAGAAATGATACAAAACCTTAAAAAGGGCGATAAAGTTTTGACTGTGGGTGGGATTTTTGGCGTTGTTAAGAAGATCGGTGATGCTGAAGTTGTTCTCGAACTGAATTCGGCTTCTGACGTGAGGTTTTTGAAGACTTCAATTGAAAAGGTTATTTCTGAAAAGGTTGAAGATAAAAAATAAGAACGGTAGAGTTGGCAGGTATTACGTGCTCAATTAAGATATAAGGGTGTATTAGGATGAGTAAGCTCTCTAAATTTGTGCTAATAGTAGTTGTAACGTTTTTTTCTTATCTTTTAGTGTCTCCTACCTTAAAGTGGTATTTTTTTACCGGAGAGGAAGATAAGAGGATTAGTTCGTATTCAAAGGAAGCTTTAAAGGATTATTCCAAGAGGGAGGCTTTTGGTGCTCTTGTTAGGCTTAAAGAGTTGTACCAGAAGGACCCAGATGCACAGATTCCGGATGATTTAAAGTATTTAATACCGGTGGCAAGGAAAAATTACAAGGTTTATGGTAGAGTTTTTCCTGGCTCTTTGAGTGTTAAGACTTTGCGAGATGGATTTTTAACAGATTCTGATATTGAAGAACTTAACCTTGAAATTTACAAACATTATGAAAATATAAAGAGAGATAAGAGCAGAATAATACAGCTTGGTCTCGATTTGTCTGGAGGAATGAGCGTTACTATTTCTCTTGATTATTCAGATCTTGAGAAAAAGTTGGGACGAAGTTTGACCTCTTTGGAAAGGGAGGAATCCATTGAGCGTACGATGCAAATATTGAAAGAGAGGGTGGATACCTTTGGGCTTACAGAACCTAAGATTATAAGAGAGGCGGGTGGTAGTAAAATTTTCCTAGATATTCCAGGGGAAAGGGATGAGAATCGCGTTGATTCTCTTTTAAGTGGTAAAGGTAATTTGACCTTTTATGTTGTTGACGATGAGGGCACCTCTATGCTTAATGCTAAAATCTTGGAGGCCGGACCTATTTTTTCTATTTCTGAGATTAAAGATAATATGAGCCTTGGTGAAAATAAGAAAATTTTTCCTTGGTATGTTAAAGATTCTTATGGCGTTGATGATGAATCTAGTGTTCGCTATTATGTTGTGGACTCTAGTGTTGGTAGTTCTTTTGATGGTGTACACATTAGGGATGCTGGGGTTTCAAGTGATCACAGAACCGGTAAGGACATGGTTACATTTAGCTTAGATAGTGAGGGAAGTGAAAAATTTTTTGGATTTACTCAAAAGAACATTGGGAAAGCTTTGGCTGTGGTTATGGAAGGCAAGATTAAGTCGGTGGCGGGCATTAGTTATGCTATTGCTGGTGGTAATGTTTCAATTCAGGGAGATTCTTTTGATAAGAAAGAAGCCAGTGAGCTTGCACTTGTTTTTAAAACAGCGGCTTTTCCAGTTAAAATAAAAATAGATGATCTTAGGGTTATTGGGCCTACTATTGGGGAGAGGACAGTTGAGCTTGGAATAAAGGCATCTCTTCTTGCTCTCGTTTTAATTTTTCTTTTCATGTTGATTTATTACAGGTTCAGTGGCTTTGTGGCAGGATTTTCGCTGGTTGTTTATAATTTGTTTTTAATCTTGGCGATTCTGTCGGCTTTTAATTTTACTTTAACTCTTACAAGTATTGCAGGTCTTGTATTAACTATGGGTATGGCTGTTGATATTAACATAATTATTTATGAGCGAATTAAAGAAGAAATAAGGAATGGTCGTAAGTTTGAAAGAGCTTTCGAAGATGGATTTAAGAAAGCTTTTTGGACAATAATGGATTCAAATGTTACAACTTTCATTGCTGTTCTATTTTTGACTCTTCTTGGGACAGGAGTGATTCAGGGATTTGCATGGTCTTTGTCTGTTGGTATTGTAGCGTCTCTTTTCAGCAGTTTAGTATTTTCAAGGTTCATTTTGGAAGTTATAGTTTCTTGTAATAAAAGTAAGTTTGTAAGTATTTCTTGGAGTTCTCATTATGCAAAAAATGTTTAATTTTTTGAAATACGGCAATAGAGTAATGGTGATTAGCCTTTTTGTGATTTTTTTGGGGCTTGTTTGTACTTTTGTGTATCATAATGGGTATAACTGGGGGATAGATTTTTCTTCTGGAGTTAGTATCAATTTTGCCATAGAGAAATCGGGAATTAAAGATGACGAAGTCAAGAGGATATTGTCTTCAACTTATAAAACATTTGAGGTCAATGAGATTATATTAGGTGATGAATTTAGGAGTCATTTTTTTGTTGTGGTGAAGTCAGATGTTACTGATTATGCTTTTAAGAAAGACATACAAAGCGCTTTGATTGAAAAATTAGAGGCAGAATATCAGGCTAATGTTGAAATTCTTGATTCTTATTTTATTGATTCAAGTTTTTCCTCTACTTTAAGGACAAAGGCAACGTTATTGGTTTGTTTGACGTTTGCACTTGTTTTAGTTTATGTGGCACTAAGATTTAGGTTAAGCTATGCTATTGCATCAATATTTGCAACGATACATGATATACTCTTTGTGATTTCCTTTTTAGGAGTGTTTAGGATAGAGATAAACAGTTCAATAATTGTTTCAATATTGACTATTATTGGATATTCTTTAAATGACACTATAATCATCTTTGACAGAATTAGGGAGAATTCTAGGAGTCTTACTGGTACTTCATTTTTAAGTGTTTTAAACATAAGTATTGGGCAAACTTTATCAAGGACTATTTTGACTTCTGTTACTACATTCGTTGCTGTATTGTCTATTTATATATTTACCGAGGGTGCCATAAAGGATTTTTCTTTAATATTTATGGTGGGTGTGGTTGTTGGTACTTATTCTTCGATTTTTATAGCGTCTCCTGTTCTTTTAAGTCTTTATAAAAAGATTAAATAACGTTTTTGTTATAATATGATGATATGAAGTTTTTTGATTTTGGCTCTTTGGGGTTCTATCGATTTTTCGATTTTCAAAAACATCTCAATTTTAGTATTTTCAGGTACAGTTTAATAAACTATTACTCTTATAAGGAACAGTCAGGTCTTATTAATGATGCTAACTTACTTAAAGATAAGATTGTATTTTTGGATAAGATCTATAAAGATATTATTAGGGTTATTAATAATGCTTCAAAGTTAGATTTTAATAAGGAAATTTTTTATGATGCTTTAAGCATTGTTAAGAGTTTGATAAAAAAATATTACCCAGAATCAGAGCTTTTGGAACTAGAGGGAGAGGCGCTTTTAAGTGATGAAGATATTTTTAATAAATTTTTAGATAAGCTCAGATATTTGAATTTTAGGGTAGATATTAGACAAAAAATTGAAGAATTTGACAAGATAAGCAAGACCCCATGTTCTTGCATCAAGATAGCTACTTTTTTTATTCAGCAAGAATTTTTAGAAAGGCTTTCAAGTACGCTTGATTTCTTTTCTAATGAGGCTAATAATAACAATTTAAATTTAATTAACAAAGAAATTGGTGATTACTATGAAAAGGTGGAGCAGATCAAGGTAAGCGAGAATATTAAGGAAACACACAAAAAATTCATTATAGAGCATACTAAAGAAAAAATATCGAAAATTATGAAGGAACATAGTCTTGATATATCTAAGTTGCTTGTTAAGGTTTCTCTACTAGATAGTACTATTCAGTGTTTTGAAGCTTATTATTTAAATTTATTGGAAACACTTCACATACTCTTGTCAATAAATAATATTATTGAAATTGGTTTAGATGAGTTGCCAGATGCCATTTTTAATGAGTGGAATGAGTTTATTTATTTGCATAGGAAGGAATTTCAAAAACTTGTTTTAATCTCAGATTATGTTTTTCAAAAAAGGATAATATCTACAATAAATGCGGGAGGATGGAAATTTACATTTTTTACTCTTGCGCCTCGACAAGGCGATATTGTTCAGTGCTCAATAGATATTAATAAAAATTTTACTAACCTTGAGGAGGGCATTAGAGAATATGAACTTAAAATAAGCAAATTGGAGAATTTTAAGCTTGAATGTGAAAAAAATTTGAAAAAATTTGAGCATTTATTCGGATAGCCTTTTTAAGGCTATATTTCTTTAAGCTTTATATGGTAGTTAACTTTTTACCTTTAAGTGAGTTAAGTATTTATGTTGATCTTGCCGGTTGCTATGAGTCTTCGCACTTTGTTAAGGTATTGCGTGAGCTGGATTGTTATTTGGAAAACTTGGGGCACCCAAAAATTAAGACGTTTTACTTTAAATATAAGGCTGCTACAACCAAGGTTTATACCTATTTGGAGTCTTTTTTGATTTCTTTATTCGAGAGTCTTAATTTTATTGAATTGGATGAATTTACATTTGAAGTTGGGCCTGAAGATATTACGCCTTCTCTTTTAAGAATTTTAAATGATTTTTCTGTTAGTAGAATTAGTCTTGATGTTAAAAGTTTTTCTTCAAAATTTTTAGGGATCATGGGAGTTGCCAATATGTCCTTTAAGAAGGTGGCTATGGCAATTGATAGTGTTCGTAAATTTAACTTTGATTTGAATGTTGATTTAAACATCAATATTCCTTATCAAGAAAAAAAACATCTCAAGCTTGATTTAATCAGATTAGTGGGATTTGCGCCCGAGCATATATGCCTTTCAGAAATTTCGTTTTATGAGAGTAGTCTTATTGCAACTATTTTTAACAAGACTAGTTGTGATAACAATAGAGATAAAGCTGAAGATTTCTGGTTTTATTCTCTTGATTTTTTAGAAACTAATGGTTACATAAATTATGAAATTTCAAATTTTGCTTTAAAGGGGTGTGAGAGTAAGCATAATTTAAGGTATTGGGAACTTAAGCCATATTTAGGTCTTGGGGTGAGTTCTGTGAGTTTACTCATTGGTATTTATGAGAATGAACTTAAGGCCATAATAAGGAAGGATGATGATTTTTTAAGAAGAGAAGACTCTTCTGCAACTTTTGAGGTATTAAGTGATTTAGATTTTTTCATTTGTCATTTCATGACAAATTTTGGTACTAAAAGGGGGCTTAATATCTCTCTTTTAGAGAGTAGGTTTAGATATGAAAATGAAGATTTTGTTCAGTTTGTTGACTATCTTTTAAAGTTAAATAAAGCAGTTGTTTTTAGTAATAATACCCTTTATTTAGATGGCGAGGAAAGGTTTAAGCTGGGTTTTTATCTTAGGTTGATTAGAGAATATTTAATTGATAATTCTTTTAAGGTGAAGCTCAAACTTCTTTAATTTGTCCATTTTGATAGTATACAACTTTGGTATTTTTATGATTAAAAATACCGATTTCAAGTACCCCTGGGAATAGTTTGAAATATTTTTCAACACCTTCGGGATTTTCAATATTCATTTCCACATCGAGGATGTAGTTATTGTTATCAGTTATTATTGGTCCTGCTTTAAGCTTACAAGTTCTCAGTACAGGATTGAAGTTCATTTTTTCCAGTCTTGCCACAATAAATTCAGTAGAATCTGGAGCCACTTCAATTGGTACGGAAGTTTTTTTACCTAAAGATGTTACAATTTTCGTTTCATCTGCAATAATTAATAACTCTTCAGAATTATAAGCTACCACCTTCTCCATTAAATGAGCCGCCCCACCACCTTTTATTAAAGCTTTTTTCTCCAATAATACCTCATCAGCTCCATCAATCGTGATATCTATATTTTCTCTAAATTTAGTAAACTTAGATACATACGAAAGGCCTTCTCTTGCAAGTAAATATTTAGTGTTGCTGCTTGTCGGATAAAGTGTTAAATCTTTTAAAGACCCAGATTTTATTTTTTCGCTCAAATATTTAATTGCGTAAAAAACAGTTGTTCCTGTTCCAATACCCAGATGCATACCACTTACTATATAATTCTCAACAGCATATTTTGCAAGCAATTCTTTTTGCTCTTCGATTTCCATTACAAATTATCCTTAACAATACGATGTTGATTATAGCACTTATTCTAGTAGCATTGTCTAGTATTTCATGCAGCATGTGTAATGGTTAGTACATCTTACTATTAACATTAGTTTCATTTTGTGCTACTTTGTATTTTAAGGCTTTGTTAAAAATAAAAACGTTTCTTAGGAGATTTTATGTATAAATTGGTTTTGGTTCGGCATGGTGAGAGTGAATGGAACAAAGAGAATCTTTTCACAGGCTGGACGGATGTTAAGCTTTCTGAAAAGGGTATTGCTGAGGCTTTGGACGGTGGTAAAGTCCTTAAACAAGAAGGCTACTTTTTCGATATTGCTTTTAGTTCGGTATTAGTAAGAGCAAATGATACTTTAAATATTATTTTGAGTGAATTAGGGCAATCTTATATTGATGTGGAGAAATCTTGGAGACTTAATGAGAGGCACTATGGAGCTTTACAGGGATTAAATAAAGCTGAAACGGCTGCTAAATATGGAGAAGATAAGGTGCTGGTTTGGAGGCGTAGCTATGATGTTCCTCCCATGCCTTTGGAGCATGCTGATAAGCGGCATCCAATTCATGACTTAAGATACAAGGGGATTCCTAGAAATGAACTTCCTTCAACAGAGTGTCTAAAGGATACTGTTGCAAGGGTTATCCCTTATTGGACAGACAAGATTGCTAGGGCTGTTCTTGAGGGGAGAAGGGTTATTATTGCTGCTCATGGCAATTCTTTAAGGGCTCTTGTGAAATACCTTGACAATATGGGTGAGAATGAGATTTTAAAGCTTAATATTCCCACTGGTATTCCTTTGGTTTATGAACTTGATAAGGATTTAAAACCCATTAAGCATTATTACTTGGGTGATGAAGCCAAGATCAGAGCTGCTATGGAATCTGTGGCCAATCAGGGTAAGGCAAAGTAGAGAACCTATTTTGGAAATACCGACGCAAGGGGGAGGCTACCTGCCTCTTGTGTTTCGATGTAAAATTAAATTTGAGTGAACTGTTTTACAATTTCTTCGAACTTCGTGAGACCGATTATTTTAATGAATCCTGCCAGCTTTGGTCCTTTGTCTTTGTCAATTAGTACGTTGTAGATTTGTTTGAATAACAAAGGGGGCTCAATGTTGTTGCTTCGTGCAATATTGTAAATTTCGTCCTGAATGTCTTTTTCAGCTATGTTCTCGAAATCATTTTTCAAAAATTCTAGCAACTGTTTTATGGCTTTTTTGCAATCTTGCTTTAGAGGTTCGATATTGTCAAAATTAGACCTTAGTGAAAATTTAAAATCCTCAGGAGCGTAGGTTTTTATCCAGTTAAACGCACAGTCAATTTTATTAATAAGTTTTTCTTTCTGGGACTCCTTTACATCGTTTAGATATTTTAAAATTTTGTCCTTACTACCTTCAAAAATCTGACAAAGAACACTTAAATGTCTGAAGCCAATTTGATATGGGATTTCCTTGTCTGGTAGTTTGGGCTGAGACAGTTCGTAAATTCTTTTAAAAGCTTCTCGCTTGCTCTCCTTAATAGTCTCAATTCCGTAATATACTCTTTCAAATTTATCGTAATCTTCATATATTTTTATTACATCAAGGTCAAATGATATTGAAAACTCTATGTTAGGTTTTGTTGATGCAAATAAAAATCTTGTTATCTCAGGAGTATATATTTCCAGTACATCTTTTAAGGACACAACATCACCAGAAGATGAAGATATTTTCCCCCCCCGACCTTTGATTGATATGAAATCATATTGAAATGTTATAGGAGCAGATCCTCCAAAGATTTTTACAATCTCTATTGAAGTATCAAAACTGCCTCCACTACTATGATGATCCTTCCCAGCAGGTTCAAAGTCAACATTTTCGTATTTCCACCGCATCGGCCAGTCAATCCTCCATGGAAGCTTTACAGCCCATGTTTTCCTTAAATCAAGAGATTCCTTATTGCCGCATTCGCAGTAATATTTAATAGAGTAGCAGTAATCATAACTTACTACGTTCGTAGTATCTCTGTTACACTTAGTGCAAAAGACACTAACAGGATACCAATTGGCTTCGAGATTTGTTGTTCTATGTTCATTTAAAGCCTTTGCTATTTGATCTTTATGATCTAGTGCAAACTTAATCTGATCCGAATAACTGCTTGACATATACCTTAAAGACTGGTCTATAAATTCTGGATTAATGCCTACTAAGGGCAAGTAACGCGCAAATTCAACTTCGTTCGCTTTTGCATAGCTTGATTCATTAGTTTTTGTATCAGGAACCCTCGTTATGGCCTGTCTTAGATAAGATGCAAGTAATTCTTGATTCGGCATATTCTTAGGTACTTTTCTAAATACGTCATAATTATCCCAAGAATAGATAAATCTCACATTTCGGCCCGCATCTTTCAATGCTCTTGCCACAAGATCAACAGAAATCACTTCCCTAAAGTTTCCAATATGTACAGTTCCTGAAGGAGTAATACCGGACGCAACTGTATATTTATCTTTTTCTCCTTTCTCTTCTATGATTCTTTTCGCATAAAAATCCGCCCAGTGAGCCGTTTTCATAATATTACTCCCATTAAAACACTAATTCTATCATTCTGTTTTTTTTGTTTCAAGGTTTTAAAAATAGTATCTTTTCAGTTTATTATTCTTTGAATTAGTTTGGTTTCCTTATTCCAGTTTTTCTTTAGTTTAACTTGCAAGAAGAGATTACATCTTCTTTCAAATATTTCTGATATTTTTGCTCTGGCCTCTTCACCGATTGTTTTTATCCCCCTACCTTGCTTACCAACTATTATTCCCTTTTGACTTTCGCCTGCTACAACAATATTTGCTCTGATGAAAAGATTTCGCCTTCTTTCTTCTAAAGTATCAATGTCTACATATAAAGAGTACGGTAACTCTTCTTTAAGATTTTTAATTGTCACTCCTCTAATTATCTCACTAATTCTTAAATTCATTTCTTGATCTGTGTAATATTCTTCTGGATAGTAAAGAGGGCCTTCTTTGAAATTTTCATAAATCTTACTTTTTAGCTCTTCAATATTAATTTTTTTCTCCGCGGATATTTTGATAATATTTTCTCTTTTAATACCTTCTTTTTCCAGAAATAGCATTATTTCTTCTATTTTTGTTTTCTTAATGTCAATTTTATTTATTACCACTAAAAAATTGACTTTGGAATTGATAATTATTTTCAATATCTCATTTTCTTCATCAGCAGGATTGTCTTGAATGTCAATTACGTAAAGGATTAATTCCGCCTCTGTAATTGAAGAATGTACATTATTCATCAAAGCTATATTAAATTTTTTTTTGCTTAAGTGAAACCCTGGAGTGTCTATGAAGACAATTTGACCTCTCTTGTCTGTAAATATTCCTTTTATTTTATTTCTAGTAGTTTGTGGTTTAGGTGAGATAATCGATATTTGGTGTTCACATATTGAATTTAAAAGAGTAGATTTTCCTGTCGAGGGTCTACCTATTATTGCTACAAATCCTGATTTCATTTTAATCTTCCTACTTATAAATACAATAATATATTTTTTATTACAATTAATGTATACTTATTCTTAAGTCACTTTGTTTTAAGACTTCATTTTAAAGGATTATCGTTTGAAGAAGGGCAGTTTTGAGGTTTTTTGTGAACAATGCGGAGAAAAGGTTGGGCTTAATAAATCTGAATGCCCTAGTTGTCGGTCTAAGTTGGGGGATATTGAGTGTCCGAATTGTGGATATGTTGGGGTTGTTTCTGAGTTTGGAGAGGGCTGCCCGAGGTGTGATTATAGTCCTTTTGAAGAACTTAAAGAGACTCCCTTTAAAAGGAAGCAGAGGGTAAGAACTAGGCGTTCTTGGAATAACGTTGTACTTTTTAAGCCAATATTTAATTTTGGGCTTACGGTTAATGTTATGCTTTATTTGTTCTCGAGTTTTTTAATAGTTTTGTTTTTTATGTATGTTTTCTTTTGTTAAGGGATAACTTAATATGGGAATTACAATTTTTTATTTGTTTTCTATTTTTTTGTCCTTTAAGCTGGGAGATAGTGTTGCGTCTGTGGAGGATAATGTACGCCAAAACTCTATTTTTTATTACGATGTTGAGGAGGTTGAATTTTCTTACGCTAAAACGCAAACTTTGAAATTTGAGGGTAAGACCCATATAAGATATGCCTACTTTAATTTTGATGCAGACAAACTTTATTCGTATACTTTCGTTTTTGATAAAAAATTAATTTCTCAATATGCTATTTTCCTTAGTATTAAAGAAAAATTTGGAGATGCCAGTGTTGTGACTCCTTTTAATTATTTTTGGGATGTTGGTGATTTTGTTATTGCCTTAAATGGTAATATCTTGAGGATGACTCTTAAAACTTATGTGAGTGGAGACAATAAACCCTGAGAGCTTTTTGCATATTTTTTGTCTTAATTTTTTGTATATCCTGTGTAGAGCATGTTTACGATAAAGAAATCGTCATTGGCGATATTAAGTTTTGTGTTAAGCTTGCTTTTGATGATTCTAGTAGAGCTAAGGGGTATATGGGGACTAGGTTTGTAGATAAAAACAATGGTATCCTTTTTATGTTTAATGAAGAGAAGAATTTATCTTTTTGGATGAGAAACACCCCTGTGCCACTTGAGATTGCTTATATTAATACTGGAGGCATTATTAAAGAAATTCACAGTCTGGTTCCGTTTTCAGAGAAGAGTGTGAGATCTACGTACAAGGTCAAATATGCTCTTGAGGTACCAGAGGGTTCTTTCTCTAGATTCAATATCAAAATAGGAGACAGGGTTAAATTCAATTTTGATATTAATTCTGTAAGGGTAGAATAGCTACTTGGCCTCTATTTTTTGAAGCTCTTCCTCAACAGTGTCGCTCTTTGTGCTGTCTTTTTTTGTCTCTTCTTGTGAGTCATTAACAGGGTCGCTAGATTCATCTTTGATGTTGCTAGTGTTTGAATTGTCAGATTTTATTACCTTTTTAAAAATAGATACTGTTGCCGCGACTTCTTCAAACACATCAAGTAAAAAAAATTCTTTGGCGTTTTCGTCGGCTTTCACAATGTATACCAGAGAGTTATTTCCTCTCTCAGAGTCGTTAATAATTTCCCATGATCCAAAAATTCGGTTATTATGGCTATCACTCATCAAAGATTCCGATATTTCATTAATTCTGTTTGAATTCACATCAAATGTTTCAACAATTCCAAATATTTCTCTTATTTTTGAATTCTGATACGAATTCAATTTTGACCTAATGATTATCTCTACTGTTGTATTACCCAGAGGCTTTAATATAACAAAATCACCTTCCTTATCTATTCTGTACTCGATCTTGTTATTATCAAGCATTTTTTTTATTCTCTTATCATACATTATGTTCTTATCCTTGCAACTCATAAGTATTAAAATAACAAAAATTATGGTATATTTTAGGACATCGATGCTTGAGATGCTTGTTTTGAACATTCTAATGATTTTCATGTGATTATTATAGTTTAATTGTAAGGATTATTGAAGTAGATCTTATGTATTTTAAAAGTAGTGACTATTCTTATACGGTTGTTCGATCTAGGAGTAATTATGTGCAAAGGTCTACTTTTGGCATCTCTTTTGTGATTTTAAATAGAGGTACAAAAATCTTTAGGGAGGATTTATTTGAATTCCTCTCTAATTTTGATTTCATAAGAGAGATTATTTCTATTGAAAGGCAGAGTAACAGAGTTTCCCTCCAGTTTATTTCAGATACTTACGACAAATTGAAGTTTATCTTGCTTTCTGATGATTTAAATGCAGGAGAAAAGGTTAACTTAGCAATGAAGGAGTCCATTTGTAGTTTTGTTTTTGTTTTACAAAGTGACATGTATTTGTTAAACCCTTTTTGGATTCCTAATATATTCAACGAGATAGTTAAAAAGAATGTACTTCTTGTTGGCGGGGAATTTTTCGATAAGGAAGAAGAGGTTGTTCCCTCAGTTTTTCTTCCCACTATTGATGAACATCGAAAATTAAAGGTGATTTTAGTAAATTCTGAGAAAGATTATGAGAAGACTTTAATTACTATGGACTACTGCGGTCTTTACTCTAGGGAAAAGTTTATCCAGCTTGGAGGATTTGATAGTAGAATTAAGAATGAATATTTTCAAAGACTAGATTTTGGACTTAGAACTGTTTATTTCGGAGAAAGTATTTTTATTTACAGAAAGCTTAGGATACAGTATACTGCTCTTAATTTTCCAGAAGATTTAACAAAGAATAGAAGTTTTTTAATTTTTTTGCTTAAAAATCACGTACCAATTTTTATTGGAAATGGGATTAAGTTTTCGTTTTTAAGATTTTTTGCGGTTTGTTTAAGATATGGCATTAATCCTTTGAAGTTTAGCAGGGAATTTAAAGAGATAAGGAATGAAACCATTAAAAACAGCCTAAGGTTTAAAGGTGACTTAAAGAGTGCAATTGAACTTTGGGAAAATAATATTATTTGCTAACTTGATTTTTGTCTGTGTGCTTGTAGAGGCGCAAGAATTTGTTTACACCAACATACTGGATGCACTTGATGAGAGAGTCTTCAGGTTCAGTTTTAATGCCGAAAGTGATATTTTGACTGTTAAGCATGAGAAGGGATATCTTAAATTTAAAGTAGGATTTGAATATTGCCTTTCGTCCACTGGTTACTATATTTATGTTGATCCCGTACTTTTAAGGAAAGGAGAGATTTTAATAACTAAAAGGGCTTTAAGGCAGATTGAAAATTATTTTAAGGCCCTGAAAAGTTATGGTAAGCCAAGAATAACATCGATAGTGATTGACCCTGGTCATGGCGGACATGACAAAGGGGCTGTTGTCACACATAAGATAGATGGAAATGATGTTACTCTTTCAGAGAAGGACTTTGCATTAATTTATTCTATGCATCTGTATAAGATTTTAAGCAATTATTTTCTAGACAGGAATATTTTGTTAACTCGTGTTGATGACGTTTTTATACCACTAAAGGATAGGGCTGAATTTGCAAATGCAATTAAACCAGATTTTCCAAATAACGTAATCTTTTTGTCAATGCATGCAAATAATGCTCCAAATCCTGTGGCTAGGGGGATTGAGTTTTGGTATCTTCCTGAGAATTCAAAAAGAGAAGTTGTGAAAAATTTTAAAGGATATGATATTAAAGATAATAGGCACTTGAGAGAACTTAATGATATACTGGATGTCAAGTACAAATATGAGTCAAAAAAATTAGCTGAGATTTTGTATGAAACCTTTGTTGATGCTGTGGATGAAACTAAGGTGCGATCAATTAGGGAAGAGCAGTGGTTTGTTATAAAAAATAGTAGTATGCCTGCTGTGTTAATTGAGATTGGATTTTTGTCTAATATTTCTGACGCGGGTTTAATTTTGGATTACAATTACATGAGTAAGGTGAATATGCTGGTACTTAAGTCTTTAGTTAAGTTTATTAAATTTTATGAGAAGTAGCATATTGGGTATGTTTTCAAAATATAGGTCCTTTTGTTTAAGACATCTTGTTCCTAGGGGGAAGGAATATCCGATTTGTTTGCTGTGTGTGCTTTTGTTTTTAAGTTTTTTTTATTCTTCATGTGTGATTTTTTTAAATTATGATAATATCTTTTCTAGGAAGGTTTTTTATTTTTATTCCGAGCGTGAGTTGGTTTATGACTTAAGATATTTAAAGGTAAGGCAGACTCTTAAAGAGAATTTGGATTTATTGGTTAAAGATTTTCTGTTAGGCAATAGTAAAGGTTTTTCTTTGCTATTAGACACAAGGAATGCTAAGTTTTTATACTCTTTCATGAGTAATGGTATATATTTTGTAAATATATCGAAAGAGTTTTATGGTTCTTTGGGTAACGGTGGTCATTATGGCTCTGGTGGGCTTGGGGTGATTTTATTTATTAAATCTTTAGAAGAAACAATTAATTTTAACTACCCTGGTTGTGTGAGGGAGCTTGTCGTTTTTGTTGAAGGGTCTGTTTTAGGTGATGAGAGCGATGGTTTTTCAGGCAATGGGCATTTTGTTAAGAGATAAATTAAAAAAGATGAATTTAAGTACTTTTTAGGGAAGGAGTTGTGTGTATATGACAAAATTAAAAGTTGTTTTTGTTTTATTGTTTTTTGTGTTGATTGGTCCTGTTTTTGGTCAGGAAGCTGCTGGTGAGGCGGGTGGCCGCCAGAAGAGCGAGCTTGGTGTTTTGGTTCTTGATTTTACAGAACTTGAAAAAGATCCAAGCTCAACTAAGCTAGATCTTGCAGGCTATGTTGATTATGTTTATTCTGGGGCTTCAGGCATTGTTAAGCCGGAGGATATGGTTGTAGACCTTGGAATAAGTAATTGGAGCGTGCTTTTGACCCCTTCAGCAAGAATGCAGGCTTATGTAAGGAATTCTCTTGTAGCGCCAGCTGTTGTTAAGAGTGATTCTAGGAGATATTCAGGTGACACAGTGTTGGGGGTAAGGGTATTATTTCCTAGCCATTCTCAGTCTTCTGCCATGGTTTTACCTCCATTTAAGATTCCCTTTTATTCTGGGGAAGATGGAAACCAATTTTTGGGTAAGGGTGTTATTGACAATGTCAAGACTATGAAAGAAGTTAAGGTAACTGTATATAGCTTGGGTTATGAAGTAGATCTTGAGGTTTTATTTGAAGATATGAATGGTATGGAATATGCCTATCCTTTGGGGACCTTGAAATTTAAGGGTTGGGCTGATTTGGTGTGGTCAAATCCTACTTATCTTCCAAGTATGAACTCTAGAGTAGTTAAAGATGATATTCCCAATTATCCTATTGCCTCAAGTAAAATGAGGTTTAAGGCCTTTAGAGTATCAAAATCACATAGCTCAAAGAATCAGAATTTTATTTTTTATGTTAAAGATGTAAGAGTTCTTTATGATAAGTTGAACGTTTCTCTAGACTCTGATATTGATAATGAATCTGTATTTAAGGTTTATGAGGATCAGGGGACGGACTCTCTTCGAAAGTTAAAAGCACAGGAAACTTTTAAAAGAGTTTTAAGAATCAGGGAGAATATCTCAATGCCAGAGGGTTCTTTTCAAGATTTTTTAGAGAAAGACAATAAAAAGGACGAGTCAGGCGCTCGAGCAAAGTAGATTTTATTAGGGGCTAATCCTAAAGATTAGTCCCTAATCTTTAGGATAGGGAAAATAGGTCGATGCTGGATGCAGAAAACGAAGAGCTTTTGGGGATTTTTTTTGAAGAAGCTCAAAATCTCGTAGATACCCTTGAAGAGAATATTATGTCATTAGAGGATGATCCTAATAATGCAGGGACTATTGACGAGATATTTAGGGCAGCTCATACCCTTAAGGGTAGTTCGGCTTCGGTTGACATGATGGAACTCTCGGAGTTCACTCATGTTGTTGAGGATGTATTTGATGCTATTAGAGGTAATGGATTAAGAATTTGTCGTGAGCTTGTTGATTTGCTTTTAAATTCACTTGATGTTGTAAAGAGTATGTTGGACGCACGTCTTAATGGGAGCGTTTATTTAGAGGATGTAAGTGAGCTTAAAGGGAAATTAGTGGGGTTTTTGGGTAAAAGTGACCAGAGGGAATCTATGGTTTCTTTAGGAGGAGCTAGTGATGATAGATTTTTGCTTTCATCTTTTGACCTTCACAACATACGTGAAAGCTTGGGGCTTGGCCAGAAAGTTTTAAGGGTTAGTATTAATTTTAATAAAGATAATCCTATGGCGACGATTTCTGGAATACAGATGTTTCAAGCTTTAAAAGATTTGTCTCCAATTCTTCATACTGTTCCTAGTTATGAGCAAATTATTGCTGATGAATATTTACCTAGAGTAGATTATTACTTAATATGTTCAGATATTGATAATGTAGAGAAAAAAATAAATATATCCGATGTCGTTTCGAATTATGCAATTGAGGAACTTGATATTGAGGGTGAACTGGGGGAATCAGAGGCAAGAGAGAGAGGCGTTATTAAGTCTAACCTCGTATATGGGGATGAAGTTCAGCTTTCTAGTGTTGAGCTTTTAAGCTTAAGGGATCGTATTGGGGATGCTAAATTATTTGAAGTGAAGTTAAATTTTAACAGGGATAATCCCATGGCAACAATTTCTGGGATGCAGATGATGCGAGCGTTAGAAAGCTTGGGAGAGGTTTATAAGTCTATTCCTGATAATGTTGCTTTATTAGCAGATAAGTTTTTTGATGTCGTTGTATATTATTTAATATCGGATACTTCAACAGATAGCATTGCTAGAAAGATAAATTTAGAGGATGTTGTTGTTAGTTTTGAGATTAAAGAGGTCAACCTAGAGAATGTTAAGGACTTGAGTTTAGATGCCGAGACTGATGAAGCATCTGCTAAGCATTTTAAGAAGGGGGCTCCTTTAAATGTCAATTTAATTAGAATTGATAGTAAAAGAATAGATTCTATATTAAATCTTGTAAGTGAAGCTGTTATAAATAAATCAGCTTATAATCAAATAAATTCCGATATGGCATCTTTGCTTTATAGTTTTAATTATTTTTATGATTATCAAGAGAGTTTCCAGAGGAACTTTTTGGTAGATTTGAAAGTTGTCTTTAAAGATATGGGGTTGGAATTGGAAAATGCTGTTGAAACTCAAATAAAAAATTTAATGAATCATAAAATAGAGAGAACTTTACATGATATGGGAGAACTACGAGATTCTTTCTTAAAAATTCTTCAAGATTCAAAATTTGCCTCTGGTAGACTTTCAAGAATAATTACTGATTTGCATGAGAGTGTTTTAAGAACAAGAATGTTGCCGGTTTCTGGTATTTTTTTGAGATTTACAAGAGTTGTAAGGGATTTGTCAAGGAAATTGGGCAAGGTTGTAGAACTTGATACGGAAGGGGGCGATACGGAAATCGATAAGTCTGTTATAGATGATCTTGTAGAACCTTTGATGCATTGTGTTAGGAATTCCATGGATCATGGACTTGAAACTTCTGAAGAAAGACTTAGAAAGGGTAAGGATAGAGTTGGTCATATACTTTTGCGTGCTAGAAATGAGGGCAATATAATATCAATAGATATTGCAGATGATGGCAGGGGGATAGATCCGAATATTATTAGACAAAAATCGATTGAAAAGGGAATAATTAAAAAAGATGACAAGTTTCTTCCCGATAGTGATGTCCTTAACTTGATTTTTTCTCCTGGATTTTCAACAGCAAGTCAGATTACAGATGTTTCTGGGAGAGGGGTGGGTCTTGATGTTGTAAAAAAGAGTATTGAGAAGTTAAATGGGACCATTTTAATAGATTCAAAGATTGATGTTGGTACTACTTTTAAAATCAAGTTACCTTTAACATTGGTAATTGTTCAGGGGCTTCTTGTGAAATCGGGAAGTGAACTTTATGTTGTTCCTTTAAATAGCGTTCTTGAAACGCATAGGATTAGCGAAGAAAACGTTAAGCTGATTGAAAATGAGCATGAGGTGTATAACTTAAGGGAAGAAATTGTATCTGTGCTTAGACTTGATAGGCTTTTTAACATAGAGAGATATGAAAACTTATCTGAGAAATTTTTAATAGTTATTAATGTTGATGATAAGAAAGCAGGAATAGTTGTAGATCTTATTCTTGGAGAAGAAGATTTTGTTGTAAAGCCTATTAAGGATAAGTATGCTTCAAGTCCTGGGATTGTTGGAGCTACTACACTTGGGGATGGTAAGGTTGTTTTAATTATTGATGTGTTTAAGCTTTTTGAGTTAAGGGATATGAAGGAATAGGCTTATGATGGACATAAAAGAGATTCATTTAGGAGACGATGAGTTAAGTGGGCATAGGGTTAGAGAATCTAGCTTTGTGAATTTGGACTTCAAAGTAGTGTCTTTCAATATTGGTGATGATAATTATTTAATAGATATCATGAAAGTTAAAGAAATTAGAAAATCTAGCAATTTTACATATGTTCCAAATGCTAGGAGGTATGTGGTTGGTCTTGACAATTTAAGAGGAGAGATAATATCTATCATTGATTTAAGGATAATGTTTAATTTAAAGACCAGCGAAAAGGACCTTGAGGATATCATGGTCCTCAGAAATGAAGATTTATTAATTGGTATTATTGTTGACAGGGTTAATAATGTTTTCTCGATTGATTCTTCTCTAATACAAGATCCTCATCCTGTTTTATCTCAAGATGCGCTTATAAAGTACATAAAGGGAGTAGTTGAACATGAGGGCAAGTTGTATATACTCCTTGATATAGATAAAGTTTTCAATTATGATGAGGAAGATGAAGGCTTATTGGCAGGTGAGACAAGTGCTGCTTTGCCTATAGAAGAAAATCTAATTGAACTTACTGAGCCCTCTAATGATTTTATAGATGATTTAGAGGTTATGAGGGATAATCTTTTTCAATATTCTTTCAATACATCTTTGGTAAATAGCGAGTTTTTAAGAGAAGTTGGAATAAAATTAGGTATGACCAGTGTTAGTGATGAATCTTATGGTCGATTTTTGGGTGAGTTTTATTCAAAGTCGACAGGATGCTTGTGGGATGGTAGTTATTTAAGGGAATTTCAGGACGAGATTGTTGCCAGGCATATGAGTGGTATTGGCGGTGTTGGTTCTGTTTTAAATATTTTTGAAGTTGGGTGTGGAGATGGGAAGGAGACAATATCTTTTGTGAATGCTTTGTGTGAATCTTATAAAAAACTTTTTAGAGTAACGGCTATTGATAATGATTTGACCAGGGTGATTGGTACTTCTAATTTAGTTTTCTCAGAAGCTGAAATTGGTTTGAGCGAGATTTACAGAAAGAATTCCTTTGAACAGAGCCCAGGACTTTATAAGTTTAAGGCAGAGATTATGGATAATATTTTGTTTGAATATTCGGATGCCATTTTATCGGAGTTTCCTGAGGATTTGGGAATTATTTTCTTAAGGGATGTTTTGTGTTTCTTAAATGATGAGGAGCAAGCTTTGATTTTAGGTACAATTGCAAAGAAGACTGTTAGCGGAGCTCTTTTGATTTTGGGAGATAATGAGAAGCTTAAAGATAGTGATATTTTTGTAAAGGAAAGATCTGTGGAACATTTTAACTTGTATAAAAAGGTCTAAAGGAGAAACGAATGAGAATAGATTACATAGAACCATTTTTGGATGCTGCTTCTTCGGTTTTAAGGGATATGTTGCTTGTTGAAGATATTAAAATGGGAAACCCGGGGCTTAAGTCGACAAATCAGAAAATAAAAGGAGTTTCTGTAATTGTGGGGCTTGCAGGTTCTGTTGAGGGTAGTATTGTTATTGATATGGACATTGATACAGCTCTTTTTATTGCTTCTAAGTTGAATTTTGAAGATTATGTTGATTTTGAGGACGAGGAGACTAAGGAGATGGTTGCTGCTACTCTTACTGAGGTTGGCAATATTATTGCGGGTAATTTTGTTACCACTTTACATGCCAAGGGATTTATATTTGATATAACTCCACCGGCTTTTATTTATGGAGAGAATATGAAGATAAGTAATAAGGGTTCAGAGGCCTTGATTGTGCCATTTACCTTGCCAGATGGTAAGATTATAGAAGTTAATATTGCAATAAGGGAGAGGGTTTGATATGATTATGGAGTTAGATTTACTTATTATTAGAAGAGAGGGTTTGATATGATCCAAAAGACTACTATTGCGATGGATTCTTCAGTTAAACCAAAGGGTATTAACTATGAGACGGGGGTTCCTTTTAATGTTTTGATTGTCGATGATTCGGTTTTTACTGTGAAGCAACTTACTCAAATTTTTACTTCTGAGGGATTTAATGTTATTGATACTGCTGCTGATGGTGAGGAGGCTGTGATTAAGTATAAGAATCATTATCCTAATATTGATATTGTTACTCTTGATATTACTATGCCTAAGATGGATGGGATAACTTGTCTTTCTAACATTATGGAATTTGATAAGAATGCTAGAGTTATAATGATTTCTGCATTGGGAAAGGAGCAGCTGGTTAAGGATTGTTTGATTAAGGGCGCTAAGACATTTATTGTGAAGCCTCTTGACAGGACTAAGGTGCTTCAGAGAGTTATGTCTGTGTTTGTTAAATGATCTGTTTAGCTTTGGGGGTGAAAGTTTTAGTTTCTGTAAAAGATCATTTCGTTCTTTATTTCGCTCATGGCTTTAGTGAAGTATGTCATGTTTAGATTAAAAATTTCTGGTACGTTCTTCTTGTTATTTCCTATGTACAGTTCTAACTTGTAAAATCCTTTTTTAGTGTAAAGCAGTGCTGTGCTTTTAAAAACTGTATCTATGGGTTTAACTTTAAATATTTTGTGTTTGTAGAAACTTCTGTCAATGATTTCACTTTTAAGTAAATATTTATTGATCTCCCTGTAGGTTGGAGTTACTGCAGTATAGTCAACTTTGTTTTTTATGATGCTTTTTGCAAAAATTTCTGTTAGTTCATACACCTGCATTTCATTCTGGCTTTTAGGGTATCTAGTGTAGTATTCTTCTTCCAGTATTAGATTGAAAGTGTAGTATTCTTTCATTTCCTCAGATGCCCGCATTTCAATTGAGGTTGTTATTAGTCGTGCATTAATTATTGATGTATTGACAAACAATAAGAGAAGTATCCTTCTTATCATGTTTGTTCCCTATTAATATTTATTATTTTTTTAACTTTCTCGATTTCTAAGGGTATTCTGGTCCTTCTTTTTGTATTGAGTTTTTCTTTTAACAGAATGTTGTTAAATTTTTTTGCCATTTCGTATATTTTTTCTTCACTAAATAAAAACGGGATTTGAATTTTCCTATATTCAATTGGATCTTGTAGTACTTTTTGCATCAGTATGATTGGATTTAGGAAGCTTACCTTAAAAAATTTGTAAAAGTTCATTAAAAAAACGGTAAAAGAAATGAAGAGAGAGAATAAAAACATCCCGAGAATGGAATCATTTTTTCTTTGTAAATATTTATCTATATAAAATTTCGTTTGATCTATTTCAATAACTTTGTATTCACTGGGGCTATAGTAAAGAAATGTGTCACTAGACTTAGCATATATTGTACTTCCCATATCTTTAATCATTAGTATAAAAGGATATTTTTCTTTTATGTAATTTTTTTCAGTTGTTATTGAGATGTTCTTTATGATATTAAATTCTTGTTTTTCTGGAATTGTATTTGCAAGGCTTAGACTTGAAAATATTATAAAAAATATGAATGGGACCAGAAGGCTTATCGAGAATGTTCTAGCAAAGGCAATGAGTATTAGATTTTTCTCCTGCTCATTGTAATAAATTTCAATCATTAAATCATTGAATCTAAGAAGTCTTAGGAATCTTAGTTTAAAAAGAGAAAGTATGATTGGACTTAAGATAGCCTCATGAGGATCAATTATATTTTTAATTTGGTTAGAACTGTAAAATATAAGAGGAATTAAGCAATGTAATATATCAAAGAATAAATTATTTCTTACATAGACTTGTAGTTGTTGTGCAAAGTAAGCTTTTGAAATTTTACATAAAAAAATTAAGATAAAAATTAAATCAAACAAGAACCCAATAGATATAAGACCAAATCGGACCTTATAAGGGAGGAAAAGTATTATTGACAATTCCTCTATTAAGAATGCAAGCAGTGAGACGATTAAAGTAGCTTTTAAAACATTTGAAAATATCTTCACCATTTATTTTTCCTAGCTATTTCCAGAAGCTCTTTAATAACTCTTGGATCATAATCTTTTGAGCTTGATTGTTTTATTGAAAACCAGCTTTCATCATATCCTAAAAAGCCTTTCGTTTTATTATTTTTAATATTCGGAATTCTTGCTCTATTTGAAAAAATAGATATCAAAGTTGCAACGGGTGACATGTTATTTAAGTTTTCATACTTAAATAGACTTTGGGTTACTAGGTCAACTGTATTTTGATCTAAAAAATCTATTTCTGCGCTGACTAGTTCTACTATATCCTTGATGTTTTGTGAATTCAAATTTATCTCTTTTTCAAAGCAGATTTTAATTATCAGAGCTCTCAATAGCAGCAAAATTTTTATGTAGTTCTTTATAATTTTTGAAGAAGTAAAAAGATTATTTTCTTTCTTAATCAGATACACTGTGTAAGAATTTTTATCTTCAAAAAGTTTATTTATGTAAAATGTAATAAGACCGCTACTTATTGCATTAAAGTTGTACAAAAATTCTTTTCTAAGACAAGAACTGGTTTTAATGCAGTGGAATATTGATTCTAGATTATTTTTGTTAAATTCTTTCCTAAATAGTTCTCTTATAATGTTGAAATCAATAGAATCAATGCTTGACAAAACTAATGGAGTAACTATCGTATCTGTTTTTTCCTTAACGTATTGAATGAGCGAGTTAATATCAGATTTAAAATCTTCATCTATGAATGTTGAAATAGTTCTATTATTTTCCTTCAAATATTTAATTATCTCGATTTCTTTTTCAAAAACTGACAAGCTCTTTATTTGTTCATGATTGAATAGATAATGATACAAGTGGGGAAAGTATGCTTTTGTATTCATTTTATTATGTCCAGAAGTTCAGAAGGCCTGTTTATAATGTATTTTGCTCCATTTTCTTTCAATTCTTCTATTGATCTAAACCCCCATGAAACTCCAATTGGCAAAAAACCAGCATTTCTAGCAGTTATCATGTCAATATCACTGTCTCCTATGTATGCAATCTCTTCAGGTTTAACATTGAGCTCTATTATCATATCAAGAGCGTTTGCAGGGTCTGGTTTTGCTTCAAATCTTGAGGAGTAGCCTCTGACTTCAAAAAAATCTATGTCTTTAAACATATTCTTTGTTACTGCCAAAAGTTCTTCGTGGTTTTTGTTGCTTAAAATTCCAACAGGAATCTTAAGCTTATTAAGTTCAGCCAGAAGACCTTGTATTCCATCGTATGCCCTTGTTTGAGAAGTAAGGTTTTGATTATATTCTTTTACAAATTCTTCATAAAGGTTGTACTTAATACTTTTATCATTAAAGTTCATACTGAGATATTCTAAGGTTTTTTCTACAAATTTATCAAATCCTCTTCCAACAAAGCTATTAAATTTGTCTGTTCCAATTTCTTTGTATCCTAAATTTTTTAATGCAGAATTCATTGAAGATGCAATGTCTGTGATGCTGTTTATTAAAGTCCCGTCCATGTCAAAAATGCAAGCTTTTATTTTCATGATTTAATTCCTTCAGAAGTAGAGATGTGTCGTGCACTCATTTTACCATTATTTTCTGTCTTTCACTAAAGTTTATTTCATGATTTGAAATATTTGAAGTTGTCTTTAATTTTTTCTCAAGGACCTTGCCAACATTCCCATTTAAGTTTTATTATATTTTGTAAGAGTTATGAATAAACGGCATTTTCCTTTTGTATATCTTCAGGTCGGGTTTTAATTCGTGCAGGATGTACTGGTTCTGGATAGAGTAACAAAGCAGTATGGGAATTTTGTAGCCAATGATGAAGTCTCTATCAGCTTTAGAAGGGGAGAGATACATGCAATTCTTGGTGAAAATGGTGCTGGTAAAACCACTTTAATGAAAACTATTTACGGGGTGCATAAGCCTACGAGCGGGCGCCTTTTTTTAAGGGGTAAGGAATTACACCTTAAAGATTCAAGCGAATCCATTCGTAATGGTATTGGGATGGTTTTTCAACACTTCATGTTAATTCCAAATTTCACGGCTGTACAAAACATTATATTGGGCTATGAAGATTCGGGGTTTGGGTTTATTAATTATGGGGAAGCGCTAAAAAAAATACTCAATATTTCTAGGAAGTATGGACTAGAAATAGATACTGATAGGCAGGTTCAAGACTTGGGCGTTGGAATGGGACAGAAGATAGAGATAATTAAAGTTCTATATCGGAATGCAGATATCATTATTTTTGACGAGCCTACCGCAGTACTTGCCCCGAGTGAAATTGATGAATTTATGAAGATTTTAAAAATGTTGGCTTCAGAGGGGCATACTGTAATACTTATTACACATAAGATAAAGGAAATAAAGACTGTAGCACAAAAGTGTACAATTATGAGGCTTGGGAAGGTTGTGGGGACTTTTGATGTTTCCGAAGTTGATGAGAGAATTCTTACCAAGTTAATGATAGGCAAGGAAACAGCTCTTGATGCATCTAGGAGACAATTTGTTGACAATACGAATGTTCTTGAAGTTAAGGACTTAAATGTTAAGGATGAGAGGGGCGTACTTAAAGTTAAAAATGTTAGTTTTAATGTCAGAAGTAGTGAAATTTTGGGGATAGCTGGAATTGAAGGGAGTGGACAGGAGGAATTAGTTGAAGCTATTCTTGGTATAAGAGCAGCAGTCAGTGGAGAGATATTTAAGAAGACTGGAGATGAGTTTGAATCTATAAAGGGGTTTAGTGTAAAACAAATAATAGATAGAAAGATAGGCAACATCCCATCTGATAGGCAAAAGCACGGTCTTATTCTAGATTTCAGTGTTTTACAGAATATTGGGATTAAGAGCTTTGATGATGTTAGGTACCTAGATATTAGGGAAAAAAATAAGATTAACAAATTAAGTTTTAAGACATTAGATAACATTAAAAAGCAGTTTGTTGGGTTTAATTTAAGCTTTCTTAAAAAGGTAAGTAGACAACTTACAAATTCATTTGATATTAGACCAAGAGACATTTTGTGTAAGGTTAAGAATTTATCTGGAGGTAATCAGCAAAAGGTAATTGTTGCCCGTGAGCTCAATTTGGAACCTGAGGTTCTCCTAGCAGTGCAGCCCACAAGAGGACTCGATATCGGTGCTGTTGAAAATATTTATAAGAAAATACTTGAACAAAGAGATTTGGGGACAGCCATTCTTCTTGTATCTCTTGAGCTTGAAGAGCTTATGAGTGTTTGTGATAGAATAGCCGTGATGTACGACGGACAAATTGTAGGTATTCTGGAGGATAATTTTGATGTTAATATTATTGGTAAAATGATGACGGGTGGTGTGGGTTAGATGAATGCTGGTAGTTGTAGGTATAAAGAGATAACACTGAAGTTTTTAAATACACCAGTGTTTGTTAACTTTTTTGCATTGTGTTTGGGATTTTTAGTTGTTGGCTTGGTGGTATCTCTGCTTGGTTATTCGCCCTTTAGGATGTATTACATAATAATAGAAATTATGTTTTCTTCTCCTAAGCATTTAGGTTACATTTTAAGTTATGCAACTCCATTGATTTTTACAGGGCTTTCAGTGGGTATTGCTTTAAAAGCAGGTCTTTTTAACATTGGAGTTGAAGGCCAGTTTATACTTGGATCAATTACAGCTTTAATGGTTGGGATTTTTTTAGAATTGCCCCCCTTTTTGCATGTGATTTGTGTTTTTTTTGTGACTTTTATTGTGTCAGGAAGTCTTGGGATTTTAATTGGATACTTAAAGGTTAAATTTAATATAAATGAAGTAATTGCGGGGATCATGTTTAATTGGATTTTGTTCCATATAAATAACATAATTCTGGACATATCTCTCATTAAGAAGGAAAATAGTGACTTGTCTAGGCCAATCAGAGAAAGTGCTTTTATTGATTTTTTTGGTTCTTGGAAATTATCGCCTGAGGGGCTTGCCTATAGGGCTGAAAACCCATTTATTAATGATTTTCTAAAGGCTCCCCTTAACTTTGGAATAATCATTGGAATTTTTTTTGCCGTTTTAATATGGGTTTTGTTAAGCAGGACAATACTCGGATTTAAGATTAGCTCTATAGGACACAACATAGAGGCTTCTTATCGTATGGGGATTGACATTAAAAAAGTTTTGTTATTTGCTATGTTCCTTTCGGGAGCCCTTGCGGGGCTTGCAGGAGCCGTACAAGTTATGGGAGTTAATAAGGCAATATTTAAGCTTTCCTATATGGAAGGAACTGGCCTTAACGGTATAGCTGTGGCCTTAATCGCAAATAATTCACCAATCGGAATAATATTTTCAAGTATTTTATTCTCGATTCTGCTCTACGGGAGTGGTAGGGTTCAGAGTTTGATGGGGCTATCCTCTTCGATCGTATCTTTGATGATAGGCATAGTGGTACTTGTAATTTCTGCTAGTCATTTTTTAAATAAGATGATTTTAGGGGGTATAAAGGGTGTTAGGCGAAATAGTATTTCTAATTAGTGAGACTTTAGTGAATTCTCAAACTTTAATTCTAGCGGGTTTAGGAGGGCTTATAAGTGAGAAGAGCGGAATAATAAACATTGGTCTTGAGGGAACAATGGCTCTTGGCGCGTTTGTTGGCGCTGCATTTGCGTATTTTTATGGCTACCCATTATTTGCAATTTTTGTTGGAGGTTTTTCAGGAGTTATTCTTTCAAGTCTTCATGCGATTTTTACTATTTTCCTTAAATCAGACCAGATAATAACTGGAATGGCTATTAATTTTTTGGGACCAGCCATTGCTATGTTGTTTGGTATTTTCATTTTTGGCTCTTCCTCAACCCCCCCAATAGATGTTAAGTTGCCTGTGCTTTTTGATGGTGTTTTGGATAAAAAATCTCTTATATTTCAAATTTTTGGAAAAAGATATTCACTCTATATGGCAATAATATGTGTTATTATTGCTCATATCGTATTTAGACATACTAAAATTGGGCTTAGAATTAAAGCTAGTGGTGAAGACCCGGAGGTTTTAGAATCTCTTGGGGTCAATGTTGTTATGATTAGGTTTTTTTGTGTGCTTTTGAGTGGTCTTTTTGCAGGAGTGGCGGGGGCAATTATTTCTACTGTAATCACTTCAAGCTATATGCAAGGAATTATCGGGGGGCAGGGTTTTATCGCTATTGTTATGTTAATTTTTGGGAAATGGCAACCTTTTGGAATCTTAATAGGCAGCTTTTTATTCTCTTTTGTAAGAACTTTAGTTGTTGTAATGTCTCAAGTCCCTTTTTTTTCCTCAATGGTATCTCCTAAATTATTGATCATATTGCCTTACGTTGTTGTAATCCTAAGTCTTATGTTTTTTTCAAAAAAGAGCTATGGCCCTAAGGCTCTAGGTTTACCTTATAAACAAGATTAATTTCGTTCCTTATGTTGATAAAATTCTTTTTTAAACGCTATTGAAATTATTTAATGTTTATTTGGGAATTATATTTTTTGATCTAGAGTTGTAAATGGTGTCTGTTGATCTTGAGTTTGTTAACGTTATTAAATAACTGGTTGTTTTACGAGGTAGTTTTATGTTGAAGATTAAATACAAGTTTGTGGGGTTTTTGTTCGTATTTTTGGTTGTGATTATACTGTTTTTTTCTTGGGTTTTTAAGTCTGTTTTGGGTAGTTATGTGGAAAGCTATTATAAGCAGCTTACAAGGGGGCAAGTGAGGAGAGCTTCTTTTGCTATTCAATCTTTGTTGGACACGTTTTACATCATTATGGACGGCACAGGGTCCACTATAGCTCTTGACACCCTTTATGAATATTCTTTTTTAAAAAATGGTGGTCGACGTGCCTTTTCGGGAGCTGAAATAAGCAAAATGAGAGAGAATTCTAAGGTTATACTTGATACGGTTAAGACAAGCAAGAGGTATCGCGAACGAGTATACAGGACGTTGGCAGATTTGAAAATAGATACCGTTTACGAGGAATTTGCGTTTCTTGACTTTGAAGGCAAGGTAATTGTCACTACAAGACATGAGAACAATATGGATTTTGGGCAATCTGAGTCAGGGACAAGATATTTTAAAAGGACCTTGGAGGGTTATAAGAGAGATAAGCTAAATTTTGTTGGTTGGCATATGGGACTTACCGAGGGGATAGCAGGAGAGGTGGCGGTGAGGTCTCGTCAAAAGGAAAAGAGAGCCTTTGCAATAGCGGTGCCTGTGTACTCAGCAGAAGATAAAGTGGTTCTTGGTTATTTGGTTGGCTATCTGGTCAATGATGTTGTGAGCAATATCCTAGATAGGTCTAGGTTTGGATTTTACAATAGGGGGAATTTGCTTTACCTTGATCCAAGTAATCATGCTGCTAATCCTTTGGTAGAGTACAATGAGGGTGCAAAGATGGGCTCAAAGTTTATCGGCCTTTTAAAGAGTGCTTTGTCTAAACCCCCAAGGCCGGCTGTTGTAGCAACTGAGGCTCCAGTTTATCAGATTGAGAGAGCTTACTTTCCAGAGATGGGATTGGACAATTATTATGCTATGCTACCGATTAGCAGTAAGCTCGGAGAGGATAGTGGGCTTTTGCTTGCAAGAATTCCTTACGAAGATATTTATGGTGTTATTGAAAGTTTGGCTTTGAAGTTTGTTATAGCTTCTATCTTGGGGGTTGTTGCAATAGTAGTTATCCTAGCGATGAGGATAGATGTAATTATTAGTCATAGGCTAGATTTGATTAGAAGTTTAGTAGGTGAGATAGTTCAGGGGAACCTAGATAAGGAGCATAGTCTTGATGATAAATGTTCTGATGAGTTGCATTCTTTGGGTATGCAAATTATTAGAATGCGAGATAATATCGCAAGTGCTATTAGGAGTGTTCTTCGAAACATCAGTTACGTTAATAAGGCGAGTGTTGAGGTTGCTAATTCAAGTCAGAACTTGAGTTCTGGTGCATTACAGCAAGCTTCGACTCTCGAGGAGATGTCAGCAAACATTGAGCAGATATCAGCTGGGGTTAGAATGAGTGCCAATAATTCTCGGCAGACAGAACAAATTGCACTAAAGACTAATGAAAATTCACAGATAGGAGGCAAAGCAGTTGAGGAGTCTGTTATGGCTATGCAGGCTATCGTTGAAAAGGTTAGCGTTATTGAAGAAATAGCTAGAAAGACTAATTTGCTTGCTTTAAATGCGGCCATTGAAGCCGCAAGAGCTGGGGATGAGGGTAAAGGATTTGCTGTTGTGGCGAGTGAGATTAGAAAGCTTGCCGATCTTAGTAAGATTTCTGCACTTGAGATTGGAGAGCTGGTTGAAGAAAATTCTAGAGTTGCAACGGAGGCGGGTTTAATATTTAAGGATATGTTACCCGAAATAGAGGAAACTACTAATCTTGTTAAGAAAATTTCTGATGAGAGCTCCAATCAGGATGAGCAGATTACTCAGTTTAAAATGGCACTTGATCAGGTTGGAGAGGTTGTCCAGGCTTCAGCAGCAAGTAGCGAGGAACTTTCAAGTATGGCTGAGAAGATGCTTGAGAAGTCCAAAGAGCTCAAGAGCGCAGTGTCTTTTTTCAAAATCAAGGATGTGGGAGATGTTACTGATTCTGACGGCTATTTTAGTCCTGATGAGGATGGAACCGGTTCTGTACCTGGTGGTATTAGTTCTTTGAATAAGGATAATGGTCTATCTTTAGGCGATAGAGAGGATGATGTTTATGGTAATTCAAATGTAGGTGTTGATTCTATTAATAAAAGGGTAGATCCTAATAAGGCTATTGATATCGTTGGTAAGAAATTGAATTTTGATGAAGATTTTTCAGATTTTTAGAATTATTTTTGTAGTAGGTGGTAATGTATGAAACTGAGAGCTAGGATATTGCTTCTTGTTAGTGTTCTTATATCGATTTTTATTTCTGTGTTGTTTTTCATATTTGGGATGCTGATTAATAATAATTTGACAGATCAACAATTAGATCTGATGAAGAATTTGATTAGAAATGTTAGAAACTCCTTGACAATTTATGTTTCTTCAATGGAGGAGAGGGTAAAGATTAATTCAATGTATTTAAACTCTGCTTCTAAGTTTGAATCAATTGCTACTGTTAAGTCTAGAAGAATGGAATTTATTATGGAGCAGACTGAAATGCTTGTTAAGACGGGTAGTAACATGTTGATAGCCGATAAAAACGGGGACATAGTGTTTACTACTGCTGTTAAGGACAATAGTGATTATGGCATATCGATTGCTGATAGGGATTACTTCCTTAAGTTAAGAGAGTCCAGTTCTGTTTATAATTCTTCTGTTCTCTTAGCGGAGCCTGGTTCTATTGAAGAGGGTTTAGTTAAGGGTATCTCCAAGATAAGGAATAAGGCAGGTCAGATCCCTTATTTGTTAATAGGGATTCCTTTAAGGGATTATGAGACTAGTGATATTCTTGGTTACTTTATGCTCTTTTACTCAACAGATTATGTTTATAATTCGTTTAAGGGTATTAGTTTTGGGGCATTGGGAACCGGAAGGGCTATGGTATACGACAGGTCGGGTGTGTTTCTTATGCATCACACTTGGTTACCAGGCGATAATTTGTCTTCCATTAATCCTTATTACAGCAATGTGGTTAAGAACACATCTGAAGATTTGATTCAAAAAGGTAAAGAGCTTGTTGTTATGCATTATTTTGATCCTACAAACAACGGAAAGCCATTTGTAGGTCTTGCTCAAAAGTTAAGAGGACGGCTGTCTAATTTGCCCTTTATAATATTTTTACGGGTTACTGCAGATGATTTTTATTACATGAGTAGGTTGACTACTTTTATTTTAGGTATAGGTTTTGTTGTTACTTTATTTGCACTTGGCTTGGTGACTGTTTACCTTGTATCTAGGCTTGGTTCTTCTTTGAATGGGATTTTGAACTATTCCGAAAGGTTGGCTTCTGGAGATTTTACTGTTACAGATAATCCTTTAAAGTGGGAGACCTTGGAGTTATACAGGCTATATGAGAATTTAGAGCTTTTAAGGACTAATTTTTCATCCATAGCGAGGGGGGTCATTGAGAACCTTGATTACCTTTATGAGAATGCAATTCAGATAGCAAATGCGAGTCAGAATTTAAGTTCTGGGGCGGTAGAGCAGGCTTCTACTTTGGAAGAGATGACAGCAAATATTGAGCAGATATCCCAGGGTGTTTCTGAGAATACTGAGAGCGCATCTACTACAGAGAGCATTGCTGTTAATACGAATGAGAGGACTAAGGGAGGGCATAAATCTGTTGTAAAGGCTATTAAAGCAATGGAAGTTATTACAGACAAGATAGGTATTATTGATGAGATAACAAGGCAAACCAATTTGCTTGCTTTAAATGCTTCTATTGAGGCCGCTAGAGTAGGAGATAAGGGTAAAGGGTTTGAGGTTGTCGCTGCAGAGGTTAGAAAGCTTGCCGATCAGAGCAAGGATTCTGCTAGAGAAATCATTGATATAGCACATAAGAGTTTAACTATTGCAAGCAGGGCAGGTAATAACTTTGAGCAAATTGTACCTGGTATGGAGGAGACAGCTAGACTTGTTAAGAATATTACTAGGGAGAGTTCTAACCAGAGTAATCAGATAGGACAATTTAAAAATGCGATCGAACAAGTTAGCCAGTTAGTGCAAACAACAGCTTCAAGCAGCGAAGAGTTGTCAGCGATGTCTGAAAAGATGCTAGAGAGTGTTAAAGACTTAAAGGAATCAGTTGACTACTTTAAGGTTGATAAGTAAGAGGTGGTTTTGCTCTAGGGGATATGCGATTTGCTAGGCCAATACTTTAAGGATTTTAGCACCCCCTAGGCATTCATCGTTTTGGTAGAATATGCAGAATTGCCCCGGAGAGATCCCGTAGTCTTCTTTTTGTAGAGAGACTTGTATGATATTGCGTTCTAGCATTTCTATCATGCATTGTGTTTTTTTCTCACCGTGTCTTATTTTGACGCTCAGGCTCCCACGGCTTGGTGGTTCATTTATCCAGTTCATCTTGTGAACTAAAAATTTTTGTCTTCCTTGTTTCAGGTAATTTTTGCTGTTAGAGATATAAATGACGTTGTTTTCAATATCTTTTTCTACCACAAACCATGGGCCATTGCTAAGTTTAATCCCTTTTCTTTGTCCAATTGTAAAAAACCAATAACCATTATGAGTCCCAACTATTTTTCCTGTCTCTTTTTCAACTATGTTGCCCTTAAGTTCTCCTAAATGATATCTGACAAATTCATCGTATTTTATTTTTCCTAAAAAACAAATCCCCTGGCTATCCTTTCTGTTTTTATTAGGTAAATCTATTTCCTGTGCTATCTCTCTCACTTCGACTTTCAGTAGATTTCCTAGAGGAAAATGTAATTTTGACAGCTGTTTCCCGGAGAGGTTGGACAAAAAGTAACTTTGATCCTTGACTCTATCCTTAGCCTGTTTAAGTATGTAATGACTATTTCTATTCTCAATTTTAGCATAATGACCTGTTACAATTAGATCATAGCTCTCATTGATTTTATCAAAGAATGCCCCAAATTTTATCCTCGTGTTACAAAATATATCTGGACTTGGGGTGTTTCCAATTTTTAATTCTTCAATAGCATAAGCCACCACTCTTTTGTAATATTCATCCTGTAGATTGATAGTTGCGTATGGTACGTTAAATTTTTTGCAGACGGCTTCTACGCATTCAATGTCTTCACGCCAAGGACACTCTCCAATATAGGAAAGTTCATCCTCAAGCCAAATTTTCAGATAATAGCATTTTATATGCTTGCACCCTCTCTTTATCATTTCATAAAGAGCCACGGAGCTGTCTACTCCTCCAGACAAAAGTACCGCTATTCTCATAATCTGTTTCTTACTGAATTATAGCATACTCAATTTTGATGTTTTTTATAATCTATAGTATAATTTGTGCAAATTCTTCGTTAGGGGGAAGTGATGCGGGTGGGTATAAGTGATATTAGAGTTTTTTTACCTCTAAATTATTTGGATTTTTCTGTTCTTTTAGAGAATTCTTCATATAGATCCGATGAGCATTTTTTTAAAAAGTTCAATAAAGCAATAGATTCAACTCTCCAGAGAGGATTTAGATTTACAAGCCCCAATGAAGATAGCGTTACCATGGCTAGTTCTGCTGTTAAGCTTCTTTTTGACAACAATGATCTTGATTTAGAAAAGGTAAGGGTGTTTTTAGGTGGAACGGAAACAGGAGTGGATTATTCAAAATCAATTTCTTCCTACGTCTACGGAGCTCTTGGGATAGCTGGTATTTATTTGAGAAATAATTTTTTGAGTTATCAAGTACAGCACGCGTGTGCGGGCGCTGCGCTCTCTGTGCACAGTGCTGCAAGTATTATAAGCCATCTAGACGAGTCTGAATATGGGGTGGTATTTTCTAGTGATATTGCGCATTACAGTCCCCTAACTACAGCCGAGATTACTCAGGGAGCAGGAGCTGTGGCTGTTCTTATTGAGCAGAATCCTAAAATATTGTCTATTAATTTGTCTGAATTTGGAGTTTATACTGATGATGTTGATGATTTTTTTAGGCCGTTTGGAAGCCTTGAAGCTAGGGTAAGGGGACGCTATTCCATCGAGTGCTACAACAGAGCAAACGAGGAAGCCTTGGTAAATTTTGCGCATAAGAAAAGTATGAGCGTTAAAGACTTATTTTTTAAATACAGGTTTGTTTTGCATGTACCTTTTGCAAAAATGCCCATAGACTCAATGCATTACATTTTGAAGAAATATTACAGTGAAGATGAGTCTGTTTGCAATTCTTATTTAGAGTCAATAGATTTTTATGATTCTATTGAGGCTTCTAGGGAAGTGGGGAATTTGTATACAGGTTCAATATTTTTATCTTTGATGACTTATTTAAAGAGAGTATTTTCAAAGAAGGATATTAGTGGAGAAAAGATACTTCTTTGCTCTTATGGATCTGGCAATATTATGGTTATTTACGAACTTTTGGTTGAAAAGGGTGCATATTCTGTTGTCAAGACTTGGAATATCGATAGCGTTTTGTCTGAAAGGCACAATGCAAATTTTGATGAATATAGGAATTTTTTTGAGAATAAGATAGTCCCAGGCGAATCTGATGGATTTTATTTAAAAGAAATTAGGGAAGACGGATATCGAATTTATGGGTATCGAGCCTAATATATTGGAGAATAAGAGAAGGCACATTGAGATTTGTTTAAATAAATCGGATGTTAGTAAGAGTGATAGCCTTTTGGGTTTCGTTAATTTAAAGCATGATGCACTCAGTGAGCTTAATTTTGATGAGATAGATACGAGTGAAATTATATTTGGATACAAGGTCGCGATGCCCGTTTTTGTGTCATCAATGACAGGAGGCATTGGGGATGGGAGTAGGCTAAATAGATCGCTTGTTAAGGTTGCAAATGGTTTAAGGATTCCAATGGGTTTGGGTTCTTTTAAGCTCTTGTTTAAATATCCTGAATATATTGATGAATTTTCTTTAAGAAAATATGCTGATAGTATTCCTTTATTTTCCAATATTGGTGCTATTCAGCTGGGCGAGTTGGGAGTTTTAAAAATAATTGAAATGAATAAGAGACTTGAGGTTGATGCTGTGATTGTCCACCTAAATGCGGGACAAGAATTAATGAATTCTAGGGGGGAGAGAAGTTTTAAAGGAATAAGGGATTTTGTTGCAAGGCTGTGTTCTTCGTCAAGTTTACCGGTAATTGTTAAAGAGACGGGTTTTGGAATGTCACCCGAGACAGTTGTTAACTTGTTGGATCTTGGGGTATCTTATGTCGATCTTGCAGGTAGCGGCGGAACTAATTGGGTTTTGGTTGAAGGAATTAAGGAGGGAAATTTAGAAGTTGCTTCCTGTTTCTCTGAATGGGGCATATCTTCAGTTTTAACGTTGATAAGTATTAGCGATGTTCATAAGGATAAAGTTTTTGCCTCAGGTGGGTATGAGACTGGAATGGATATTGCTAAGGGGATTGCTCTTGGTGCTAAATTAATAGGCGTCGCAGCACCCATTCTTAGGGCTTTTTGTAATGGAGGTGAGGATAGCTTATATAAGCTTTTAAGAGACTATGAGTATGTTTTAAAGATGTCTATGCTTTTAAGTAACAGCAAAGACGTATCAGAGCTTAGGATAAATAAATATTATTTAAGTTATCCGTTGTTATTGAATTTAAAACAATTTAAAGATTCTTATGAGACTTAGTGAAAATTTTAGAAGTAAGAGTACTGCAGAAAAAAGAGAAGAAATAAAAAGCCTTTTAAAGGATGTAGGTAATTTTTTTTATGATTCTGCTGATGAAAATTTTCTTTTTAGTATGGTCGAAAATTATATCGGCTATTTGTCCTTGCCCATCGGTATTGTTAAGGATTTAAAGATAAATGGTAGATATTATGCTATACCTATTGCCACAGAAGAACCTTCGGTTATAGCCGCGCTAAATGGGGCAGCTAAAGTGTTAAGAAATGCTAATTTGGAGTATTCTGTGGGTGAGATATTAGGTATCGCTCAAATTTATATCAAGACAGATAAAGAGTTAAGCAATACAATGCTTGCCCTTTTTGATAAAGTTGAGATTTGGACTAGTCCTCTTTTATGTAGCATGAAGGAGAGAGGTGGAGGATTTAGAAGGCTTTCAACTAAGTTTATTGAGGAAATTGGAATTCAAAAGTTAAATATCTATATTGACGTTTGTGATAGTATGGGTTCAAATTTGCTTAACTCGGTGGCCGAGAAAGTTGCGTATCATCTTACTTTGGAGTTTGGCTATGAGTGCGTTTTAAAAGTTTTAAGCAATGATTTAAATGAGTTTATCGCGAAGGCTAGTTTTAAGTTAAATATTACTGAGTTGATTAAAGATAGGGAAAAATCTTTAATGTTGGCTCAAAATATTGCTCTTATTTCAAAGATAGGCTTTTTTGAAGAAGAGCGTGCTGTTACTAACAATAAGGGTATCATGAATGGCATTACGGGTTTGTGTGTTGCAACACTTAATGATACAAGAGCCCTTGAGGCGTGCATACATAAGTTTGCATCAAAGAATGGCAAGTATCTACCCCTTAGTAGGTTTTATACTTCAGATGACAATTTAGTTGGCGAGATTGAGCTTCCTTTGCAAGTTGGGGTTAAGGGAGGGGCTGTAAGTACTCATGAAGCAGGAATACTAAGCTTTAAGATTATGGGAATAGATTGTAAAAAAGAATTTATGGGTGTTCTCTCTTGTGTAGGGCTTGCAAGTAATTTCTCTGCCTTAAAGGCACTTGCTCTTGATGGAATTCAGAAGGGACATATGAGATTACATGTTAATAAAATTTTATATATGCTTGAAAGGGATTATAATATTTCTAAAGATGAGCGAGAGGAAATATTATTGAAGATGAGACGTAGTGAAGTCTATTCTCTTGGGTTTGGTCTTAAGATTTTAAAGGAACTAAGGGCAATATGAAGGTTGGTTGCAAGGTCAATGCTAGCTTAGCATTGATTAAATATTGGGGGAAGAGAGACAGCTCTTTAAATATTCCGGCTACCTCTAGCATTGCAGTAAGTGTTGATGAATTTTATTCAACAAGCGAGCTTGAGGTTTCAAATAAGGATGAGATAACTTTAAATTCAAAGGTTGTTGTCTTGCGGGAAAGAGAGAAAAAATTTTTCAATTATGCAAGAAAAATTTTAAATGAACCGAATATTGGTTTTAAAGTTAGTAGTGAAAATAATTTTCCAACGGCTGCGGGGCTTGCAAGTTCAAGTTCTGGTTTTGCGTCTATTGCTGCTTGTATTTTAAAATATTTTAACCAGTATTCTCATCAAAAGGCGTCAGAACTCGCAAGAATAGGATCAGCTTCAGGAGCAAGAGCTATTTATGGTGGATTTACACTTTTAAGGGAGGGCGCTAGGAGTGCATTCCATATAAGGAGCGCAAATCATTTCAATGATTTGCGCATAATATTTGCTGTAGTTGATAGGGGTGAAAAGGAGATTTCTTCAAGAGATGCCATGAAACTTTGCATGCAAAACAAATTTTATTGGGAAGCTTGGGTTAAGGCTAGTCGAGCAATATTTAAGGAAGCTTTATATTTCTTTTTAAGAGGCGATTTTTATAGTCTAGGGTTCAATATTGTGAAAAGTTATCAAGATATGTTTGCTTTAATGTTTTCATCTTCTATCATCTATTTTCAAAGTAGTACCATAGAGCTAATAAAATATGTTACTGCTCTCAGGAATAGTGGCATTCCTGTTTTTGAGACAATGGATGCTGGTCCTCAGGTCAAGATGTTTTGCTTGAAGAAAGACTTAGATCTAATTTTAGATGGACTTAATAGGAATTTTAGGAATGTTAATTTTATTGTTTCAAGGGTCGGTCGTGGTTTGGAATGGATTTAATTAGTTTTTCTGTACCTGGTAATTTACTATTAATGGGCGAGTATTCTATTTTGGAAGAGGGTGGACTTGGGCTCTCAGTTGCAATTAGTGAAAGAGCTTATTTTACTTTCAAAAGGAGTGATAAGTGGCGTTTCTTTAGCAAAAGAACCAAAATTGAGAGTTTTTCTTTGATAGAAAATGAAGATGATTTCGTGTTTCAAATGTTTAGATATTTGAAGCGAGAATGTTATTTTAGCTTAGAAGATTTTCCTTGCGATGTTTATATCGATACGGGTGCTTTTTTTTTAAATAACGGTGTGAAGAAGGGATTTGGATCTAGTGCAGTTGTTGCTGTTGGGGTTGTTTGTGGTATTTTTTTGCTTTCCGAAGCCACTTATCATTTCAAGAGAGATGAGATTTTTAAGTGTTGTCTAGATGCTTATAGGCATGCTCAAGGGGGTATGGGTAGTGGATATGATATTGCAACTAGTATCTTTGGTGGTGTTGTTCAATTTACGGGAGGAAATATTCCCACATATGAATTTTTAGAGAAAATAGACTTTAGTGATTTTTATTTAATGCAGGGTAGCCGAGAAGTGAAAACCACCAGTTCAATTATTAAATACAATGAACATCGATCCTCTTTGATTGATTTTATAGAGAATATGAATATTTTGATGAGGAAAATTGTTCTGAGATCTAGTAATTCTTATTCTTGTTTTTTGTCTGGTCTAAGGGAGGCAAAGAATGTGGGATTAGAAATCGGGGAAAAGATAGGAATTTTGGCCGATTTACCCTTAAATCTTACTTATCTTGAAAATGAGTGTGCTTTAATTAAGGCTTTGGGAGCCGGGAATGAAACTTTTTTAGTTTATAAACCAAATTTCGAAGTTTTTAAGCAGTACGATCTTAGCTTGATAAATCTAGATTTAGATGGTGTAAGACTTTAAAAGTGGATGTTTGTAATAAAAAAACCTTCTAAGATATTATTCCTAGGAGAGCATAGTGCTATTTATGGGTTTCCAGTTATTGGTGCAACAATCCCTCTTTATATGCATTTAGTATACGCCTTTTCTATTTCTTGGAAGTATTTGGGAGTTACTTCCTTAAAAATAGATCAGGTGGTGCATTTTATTAGAAATAGATTTAGTAAAGTTAGACCCATTGAATTTTTAATATTTTCAGAGATTCCAGTTGGAATAGGTCTTGGGTCTTCTGCTAGTCTTAGTTTGTGCTTTGCAGAGTATATTGTGACGCATAACGAGTATGAGAAGTTCGATAAGGTTTCGCTGGCACGTGAAATTGAAAATATTTTTCACGGCAGATCTTCTGGCATGGATATTTTACTAATCGATTTGAATGGAATTTTTTATTTAGAAAATAAGGGCGATGTTTTGCTTGCTCAAAAAATGGAGTCTTGTAATTTTTATTTCTTAATAGGAGCAGTAAGAAGGGAGATTGAAACGAGTAAAATAATATCTAATTTAAATCATAGAATATCCCTTAATAACAAATTATTTGAGATTATTGAAGAATTAGGATCCATTACTAAGAGTTCTTATTCTGCTTTTTGTAAGCGAGATTTTTCTTCACTGGTAGATAATATAGATCTTGCAAATAGTTGTTTAAATTCTTTAAATTTATCCTCGGGTACTCTTGATTACATAATCAAAAAAGGGAAAGAATTTAAAGCCCTTGCTGGTAAATTAAGTGGGGCTGGTCGAGGTGGAGCTTTTATTTTGGCTTTCAAAGACGAACATGATGCCATGATAGCCCTGGAAAGGCTGGACGAGGACTTAAAGAAAAACAACATTAACCTGCTTTTAAAGCTCAGGGTTTTCAAGGTCTAGACCTCTTCTTAAAGACAGACCAGACACAGACGTCCCTGCACTCACTGTCAGGCATAACTTACAAACAAGATCCGGTCTTGGCTGAATTCTTAGGTAAAATCCGAGACACTCATCCCAAAAAATCCTCTTTTATAACGAAACAAGGCACATAGACTCCTTGGGATTTCTACAGCATCCATCCACAGAAAGCACGGTAACATAAGCACGAAGGCACAAGCTAAACGGATAAAGCAAAACACAAGAACCCAATCCAAAAACTGGGTCCAGAGGGAGTCGAACCCCCGACATCCTGCTTGTAAGGCAGGCGCTCTGACCAACTGAGCTATGAACCCTTTTATACTAGTAGACATTATATAGGATAAGATTTATTCCTGTCAATTTGTTTGAAATTTTTCTCCAAAGATGATTATGAATATATTTCGGTTATTCTGTGTTCTTACAATGTGACCACCCATTCTACTTGTATCTTTATTTAAAAGAGCTTCTTTGTGGTGTGGGCTTTCAAGCCAAGCGTCCATTATATCTTTAACACCCATACCCGTTGCTAGGATTTCTTTTATTCTACAAAAATATTTGTCGTATTTTTTAACTCTTTGCATTGGAGTTGTACCAAAAAGAGTGTGAGTTAGTACATTATGTTTACTAAGGGAGGTTGCATATTCTTTTGCAACCATTTCAAGAGTATTGTCTATTTTTAATTTTTTCAGATTAAGACCATCTCTTAATTGATAAATTGAGGAGTATAAAAATTTTAGGGTTTGATCTGCGCTTAAGGGTATAAATTGAGCTGTAAGAATTAAAATGATAGAAATAATTTTCCTTTGCATAATTATCCTACCTATAATAAAATGATACTATCATACCATATATCTAATTGATCTTAATAGGGGGACAGTATGTTAAATCATTTAGATTATTTAAAAAAAGACCACTCAGATAAGATAAATCTAAAGCTTCAAGAGTTGTTGTCAGGATTTCATGTTTTCTATTCTAATTTAAGAGGCATTCATTGGAATATAAAGAGTGTTAATTTTTTTGTGATTCATAAAAGAACACAAAAACTTTATGAATATATTTCAGAGGTTATTGATGTTTTAGCTGAGAGATCTAGAGCGTTGGGTTATGAATCTGAGTTTAGATATTCTGAATTTTCGAAAAATTCTTTTGTTAAAGAGCTTAGTATGGAGTCAACTTCAAGTTTTTCTCTCTCAGTAAGTGGGATTGTTCGTGACCTTGGTATCATTCTTAAAAATATCTTTGAGACAAGAGGTATTGTAGAAGATGCATCTGATTATGGAACGGCTAATGTTTTAGATGATATTATGGTCTCGCTTGAGAAATATTTATGGATGTATAGATCTTTGATGGGTCATTGCGAATGTTCATGCTGTAAAGAGAAATGCTGTAAAGAGAAGTGTTGTGAAGGTAAAACCTGTGAAGAGAAGTGCTGTGAAGGTAAAGCCTGTGAAGAGTAGTATTAACCTTGCGATAGGCGTTAATCTTGTGGTATGATGCGGAGGTAAGTTTAAAAAAATTATTTTATGTGTGTTGATTAATAATACGATTGTATTTGATTTATATAAAGCTATAGTAAGTCTATAGCTTTAATCTTGTGTTTGAGGACGTTATGGAAATTAGGAATATTGGGATTATGGCACATATTGATGCTGGGAAAACTACTACCACGGAAAGGATAATATATTACACTGGAAAAACTCATAAAATAGGAAATGTTGATTCTGGAAATACCATTACTGACTGGATGGCACAAGAGCAAGATAGGGGTATTACGATTAGCTCTGCTGCTATTACTTGTTATTGGCGGGAGCATCAGATAAATATTATTGATACTCCTGGGCATGTTGATTTTACGGCTGAGGTAGAGAGATCTCTTCGTGTTCTTGATGGAGGGATTGTTATCTTTAGTGCTGTTGATGGGGTGCAGGCACAAACGGAAACAGTGTGGAAGCAAGCGTCAAAATATGGCATTCCAAGACTTGCTTATATTAATAAAATGGATAGAGTAGGTGCTGATTTTTTAAAAGTCGTTGAGGATATAAAAAATAAGTTTAATATTGTCCCGATAGTTTTGCAGATTCCAGTTGGGAGTGAAAATAATTTTGAAGGAATAGTAGATATCATTCGAAATAGGGAATTGCGTTTTGAGTTTGAAGAAGGCAAGCCTTTTGTAGTCGAGAGCAAGGTACGCGAAGAGCTTACAGAAGATGTTAGAATTTTTAAAGAAAGGTTAATAGATTCTCTTGGTAATTTTAGTGAGAGGATTACTGAACTTTTTCTTGAAAATTGTGAGATTGACGAATCTGTTATAGTAGAAGAGATTAGAAGGAATACTATTAGTGGTGCCGTTATTCCTGTTTTCATGGGAACTAGTCTTAGAAATATTGGAATAGAGCCTTTAATGGATGCTGTTGTGGACTATCTTCCAAGTCCTTTTGAGAAAAGTTTTAATGCATATTCTATAAAGGAAGAGAAAGATATACTAATTGATCCTAGCCATGAGGAAAGGTTATCGGCACTTGTCTTTAAAGTTCAGTATTTTAGTGCAATTGCTTCACATCTTTATTTTATTAGGGTGTATTCAGGAGAAATTAATTCTTCGAAAAATGTTATTAACGTTGTTAAGAATAAGGTTGAAAGGTTTACAAGAATTTTTAGGGTTTTTTCAAATAAAAACGAGCAGATTAATGAGGTTAGGGCAGGAGATATTGGAGCAGTTATTGGACTTAAACATTCTGTAACGGGAGATACCCTTGTAGAGAAAGGGAATGAAATTTTGCTTGAGCCTCTAATATTTCCAGAGCCAGTTGTATTGATATCTATTGAACCAGAAAGGACATCTGATGATTCTAGGCTTAAAGAAGTTCTTGAAATAATAGCTAGGGAGGATCCCACTTTTAGCTACAGTGAGAGTAAGGAAACAGGGCAATTACTTATTTCTGGCATGGGTGAGCTACATCTCGATATCATTATTACAAGAATTAGGGATGAATTTAAACTCAATGTTTATACGGGAAAACCCCAGGTAAGTTATAGGGAAAGTTTGAGTTTAAGCGTTGATGATGTGTTTGAATTTAGTAATATTTTTGCAGGTAAGGAGCTGAATTTAAAAATTGGCATGATTATTGCTCCTCTAGATAGGGGCGTGGGCAATAAGATTGATTTTGAATGTGATGTTGAGCCTTTGCCTAGAGCTGCAATAATTAAAGGGATTACATCCTCCTTCTTAAGTGGCGTTATTGGGTATCCCATTATAGATACGGGGGTTAAGATTACTTCATTAACTTATGATAAAGGTAAGATTAGTGAATTTGCTATTGAATCAATATCAGGGCTTGCATTTCATGAACTTTTTAAAAAAGCTAGTCCTGTTAAGCTAGAGCCGATAATGACTCTGGAAATTAGAATTCCCGTTGAATATACAGGAGAGGTGGTTTCTACGTTAAATTATGTTGGTGGGATTATTCAGTCCATTAATAGTGTTGAGGATTGTGAGGTAATAAAGGCCGAGGCAGCTTTTGAAAAACTTTTTGGGTATACTTCTACTCTCAGAAGCTCTACTAAGGGAAGGGGAACCTTTACTATGGAATTTTCTTACTTTAGGGAGAAGTGGGATTGATTATTGTTGAAAATGTTGTATCTATTAGTGTAAACATTTTATTTTTTATTAAAAATAATCAATTAAGGAGCGTTTTAGTATGTCAAGTAAATCATATTTTGATGGGGGCGTTTACGAGTCAATTTGTGTATATGTGGGTGCAGCCGTTATGACTTGTTTTACCTTTGGATTTTGTTTTCCTTGGGCTTATTGCATGGTGTGCAAGTTTCATGTTGATCATACTGTTGTTGAAGGTCGTCGTTTAAAGTTTGAAGGAGATGGTGCGAATCTTTTGGGGCATTGGATTACTTGGTGGGTTTTTTGCGTTATTACTCTTGGAATTTATGCTTTGTGGATAGGGGTTAAGGTTGAAAAATGGAAAGTTGAGCATACACGTTTTGCAGATTAATTTTGAATGGCAAAAATGTAGGTTTAATTTTCCGGTTTTAGTTTTAGGTTTTATTGTTTAAGGTGTGTTCTGCGTGCCGAAATCGATGTGCGAGGTGCATGCTTGTTCTGTGTATCTGCTCTCTATTTCTTGGAGCGCTAAGACTTTGTGTTTGAGTTTGTTGGCTTTGGCGTTAATGTGTTTTGCCGTCGTGTTAATGGTTGATTAGAATATAATTTTGTTCTTTAAAAAAGAGATTTTTTGTCTTTTAGGTTCTACTAGAATATTGGGGTGGTTTTTTGATATCATGTCTTATTATTAATATTTTTTTATTTTAAAAATAAGGGAGGTTATGTTATGCAAGGTGAGAACATGGTTTCAATCAGAGGTGGGAATAGGAAAAAAATACTCCTTAGCTTGAAGAATATGCAATATTCAAGAACAGATTTAGCCCGTAGATTATCATTAACTAATGCTGCTGTTACAATTCTTACTAATCAGATGATTAAGGAAAATATTTTAGTTGAAGTTGGGTCAAAGGAAACGGATATTAAGAAACATGGTCGGAAAGAGATACTTCTTGATATCAATAAAGATTTTGCATATTCAATGGGAGTAATTATCTCGAGTAATTATTTTCAAATAGGAATTGCGAATCTTAAATGTGAGGTTTTAATAAGTGAGATTTATTCTTTTGAACCTCCAGTTAGTGCTTATGAAATTTTGGAAAAAATTAAGGATCACATGATCGAGATTATATGGAAGCATAATTTTTCAAGGGATAAGTTTATAGGATTAGGATTTAGTATTACTGGAATAATTAAGGATAAGGAATCTGGGATTGTTAATGATAGCCATGGAGCATGGGTTGAGAGAGATGTTCCTGTTAAGGCTATACTGGAGGAATATTTTTCACTTACTGTATATCTTGAGAGCTATGTTAAAAATCTTTCTCTTGCTGAATTTATGGGTAAGAATGTGGATAATATCATGTTTTTTGATTACACAGATACTGCCGAGCTTTCCATTTGGTCTGAGGGTAATGTTTATTCTGGATTTAACAATAAATCTGGCATGGTTAGTCACATGGTTATTGATTATGGAGGTGAGAAAAATTGTCCTACTTGTGGAAATAAGGGGTGTGTTAATATGCTAATATCCAATTTTGCTCTCCAGCGTTTAATATCGAAGGAGTTTATGAATGGGGAGATTCCTGAGCTTTATGACAAGTATGAAGGTAGACTTAAGAAGGTTACCATATATGATATTTTTTCTCTTCATGAAAAATATGGATTTGTGAGAAAAATAATGGAGGATACAATAAAGTGCTTAGCAATAGTTATAATTAATATACAAAGAATTCTTGACTTTAATTATTTGGTGCTTTATGGGCAAAGTTTTAAGCTTAAGAGTTTTTTTGATTTATTAAAAGAGGAGATAAAGAAGTTAAATAAAGAGAGTATTGTGCTAAAGCTTAGTTCTCTTGACACGGAAGTGTCCGTTATAGGACCCGCATCTAGTGTTATTTTTAATAAGTTTTATTTAACGGGAGGAGATATTGATTAATGTTTTCTTTTTTTGTATTGTATACTCTGTAATATTTTACGAGTGAGGATAGTTTTTGGTGTTTGGTGAGCTAGAGGCGGGTTTTAGGAATTTTGTAGCGTGTATCTCTGGAAAGTCTGTAATAAGTGAGAAGAATATTGAAGAGGCAGTGTGCATCATTAAGGATGCTTTAGTCGATGCTGATGTTAATTTGAGAGTTGTGAGGCGTTTTGTTAATGCTGTTGTGGAGGAGGCTAGGGGGGTTAAGGTTTTAAGGGGGGTCGATCCTGGATCTTATTTTATTAAGATTGTCAACGACAAGCTCGTAAGTTTTTTAGGTGATAGGCACGCTGGGCTTGTTTTAAACCCTGTTAACAAGCAGTCTTATATTTTGATGGTTGGGCTTCAGGGGTCTGGAAAGACTACGACTTGTGTAAAACTTGCTATGCGCCTTAAAAGAGAGGGTAGGAAGGTCCTTCTTGTTGCTGGGGATACTTTTAGGGCTGCCGCAATTAGTCAGTTAAGGATCTTGGGTAATCAAATTGGTGTTTCTGTTTTTGCACTTGAGGGTGAAGCAGACCCTGTTGGGGTTGTTAGAGAAGCTGTTAAGTATGCTAAAGCGGAACTTTTCGACACTGTTGTAGTAGATACTAGAGGGCGTCTTGAGGTTGAGGAGTTATTGTTAAGAGAGATAAAAGAAATTAAAGAGATTCTACTTCCTGTGGAAACGATGTTGGTGGCAGATGCTATGACGGGTCAGGTTGCTGCAAATATTGCCAAGGAATTTAATGATAGGGTTGGGATTACGGGTGTAATTTTTACGAAGTTTGACTCTGATGCTAGGGGTGGGGCAGTTATGTCGATTAAAACTATCTGTGGGATCCCTATTAAATTTGTGGGTGTTGGAGAAAAGCCGGAAGATATTGATATTTTTTATCCAGATAGAGTTGCTTCGCGAATTCTTGGCATGGGAGATGTTGTTAGTCTTGTTGAGAAAGCTCAAACTGTTATAGACAAGGAAGAAGCTTTAAAACTTGAAGAAAAGATTAGAAAGGATGGGTTTAATTTTGAAGACTATTTAAATCAATTTAAATACATGCGAGATATGGGTGGTATTTCCAGTTTGATGGGAATGCTTCCGAGCGTTTCTTCCGAAATGTTGAGCTCTAGGGTTAATGAAAGGGAGCTTAAAAGAGATGAGGCGATTATTTATTCTATGACCAGGAAAGAGAGGTTGAATCCTGTTTTTTTAAATAATCCTTCGAGAAAGAGGAGAATCGCCTTGGGGAGCGGAACAACAATTTTTGAGGTAAACAAGCTTATTAAAAAATTTAGTCAGACAATGTTGGCGATGAAAAAAATGAAAAATAAAAGCTTTCAAAATAAGATAGCATCTCTTTTGGGAGGAAAAGGAGGAATGATAAATTGAGTGTTAGGATAAGATTGAAAAGGATGGGAGCAAAAAAAAGGCCTTATTATCGAATTGTGGTGATGGATTCTGCGTCGCCCAGGGATGGACGATCTATTGAAGAGCTTGGGTACTATCATCCTGTTGAGAAGCAAGACCAGGTTAAAATAAACGAGGATAGATTTGAAGATTGGGTAAGTAAGGGGGCTATTCCAAGTGATACAGTGAAGAGGCTTTTGAATAAAAATAGATTTAAGGCGGAGAGTTAGGAGGGCTTAATGAAAGAGTACGGTAATGAAATAGAACTTATCGAATTTGTGGTGAAATCTCTTGTGGATAAACGGGATGAGGTTAAGTTGAATGTGGTTGAGGGGGAGAAGTCAACTATTTTGGAGTTGAGAGTTTCTACAAGTGATGTTGGAAAAATAATAGGAAGGAGGGGCCGCATTGCAAGAGCTATTAGGACATTGCTTAGTGCTTGCGCTGCAAAGACGAATAGGAGAGTTCAGTTAGAAATTTTGGACTAATTTATGTTTGTAAAAGGCGTAGTGATGTCGTCTTATGGGGTTAATGGGTATGCTAAGGTTAGGAGCGTGTCCAATAATTTTGAGGGATTTTTAGGATTAAAGGGAAATAAGCTGGTTTTGAGGAAGGAATTTTGTTCTTCAGTAGAGGTTAAGGTTGAAGACGTATCCTTGGTTAATGGTGTGTTGTTATTAAAGTTTGAGGAATTTAATTCTCCTGAGAGTATTAGGGATTTGGTTGGTTTTGAATTGTGGGTAAGTGGTGAGCTTGCGACTCAGTTGGAAGAGGGTGAGTATTATTTTAGAGATTTGATTGGTTATTCCATTGTTGACAATGGGGAGAGGTTGGGAGTTGTTGTTTCTTTTTTAGAGTGCGGGAATTGTGTTCTTCTTGAAGTTAAAGTTGGGGATAGATTATTTTTTATCCCCTTTTTAGAGGTTTATCTTGGTGAAATTGATACGGAGTTGCGGACTATTGAGCTTAAAATGTTAGAGCTTTTAAGATGAGGATTACTATCCTTTCTTTGTTTCCATCTATAATTGCTCCATTTTTTGAGAATTCAATAATGAAAAAGGTTGTGGATAGGGGTATTGTAAGCTACGAGCTTGTTTCTATTCGTGATTTTTCTAACGATAAACATAGAAGATGTGATGATGTCTCTTATGGCGGTGGGGCGGGGATGATTTTAAAGGCTCAGCCTGTATCAGATGCGCTTGATTATGTGAATTCAAAAGAAAAAACTACAATATTCTTGACTCCTTCTGGAGTAAGGTATGACCAGAAATTAGCTTATGACTTGTCAAGAGAAAGGGAACTTGTTATAATCTGTGGAAGGTACGAGGGTCTTGATCAGCGTGTGGTTGATTTGTATGTTGATCTTGAGATTTCAGTTGGAGATTATGTGCTTTCTTCAGGCGAAGTCGCTGCTCTTGTTTTAATAGATAGTATATATAGATTATTGGATGGCGTGATAAAACCAGAGTCCTTACTTGAGGAATCTTTTAGCGGTAGGTGTGGTTTGCTTGAGTATCCTCATTACACTAGGCCTTGTGAATTTAGGGGGCTTAGGGTGCCTGATGTGCTCCTTTCGGGACATCATGGGGAAGTGAGGAAGTGGAGGTTTGAAAAAGCTGTTGAGAGAACGAGGAAGAATCGGTATGATTTGTACCTTAAGTATTTAGAAATTAAGGGAGAAGATGATGGGCTTAATAGAGCAGATTGAAGCTAGGGGAAAGAGAACAGAAGTTTTTGACTTTAGGGTAGGGGATACTGTGCGTGTTAGTTATAGGGTTATTGAAGGAAGCAGTGAGAGAGCACAAAATTTTGAGGGGCTTGTAATTTCTATTCAAAATAAAGGCATTGGGCAAACTTTTTTAGTTAGAAAGATTTCTGCGGGAATTGGGGTTGAGAAGGTGTTTCCAATGCATTCTCCTGTTTTGGATAAGGTTCAAGTTTTAAAGCGGGGAGAGGTAAGGAGAGCTAAGCTTTATTATATGAGGGGTAGAATTGGTAAGGCTGCTATGAAGGTTAAGGAACGTATTCGTGTTAAGAGTACGAATAATACGAGCACCTTTCAAAATTAGTAAATTAGATACGGTTAGTTTTGAGGATGGGGTATGTTGAAGGCTTTAGAGGATTGGGGCGTTTAAGTAATGAAGATGGGTGTTTATTTTACTGTTATGGTTTAGGAGATAATGATTGAGATCTGAACAAGGCAAGGGAAATGGAGTTGATGCTCAGAAGACTAGTGGAGTTCCTTACTGGAAGAGGAGGAAGGCGGGGTCTGATTTTAAGAAACAAAGAGATGGTTCTTTTGCTTCCGGTTGTAAGTCTGCCAGTCCTCATCGTCTTAACAGGGTGGGAGGACATAAGGTTAGTAAACCAAAGGAATGCGGGAAAGAGTTGGGTCCAAGGATAGTTGATAGAAGGATTTGTCCTGTGTGTGGAAAGCAAATTAAAGACATTGCTTCTTGCATGTCTTTGAAGCTTGATAATGAAGATAAGCCTATACATTTTGATTGTGCTGTTAATAAGGCAAGGCTGGATAATAATCTTTTAAAGGATGAAGATTTGGTGTACAGGGGAATTGGTAAATTTTTTGTTGTAAACAGGCTTACTAGGGGTAATAATTTATCTTTTAAAATAATTAGAGAAATTGATTTTGAGAACTCGGAAGGACGTCCTGTTTGGAGAAAGAAAATTCTTGAGGGCATAAATAGGGGATTTAGATTTTATTGATTATGAGGATAGCAGTTTTTCCTGGTTCATTTGACCCTATTACTTGGGGACATATTGATTTAGTCAAGCGGGCATCTTCTATTTTTGATAAGGTTATTGTTCTTGTTGCTAAAAATAGTAGTAAGAGTTATTTTCTGAGCGATGTTGAGAGATATGAGATTGCCTGTGAGGTTATAAGGTCTTTATCTCTTGCAAGGGTGTCTGTGGATAGACACGATGGATTAGTTGTTGATTATGCTTTAAGGCATAACGTTGGCTTTATTGTGAGAGGTATGAGAGCTTTTCATGATTTTGAGTGTGAATTTGAGAGGTATGTTGTCAATAGTGAACTTAGTTCTGCAGTGGATACAGTTTTTTTACCAAGTAGTGCAAAGTATTTATTTGTAAGGTCGGATTTTGTTAAAGAATTAATGAAGAATAAGAATTTTGATCTTAGGGGTTTTGTTCCCGAATTAGTACAGAATAAGTTAAAATCTAAGTTTATTGACAAATTGTCTTGATAATATATATATTATTAGGATGACTTTGTTGTTTGTAAGGAGACAAGGAAATGGCTGTTCCTAAGTTTAAGCCTTCGAAGTCCAGGAGTAGGACGAGGCGTAGTATAAATATGAGAAAAAAAGTGCCACAGCTGCAAGAATGTTCAAACTGTGGTAGCCTTGGGGTGAGGCATAGGCTTTGCTCGAAGTGTGGTTATTACAGAAATAAGCAGTACTTAGAGTTGGGCTTGTAGTCAGGGCGAGGGTTATACATTTATGGAACAAAGTGAAATTTTTAAAAAGATCAGATCTATTATATCTGAACAGCTTGATAAGAGGGAAGACGAGGTTACCATGGAGTCCAGGTTTGTTGAAGATCTTGGTGCAGATAGTCTTGATATTTATGAACTTTTGTATTTATTGGAAGAAGCATTTGATGATAAGATTCCAGAAAATGAAGCTAGTGAATTTGAGACGGTAGGCGATGTCGTTACCTTTATTGAGAAGAGGAAAGATTGATATAAAGGGGTTCTGTTAAGATGAATTTTGAGGAGGGGCGGAAGGAGCAGTTAGATAAATTTCTGATGAGTTTACATATTGGTTTTGGTGATTTCGGTCTGTTGAATACGGCTCTGAGTCATTCGTCGTATGCTAATGAATTAGACCAGAAGTCCATCAATAACGAGAGGTTGGAGTTTTTAGGAGATTCTGTTCTCAATCTTATTATTACAGATTATTTGTATAGATTGTATCCTGACAAGAGTGAAGGGGAGCTCAGTAAGGCTAGGTCTTATATTGTTAGTGAGGATTCTCTTTCCAGTATTGCAAGAGAGCTTGATCTTGGAAGTTATCTTTTGCTTGGTAGGGGAGAGGAGAGTAATGATGGGCGCAATAAGAAGGGCATTCTTGCTGATGCTATTGAAGCTTTTGTTGGCGCTCTTTATCTTGATGGTGGATTTTTAAAAGCTTCGGTTTTTGTGATAGAGCTTTTTGATGTTCATATAAGGCTGATGTTTAATCGCGGGGATTTTAAAGACTACAAGAGTCTTCTTCAGGAATATGTTCAAAAGAAATATAAAATTTCACCAAGTTATAAATTAGCCAAGGAGATAGGCCCGGACCATAATAAGGTTTTTTGCGTGGAACTCTATGTCGATGACAAGTTTATATCAAATGGTAGAGGAAAATCAAAAAAGGAAGCTGAGATGAGAGCCGCGGAGATGGCACTTAAGAATGTTGATAGTATTGATCTTTAATTTTTTTTACGTGTTCTATTAGAATTTCTTTTTTATTTAATTTAGGATTTTTTAATACCTTGTTTAGTAGATTGGCTAGGATTTTTCCGATTTTTTTATCTTCCATTATGTTAAGTTTTTTAATGTCCCAGCCATTTATTGCCAATTCTTTAAAAGATAGCGGGTTATTTATTAATTTTTTGCTTTTCATTTTGTTTAATATGAGTTTAAGTTTATGATCTTTCCCTCTAATAGCTTTGTATATATCAAATATTTCTTTGTAGCTCTCTTTGGTGATCTTGCTTAACAGTGTTCTAATATCTGCTAGTGTTTTGATTTGGAGGGCGTGAAGTTTATTAAAACTGTATTTGTAGAATAGGATTAACTTTATATCCTTGTTTGAAAATTTAAGCAATCTTAAAGTTTCCTTTAAAGGAAAGATATCTTTTTTGATTGTAAGTACAACAATTGCTTTTAGATAAAATTTTTTTTTATCCAAAAGAGCAATTTTGTTTTTTAACTTTTTATTTATTTCCATATTGAAGAAGTAGGTAAAAAAATTTACCTTTTGCAGGTAATTAATTCCCTTTATTGGGTTTTTTCCTTCTAAAAGTTTAATAAATTCGTTATTTATTCTTTCCTTTGATAAGGATAAAATATTTTCCTTTTTGTATTTCATAGATATTGATGTTTGTTTATCTATTGTAAAATCAAGAACAGATGCAAATCTTGATGCTCTTAATATCCTAAGAGCATCTTCTTCAAACCTTTTGTTGGCATTGCCTATGCATTTGATTATTTTTTTGTTAAGATCCCCTCGTCCATTGTAATGATCTATTATTCTATGATTTAGTATGTTCATTGCAATTGAGTTTATTGTAAAATCTCTTCTTTTTAAGTCTTCTTTTAGGTTTTTTGTGAATTCTATTTCTCTGGGAAATCTTTTATTTTCATATTCTTTGTCTATTCTATAGGTGGTAACTTCAAAAATTTTTTTATTAAAAATAATGCTTATTGTTCCATGCTTGATACCGGTTTGTATATTATTTGGAAATAGTTTCATTATCTCTTCTGGGGTTGCATTAGTTGTAAAGTCAAAATCACAAGGTGTCTTTTTAAGAAGTAAATCTCTTAAGGCTCCTCCTACTAGGAAAAATTCATAGTTGTTGTCGTGAAAGATTTTACCAATTCTTATTATGTCTCTGCTATTAGGGCCTAAATGCATACCAAAGTGTACCATACTGAAATACTGCTTTTAGAAAACCAGACATAATTTTAATTTATCCTGAAATTTACAAGAAGTATTTATTAGATTTTGATTTAATTTTTATACATGAGGTTTTATGAGCAAGATTGAGATTAGCATACATGATTCTATTGAAAAGCTTTCAAAAGAAACAAAGATGAGGTTGATAAAAGAGATTAAGAAAAATCTAAGCTTAAATTCTTCTGGATTGTCTGTGGATGAAGCTGATCGTTTGGATTCAGAATCTGAGTCGCAAATTGAAAATTTTCTATCAGATCATTTAGTTAAGGAGTCTCTTTTAGTAAGGGCATGGGTATATATTTTAACTTTTTTCCAAAGGGATATTTCTAGGGGAGATATCTACAAAAATTATTTTCTGAAAAACTTAGAAAATAATATTAATAAAAATTACAAAAAACCTGTAATAGACTTTAAAAAAGGGGTTCTGCACATAGGGTTTGTAGAAATGTTTTTTGAGTTCTATTACTATTCTGTGAAACTTAAAAAGTTTTTTAAGATTTTAGATGATAAAAATGTTGTTGAGCAGGCGATGTTTGAAGTTATTAATAGTAAAATTCCTGATTTTAAGCACAAAATTGAAGACTTTTTAAGTGAAGAGGAATACGAGGGATATCTAAAAAAAGGTAATAGTCTGAATGATTTAGAGGAGGATCTTAAAACGAAAATTAGTGTTTATCTTAACTCAATACCCTTGCAAACGTACAAAACAGTAGAAGATATATTTGAGTTTTTTTATGTGCTAAATAGTGTTGCGTTTTTCCCTTACAAATCTTTTTTCTCTTTCTTCAATATAGAATTTTTGGATGATGCAACTCTAGATATTGTCAAATTTAGTGGGTTAGGTAGTGCTAGTTTTGAGAGTGTTGATAAGTATTTTAATTGTTTTTTTGACCTTTTGCATACGGTAGGATTTATTGAGGTAAATGAGGAAATTTTGAAGATTATTGTTAGGAGTTATTTTCTAGTAATAGGCTCCAATGAAGCTGAAATTTTTAATGAGGAAGGGTTTTTGGAGGAGGGATTTTCGAAGCTTGACATAATATATAAAAATGTTTTAAACATTATGTTAAAGATTATTAGTTTGGTAAAGACATTGCCCTATTTGGAGATTTTTAGACTTTATTATAAAAATCCAGTTTTACAACCTAGGCGATGTGGTACGTCTTTAGATCTGAGAGGTTTTTATGAAAATATTTTGTTCTTAAATGTTAGTGGGCAGATTGTTAGAAATCATGATACGGATGTAAAACTGCTTGCTAATAAAGAAATTAAGAATTTAATTAAGAACTACAGCGTAATTACGGATCTAAATAGTATTATTTTCACAGGCCTTGAAATTGGGTATTCTAATCTTAAGAAGCTTTACTTTCTTAACGAGTTTTTTAGGACTGTTTATGATGTAAGAATGATGGAAGTGTTAAAAGCTGTAAACAATGTGGTGCTTGTAACTAATATTGAGATAAGAAATACTTATGTTGCTCTTGAAAAAAGTGTTAATGCTTTAAGGAAGGAGGTTTATGACTTTTGTTTCAAGATTAATGACAAAAATGAGGAATACGAAAGATGTATTCAAGAGAGTAATGACTATCCTTGTAGGGATAAGATTTTGGAATGGTGTTTGAATGAGAATTGTTTTATTGAAAAGTTGGTGCTCAATTTTGCAGATTGTTTTGCTGATCTTAGGAGAAAATATTTTGTTCTCTTGGAGAATAATAATGCTTTTATACAAAGTGCTTTAAATGTTTCCTATAAGTTATCTACAGGAGATAATGAAAAAATTAGCTTAGCTTGTGTTATCAGTAATGTGATATCGCTCATAGATCAGACTCTTTTTGTGCTTAAGAATTTATAGGTTATTATGAAGTCTTTTAGGGTAAATAAATTCAGATTATTGTCAGTTTTTATTAAGGGGTTGGTAATAATATTATTTCTCAACTCCTTGCTCAGTTTATTTATGTTTTTAGCGGGTGCCTATAATACTTTTATGTATTCTTTTCAGCAATTTTCTCTTGATTTTGCGATTGTATTAAGCTCTTTTTCTTTTGGGCTAGAGGCCACTAGGTTAATGTTTTTTTATTTGCTTATGAAGAGAAAGATTAAGTATTACATAATTTTGGTTTCCAGTTTTCTGGTTTGTTTTATCGCTTTTTTTATAAAAGGTTTTCTTTCTGTTGGCTTTTAGGTTGTTGATTTTTAAAGTTTGTGCTTGACTAATATCCTTCATTTATTATAGACTAGCGGTTAGTGCTGTGCCGACTTAGCTCAGCTGGCCAGAGCAGCGGTCTTGTAAACCGCAGGTCGTCGGTTCGAATCCGACAGTCGGCTTTGGGGCGGTACCGAAGCGGTTAACCGGGGCAGACTGTAAATCTGTTGGCATTGCCTACGTGGGTTCGAATCCCACCCTCCCCAGTAGAGGGTCTTGTTGGTTTGGGGTTTGCTTGTGTTGTTATCTTTAGGGTTTTGGTGGTCGTTTTAACGTAGCGGGCCGGTTGGTGTTGTTTCGGGGATGTTTTCGGAATTTTAGGCGGGGGGGGGCTTGCAGAGTGTTACTCTCTTTTGGAGAGATTCTATTTTTATGAAGAAGATTTTTATTCCCTCTTTTGTTTTTGCCGCAGTACTCTTATTCGTATTATTGTTTTTCTTGTATTTTTTAAATTCTTCTCCTTTTGAATCTGGGTTGTTATGTGAGTTTGAAGTCCAGAAAGGGTGGGGGGTTAAGAAGATAGCTAGAGAGCTTAAAAAGCAAGGCTTTATTAGATCTGAGGAACTTTTGATAGCTATTTCCTATATTTTTGGTAGTGATAAAAATTTTAGAGAAGGTAAATATTCAATCGATGGGAGTTTTTCAACTTTTGATGTTTACAAAGAGCTCTTGAGAGGAAGCCCTGTTCTTGACATTAGCGTTACTATACCGGAAGGTTATACAACAAGAAGGATAGCTTTAAGACTTAGTAAATTTGGTATTATTGATGATGTTCAGGGTTTTATTGATTTGGTAAATAATTCTAAGTTTATTAGTGGCCTTGGGCTTGATTATCATTCTCTTGAAGGGTTTTTATTTCCAGATACTTACAACTTCTATGCAGATATGGATATGAAAGAAATAATTCGGATATTTGTTGGTAATTTTTTTAGCAGGCTTATTTCTATGGGGATAGATTATAAATCTTATTCTAGTGAAGATCTTTATAACAAAGTAACCGTTGCTTCTATTGTGGAGAGAGAGTATAGGATTAAGAGCGAAGCGGCAGCAATGGCATCTGTTTTCTATAACAGGATAAAATCTAATATGGCGTTGCAGTCTTGTGCTACGATAGAGTATATTGTTACTGAAGAATTGAAGAAACCTCATCCTAGGAGGATCTATTTCTCAGACTTAGAGATTAAGTCCCCTTATAATACTTATATCAATAAGGGTTATCCTCCAACTCCGATTTCTAATGCTGGTTCTGTTGCTTTGCGGGCAGCCTTTTTGCCGGATAGTACAAATTATTTATTTTTTGTTTTAAAAAATCCCAAGACAGGGGCCCATAAATTTTCCTCAGATTATAGTGATCATCTTTTATCTGCAAATAGTTATATTTACAATTTTATTACTAAGGGTTGAAGAATATGGAACATGCTAAAGTTATAGATTTAATTAGGAGCAGAGTAGATATTGTTGATTTTATAGGTGAGCGTGTTAGGTTGGTTAAATCAGGTTCATCTTACAAGGGGCTTTGTCCCTTTCATGCTGAGAAGACAGCTTCTTTTTTTGTGAATCCTTCTCAAGGGTTTTTTTATTGTTTCGGATGTAAAAAAGGCGGGGATGTCATAAAATTTTTGATGGATATTGAAAAATTCAGTTATGATAGCGCTGTCAAGTTTTTATGTAGTAGAATGGGGGTCCTGTATGAAGACGTTAAGAGACCTACTGGATTTAAGGGTGGAGTTGGAAACAGAGAAATAGTTTCGCGAATATACAGCTTGAATGCTAAATTGGTTAGATTTTTTTTGTCTTCTTTTTGTAATAATAAGGAAGCTTTGGATTACATTCTTAAAGAGAGAAATATATCAGATGAAGTTGTTAATGAGTTCAGTATTGGGTATTTGCGATGTGATGTGGCGGGGGGCTTTAGTTTTTATAATTTTTTAATTTCAAAAGGATATTCTGCTGAAGCATTAAGTAAGAGTGGCTTATTTTCAAGAAAGAGACAAAATTTTTCAATTTTATCTGGTAGGTTGATTTTCCCAATAAAGGATTTTAAGGGAAATGTAGTGGGATTTGGGGGTCGAAGTTTGGGTGTGGGAAGTGGCCCCAAATATATTAATTTGAGCGAGACAGATCTTTTTAAGAAGAGGGAGTTGCTTTATGGGTTTTATGAAGGGTTTTCTGTCATTAAGGAAAATAAGTCAGTAATATTGACTGAAGGATATATGGATGTTCTTTCTTTTTTTACAGCTGGCGTAAGGATTGCGGTGTCTACACTTGGCACATCCTTTTCAAGGGAGCATCTTGCTTTGATTAGAAGACATGCGGATAAAATAACAATATGTTTTGATGGCGATGATGCTGGGCTTCTAGCTACTTTTAAGGCATATCAAATTTGTTTGCCTTTTGATATTGATGTAAATGTGATTAAGATGGAGTGTGGATTTGACCCTGCAGATGTTTTAAAGAGTAGAGGGGTATCCTGTCTTGGGGATTTGGTTGGTAGTGAGTGTGATGCGTTTGAATATCTTTTGGAAAGATATTCTGCTAAATATGACTTAAGTAAAACTTCGAGTTTGAATACTATGATTGGTATTTTTGTTAAGTTAATAAGCTTATCGGGTACTAATGCACAAAGAGATATTCTTTTAGAAAAACTAGAAGGTAGGGTTGGTATTAGATTGGAAACCTTAAGGCAAGATTACTATAATGTTAGAGAAAGAAATGCAATTGAAAATTCTAGGAGAAACTCATCTTCTTATCAACCAAATACATATGAGAGATATTTAGTGGTCGCCTTGTTGAAAGACTTTAGTTATTTTAATATAATAAGGCGTAATATTAATGATGGTGACTTACATGACGTTGATGTAAGGAGGGTTTTTTTGTGCTTTGAAGACTTATTTGACAATAGTGAGATTTTTTCATTGCTTAATTTGAAAGAGTTTTTAAGAGATAGGTATGGTGTTAGTGAAGTTTTTTTTGAAGACATGTTGAGGGTAGAATTTGAGGTAGATGATGAGATGGTTATGCAAATTTTATTTGCAATTAAGAAAAGGAAATTGGAAGATCGTGTTTTGGCTTTTAAGGAGATAACCGAGAATAATTCTTTAGTGGATGCTAGGACTCAAATAAGGGAATTAATGTTTTTAAATATGCAAAGAGAGAGTTTGAGGGTATATTTAAATGGATAGTATGGAAAGTAAAGAATTGCAGTGTTTTAGGAAAAAGAATTCAAAAGTAATAAAGTCGATATTGGAATATTTAAGGGACAGGAAAGAGGTTGCGTTTTCGGATTTATCTACTTTGCTCTCAGGGGATATGTTGGAGCCTGAGAACATTGATTTTATTTGTGGAATACTTGAAGATGAGGGAATAAACTTGATTGGTAAAGGAGTAGAGTCTGTAAATGCTGGTATGGATGGTTCTGAATTAGAAGAAGTAAGTAAGATTGACAGTCAGTTTATGGGCTTAAGTGATGGTGACGATGAGGTTGATGATAAGTTAGAAGAGTTTGACGATGATATCTTGGAAAAGGAAGATTTTTCAGCGTGTATTAAGAGCGGATTATTAAAAGATAGCAATACTGAAGATCCAATAAGACTTTATTTGAAAGAAATAGGAAAGGAATTTTTATTAACCGGAAATCAGGAAGTTGAACTTGCAAAGCAAATGGACTCTGGAGAGTCTATCATTGAAAACATTCTTAAGAGTGAAGGGCTTGTTATAGAGAATTATTATAATTTGGTTAACGCTATTTATTCAAGAGGAGATAGGGAAGAATTTTTTAAAAGGGAGAAGGAAAGAGAAAAGGATAACAATGCGGACTACTATAACAAAAAAAAAAGAATTACATCTTTCTATAAGGCCGCATTAAAACCGTTTCAGGAGCGATTAGTAAGTTATATTGAAAATAAGCATAAATTATATGAGCTTGGGGAGGATATTTTTGAAGAAAGTATTAATAAGGAAAGGCTTGATGTAAAAGAAATGCTTAAATCTGTTCCTTTATGTCAGGATGAATTAAGAATTTTTTCAGATGATTATATTGACTCTGCTAGTAAGATAAGGGATTTAAAGAGACAGCAGAAGTCCATATTGGATCGATTAAAGGTGTACAAGATTAGGAATCTTAGGGATCTTGGTAGGGATTTAGCGATACCTGAAAAGCGAGAGAGGATAGAAAAATTTTTAAATATGCGAGAAGATCTTATTAAGGAACAAATTACAGAAGCTCAACTTACACAAAAGGAGCTTGAAAGAATTGAGATGTACTATGAGTACCCAATAGACAGAATAATAAGGATGTCGGAAGAGATTATTAAGGGTAAACAGATGATGCAACATGCTAAAGATCAATTAATTAAGGCTAATTTGAGACTGGTTGTGAGTATTGCTAAGAAGTATGCTAATAGGGGACTTCATTTTTTTGATCTTGTTCAGGAGGGTAATATTGGTTTAATTAAAGCTGTTGAAAAATTTGAATATAAGAGAGGATTTAAATTTTCTACTTATGCTACATGGTGGATTAGGCAAGCGATAACAAGGTCGATCTCGGATCAGGCTCGCACTATACGTGTTCCTGTGCATATGATTGAGCAAATAAATAGATTAAATAGAGAGACAAGATATTTGGTGCAGGTTTTGGGCAAGGATCCAACCGATGAAGAGCTTGCAGGTAGACTTGGTTGGGAACTGAAGAAGGTTAAGACTGTTAAGAATGTTTCAAGGGAGCCTGTATCACTTGAAACTCCAATTGGGGAAGAGGAAGACTCTGTTCTTAGTGATTTTATTGAGGACAAGGCAATAAAAAACCCAGCAAAGCATACCTCTTTTGTAGTTTTGCAAGATCAAATAAGATCAATTCTTGGCACACTTCCAGAGCGAGAACAGGAGGTCGTTAAGATGAGGTTTGGTCTTGAAGATGGTTATTCTTTAACCCTTGAAGAAGTTGGGCTTCATTTTAATGTTACAAGGGAAAGGATTAGGCAGATTGAATCTAAGGCTTTAAGGAGACTTAAGAATCCTAAGAAGACTCAGAAGCTTAAAGATTATTTAGAAGATTTAAATTAATGGGGGGTTTGTGGAAAGTAACATTGATATATTGAAAAACCTTGAAGGCATCTATAAGACTAGGTTTGAACTTGAGGAGAGACAAAAAAGTATTCCTAAATATTTGCAAGTTAAGAAATCTCAAATTGATGAGCTTATTGAGGTGCTTGATGGGTTACAGGTTAAGTTTAAAGAGTGTCAAAAAGAAGATTCTTCTTTGAAATTGGGTATTCAAGACATTAATGTGAGAAAAACTAAAGCAGAAGAAAAAATAGATAGTATTAAAACGCAAAGAGAATACGAGGCTCTTGAGAAAGAGTTGCAGACTATTATTGATGATGAAGTTGCTATTAGGAAGAAAATGACACATATTACTGGCCTTAAGACAAGGGTGGATAGAGAAATAACAGAATTAAAGGGTAAGCTTGAGGGGGAGCAGAGTATTTATGCTGCTGAGAGTGCTGAGCTTGAGGATGAGCTTTTAGGTATTAAACAAAAGCTTCTTGATATTACAAATGAGGAGGGGAAATATGCTTTTCGTATGGATGAGGATTTTTTGTTTAAATTTCAGAGGATTATTAGAAATAAATCCAATGGAGTTGTGCCTTTGGTTGAAAATGTTTGTAAGGGGTGTAATATGATACTTCCTGTTGAGTTCGCAAATAAGGTAAGACGTGAGCCTGATGAGGTTAAGTTTTGCCCTTATTGTAGTAGAATACTTTATTATCAGGAAGGATTTGAAGTTGGTTTAGGAATGATTCCTGGGAGTTTGGCGGATCTTGTTGAATAAGAATTTAGCATTAAGTTAATATCCAGTCATCGCTTAATTTACTTTGAAGTATTTTAGGAGGAAAGTCCGAGCTCCGATAAGAGCGTAATGCTAGGTAATGCCTAGGGGTCCTAGACTTAAGAAAGTGTCACAGAAAATTACCGCCTTAGGGTAAGGGTGAAAAGGTGAGGTAAGAGCTCACCGCTTATTTAGTGATAAATAAGGTCAAGACAAACCTCATTAGGAGCAAAATCAAGTATGCAAGTTTTTCTTGCTCTTGGGAACTTGCGGGTGGATTGCATGATTTTTCCAGTGATGGAAAGACAAGATAGATGATGACGTAATACAGAACTCGGCTTATGGGTATTAACTTAATTTTTATAGAGGGTTTTATGGGTATAAGGTACATAAGGCATGCTTTTTACTTGTTTGTTGTTCTGTTGCTTTTTTTCTTTATTTTTCATGTTCTGTCTTATTTTAAGGCGTTTTCCAATTCTTATTTAAAAGCCGGGCCTACTGAAGTAAATTTGCTTGTTCTTTGGGAGAATAAAGAATATAAGGAAATAATAGATTACGCTGAGAGTGGCCTTAAGACAAACAAATTTGATTTTAATTTAAATTTACTCCTTGGATTCTCTTATTTTTATTACTCCTTAATGCTGAACGACAGTTCTTTGAAAACCCATTTTTTGGATAATTCAATAGAACGACTAAGGTTTTTAATGGCAATCAACGATGATATCCCTATGAGTTCGCTTTATTATATTTTAGGTAAAGCTTATTCTCATAAGGGGGAGTACTACAGTGACCTCTCTGTTAAGTATTTAAATAAAGCCCTACATTCGAATAATTTTGATTTTATGAGTATAAAGGAAGATATTTTTGAATATTTGGGATATTCCTATCAACTATTAAGGGACTATAAATCCAGTTTAACTTTTTTCATGAAAGCTTATAGGGAAAATAAGTCAGATCTTGTTCTTTGGAGTTTAGCGTATATTAATTATAAGGTAGGGGATATTGATAGGAGTATTGAATATATAAATAAGTTTATAGAAGAAGAAAATGAATCATTTAGTAGTTCAAAGAGCGATGATAATTTAATGCAGAAGGTGTATTTACTATATGGAGATATATATCTAGATCAGGGTGATTATGGGTATGCCTTTAGTTGTTATGATAAAGTCTTGAAAATTAATAGTTTAAATCCTAATGTTTATGTTAGAATAGGAGACATATATAGAAAGAGAGATAAAGATTACCCTAAGGCCCGAAAATACTGGAGAGAGGCGTTAAGCATTAATCCTTATTTAGAGGAAGCAAGGGAAAGGCTTGGGATTAGCTTAGAAGATTTTTAGGGGGCTTGATTTGAATTTATTTAAGTCTTTTTTGATAGACATTGGCATTGATCTTGGTACGTGTAACACTTTGGTCTACATCAAGGATTATGGTGTGGTTATGAGTGAGCCTTCAGTTGTAGCTATTGATGTTACTAAGGGAAATAGGGTCGTTGCTGTTGGGCGAAATGCGAAGAAGATGCTTTGGAAAACTCCAGAGAATATTAAAGCGGTGAGGCCTCTTCGAGATGGTGTTATTGCCGACATTGAAAATACAGAAAAAATGATCAAGTATTTCATAAATTATATTTTCTCTCGGAAAAAATTGTTTTTCAAGCCTAGAATGGTGATAGGCGTTCCTACTTGCATTACTGAGGTTGAAAGGAGAGCTGTTAAGGAAAGTGCGATGAATGCTGGTGCTCGTGAGGTTAAGGTTATTGAGGAATCTTTGGCTGCTGCAATTGGGTCTGATATTCCTATTTTTGAACCAACAGGTCATATGGTATGTGATATTGGGGGGGGAACCACTGAGATATCTGTTATTTCCCTTGGTGGTATGGTTGTAAGTAGGGCTATTAGAACTGGTGGGGATGAGTTTGACGAGAGTATAATAAAGTATATGAGAAATGCTCATAACATCATTATTGGGCAGCAGACGGCAGAAAGGTTAAAGATTAAGATAGGCAATGTTTATCCAGATACGCACAATTTGAAGGTTGAGACAATAGACATTAAGGGAACAGATGCTGTTACGGGACTTCCCAGGAAGCAAATTGTTGATTCCATGGAAGTAAGGGAATCTTTAAGGGAGCCTATTAGTACTGTTGTTGACGAGGTTAAGAGGACGCTTGGAGCTACTCCTCCAGAGCTTGCTACAGACATTGTTGAACGTGGGATTATATTAACAGGAGGTGGGGCCCTTCTTAAGGGACTTAATAGACTTTTATCGAAAGAAACAGGGGTTCCGGTTTATGTTGCAGATAACCCTCTTCTTTCTGTAGCTGTTGGGGCTGGCTTATTTTATGATTATGCTAATAGGATAGATATTAGTAAGAATATATATAGTTTTATTAATGAATAAATTATGAAGTTTCTTGTTAGGTTCAAGAATTTTATTAAGATACTGAGCATATTAATAATTGCCGTTCTTCTTATGGTGTATGATTCGGGGGGGTATAGGAATAAGAAGGAGGATGATTTTTTTGTTTTTACTCTAAACTCGTATGTTCAGGACAGCATGCACGGGTTTTTTAGCTTTATTGCTAGTGCTTTTAAGGCAATAAATGAGTATAAGGATTACGGTGAGAAAATAGATGAATATAGGAAGAGAATACAGCAGCTTGAGATAGTTACTCAAAACGTACAGATGTTAAGACAGGAAAATTCTAGGCTTAAGGAACAGCTTGGGTTTTATTCATCGAATTCTAGTGAATTTATTTCAGCTGAAATAATTTATTTAAATTATTCAAATATTTCCTCTTTAATGGCGATTAACAAGGGCTATAATGACGGTGTCCAAAAAGATATGGTGGCTGTTGCTTATCAAGATGGATTTAGTGGTTTGGTTGGGAAGGTTGTTAAGGTGTATGCACATACTGCTAGGGTTTTGCCCTTGACTAGTTATGAAAATTTTGTTTCTGCAAGAATTCAGAATAGCAAGTTTATTGGTCTTGTAGAAGGCAAGGGGCATGGAGAGTCTCTTGAGATGAATTATGTTAGTAGATTGGCTGAGAATGATTTAAAGGTAGGGGATGCTGTAGTTACTGCGGGGTTTAGTGATGATCCTGGGGGGATTTATATAGGCAGGATTGTCAATTTCAATATTCTTGAATACAATTCGCTTTTAAGTATTAAAATAGAACCTGTGGTAGTCCTGGACAAATTGGAGTACGTTTTCTTGGTTAAAGGAGGAGGGGGGAGGGTACAAGATTGATATCTTTTATTTTGTACTACACCATTAGCGTATTTTTGGGTCAAGTTTTTCAGTATTATTTTGCGATTAATTTTTCTTTTTCTATAGATATATTTTTAATAATTTTAATTTTTAATTCTCTGAATTTTATTTTTAACGTTGGTCTAATCTCGGGTGTATTGCATGGATTTATTATGGATTATTTTACTGGATTACCGCTTGGGTTTTTTGTCTTTAGTTATGTTTTAGTATTTTATGTCCTTGGAAAGATGAAGCTTTTAGTTCCTAAAAGCATGCTTAGCATGACACTGTTTTTTGTTTTTGCGAAATTCATGATTTGGTTTGTTGCAATGGCTTTGTCAGATTTTGTGGATCTTAAGGGATTTAATTATGAGATATTTAATCTTAATCTTGTTGTAAATATAGTATTTATAAATTTTCTGTACCCGATTTTAAGTTATTTTACTCGAAATCTTTATGCTTTCAGGGAGGAATATTAAGTGAGGGTTATCTTGAAAGAAAGATATAGGTTTGGACTATTGTTTGTATCTTTAGTGCTTTTTATGTATCTTTTTACTTTATTTAAGATGCAAATTGGGAAGCACTTATTTTACGATAGAGAAGCAATAGTACTTTTATCTAGAGTTGAAAAAATCAACGCTTCAAGAGGTGAGATTTTGGATTCAAATTTAAATGTTATTGCAAATAACCTTACGGCATTTGTTTTAAAAATTAGCTTGGAGCAATATTATGAAATGCCTCTGGAAGATAGAGAGGAGATGTTAAATTTTTTAGCAAGGACTTTAAAGGTAGATCGGAAATTTATTCTTGCTAAGATTGAAGCTCCTAGGGGGTATCTTAAAGATGTGGAGATAGTTGAACTTAGTCCAGAAATATTGTTTAGGATATCTGAGAAAAGGAATTATTATCCTGCTCTTTTATGGTCATACTCTTTTAAAAGGAATTATTTAGTGGATGATTCCTATTCTCATCCTATTGGGTATGTTGGTAGGATTAACCAAAGGGAGCTTCGTTCATTTTATAATGTTAAAGGATATGATAATAATTCTACAATAGGAAAATCGGGTATTGAGCAAATTTACGATAGCTATATTAGAGGGAAGGAAGGTTTAATTAAATACAGGGTAGATTCCAAGGAGAGGAAGATAGATAATGGTTCCACTATAGAGAATATGACTCCTGGGAGTAATATCGTTTTAAATATTATTCAGGATATCCAAATGCTTGCCAAAAATACTTTAGGAGAGAGGTATGGGACTGTGGTGGTAATAAAGCCTTCAACAGGAGGTGTATTGGCTCTTCACAATTATCCTTATTATTCAATGAAAGATGTTTATAATAAACATTCTAGGGAAGATTATTCTTTTCTAAATAGGGCAGTTCAATCAGTCTACCCTCCGGCCTCTATTTTCAAATTGGTCATGGCTACTGCTTTATTGGAAGAAAAAGTTTTAGATAAAGACAGAAGGATACATTGTCCGGGATATTTTAAGGTGGGTAATAGGATTTTTCATTGCTGGCAGCGTGGTGGGCATGGTTATGTCAACTTAGAAGAGGCTATAGCGCATTCATGTAATGTTTATTTTTATACATTGGGGCTTAAATATCTTGGAGCCGAAAAGATTTTTAAGTATGCAAGAGAATATGGATTTGGAGAGAAAACAGGTATTGATTTGCCAAATGAGGTATCGGGGCTCTTGCCAAGCCCAAAGTGGAAGGAAAAAATTTTTAAACAGCCTTGGGTGGGTGGGGATACTGTAAATTTTTCAATAGGACAAGGATTTTTAAATGCCACTCCTATTCAGGTTGCTAATATGATAGCTATGATTTCAAATGAAGGTGTTGTGTACAAACCAAGAGTTGTTAACAAAATTTTGGATGGAAATACTAATGAGATTATTCTTGAGAATTCTCCAGAGATTCTCAGAAAGACTAATCTTATTAGTAAGAGCACTTTTAAGCTTTTAAAAAAATATATGAGAAGTGTTATAACTTATGGAACTGCAAGAAATTCAGTTCTTACTAAGGTAGTGGAAGTTGGAGGGAAGACGGGGACGGGGCAGACTGGTGTTGTTGGTTTTGATAATAGTTCTTTTGTAGGACTTGCTCCTTATAATGGTAATTCGGGAGAGCAAGTTATTGTTTTTAGTTTGGTTGAGGGAAGGAGCAATGCTGATATGTGGCCTGCTAAAGCTGTGGATTTAATCATGCAGGGTATTTTTGCTAAGCAAAGTTATGATGATATCCTTAAAGGATACAGACCATGGTACATTAGGTAGATTGAAGTGGCGGTTTTTAGGAAAGGGTATGATTTTTGGGTATTAATTAGTTTGGCTATTATATCTTTTGTTGGGATTTTGCTTATATATTCTAGTGATTATGCTTCTAATGGTTCTTTGGTTAAAATTGAGTATTTTAAGCAAGCCATGTGGGTTCTTATTGGCTTTTTTTTAATTTTTATAATGGGAAGGTATGATCTTAAGATTATACAGAGGATGGTTTATCCTTTATATTTTTTATTGGTAGTTTCTTTAATTTTTACTGCTCTTTTTGGTGTTACTGTTAACGGGGCAAGATCTTGGATTGGGATTTGGAAGTTGGGGGGGCAGCCTTCAGAGTTTGGTAAAATTGCTAGTATTTTGGCTCTTGCTAAATTTTACAGTGGTAGGAGAGATGATAGTAGCATTTTTGTTTTTATTTTCGCTTTTATTTTGGTTTTGCCTGTTATTGTGCTTGTATTTTTACAGCCTGATTTTGGGACGGCTGTTGTTTATTTGAGCATATTTGTGTTTATTTCCTTTTTTGCTGGTGTGGATGTGCACTACATTTTGTATTTCACTTTAGTAGGCTTTCTTTCATTTCTCTTCGTAGTGATGCCTGTTTGGTATGAATACAAGGCAGATATGGGAAACATAGTATATTTAATTTTTTCAAATAATTTTTATTTTCACATAGCTTCTTTGGTTTTAATGCTGGTACTTTTGTCTTCTGTTATAGGGTTTTTTATTTCAAAGTACAATCTAAACATTAGGCTTGCTTATCTTTATATTATGTTTGTAAGTTCAATTTTACTAATTTCTGCTTTTGCGTCTAGGTTTCTCTCTAAAATGATGAAACCCTACCAAATTAAGAGATTTTTAGTCTTCTTGGATCCAAATATTGATCTTAAGGGAGCCGGCTGGAATTTAAATCAGGTAAAGATTGCCATTGGTTCTGGTGGTGTTTTTGGTAAGGGATTTTTAAAGGGGCCCTATACGCACGCGAATTATGTACCATCTCAAAGCACAGATTTTATTTTTTCAATTCTTGCTGAGGAGTTTGGATTTTTGGGAGTTGGTGCAGTTTTAATATTGTTTTTCTTTATTTTTTTCAAGATTTTAATAATAATGAATAAGAGCAGGGATAGGTATATGTCTTTGGTTTTATCAGGTGTGTTGGGTCTTTTATTTTTCCATACGTCTTTTAATGTTGGGATGTGTTTGGGTCTATTGCCAATTACAGGAATACCTTTGCCTTTCCTATCTTACGGGGGTTCCTCTAGTATTACCTTCTTTTTGGCTATGGCTTTTTATTTTAATATTGAGTCTATAGTGACCGTAGATTAAATGCTTTATTGGTGTCTGTTTTTTTAGTAAGTTTTTTTGTATATTTTATTTGGGGTTTTTGTGCTTTTTTTGATATTGGAAGGGTAGGCTTTAAAAGGTGTTTTTATGGGTAAAGAGTTAGACAGAGATGGTATTTTGTATAAAAAAAGGCATTCAGTTGCTCATGTTATGGCAGAAGCAGTGCTTGATCTATTTCCAAGTACTAAGATTGCAATAGGTCCCCCAATTAAAGATGGATTTTATTATGATTTTGAGTTTGAAACTCATATTACAGAAAATGTTCTTTTGTTAATAGAGAACAAGATGCGAGATATTTTAAAGACGGGTAGTCCTTTTGTAAAGGAGGTAATTACTAAAGAGCATGCTTTGGACTTGTTTAAAGAGCAGCCCTACAAAATAGATTTAATCAATAACTTTGGCCTTGAAGAGGAGATCTCGATATATAGGAGTCATAATTTCATTGATCTTTGCAAGGGACCTCATGTTGATGATATGCGTAAAATTGACCCAAAAGCTTTTAAGTTGACCAGTATTGCCGGTGCTTATTGGCGTGGTAATGAAAAAAATAAAATGCTTACTCGCATCTACGGAACTTTGTGGAATAATGAGAGAGAGCTTAAGGCATATCTTAACTTAAGAGAAGAGATAAAAAGAAGGGATCACAGGAAACTTGGGCGAGAGCTTAATTTATTTTCCATTCATGAAGAGATAGGGCCAGGACTTATATTTTTTCACCCTAATGGTGCTAGAATAAGGGCTTTGGTAGAAGATTTTTGGAGAGAAGAACATTTTAAAAATGGGTATGATATTCTTTTTACACCTCATGTGGGTAAATCTTGGCTTTGGGAAACATCTGGACACCTAGATTTTTATAAGGAGAGCATGTTTGAGAAAATTGAGATGGATAAGAGTAGTTATTATGTTAAGCCTATGAATTGTCCGTTTCATATTGCGATTTATAATGAGGGGAAGCATTCTTATAAGGATTTACCTTTCAGATGGGCTGAGCTTGGCACAGTGTATCGCTATGAGAAAATAGGTGCGCTTCATGGTTCTATGCGTGTTAGAGGATTTACGCAAGATGATGCGCACATCATATGTACCTATGAGCAAGTTAAGTCAGAGGTTAAGGAAGTTTTAAGATTTGCACTTTATATGTGGGATAAATTTGGGTTTACAAACTTAAAAGCGTATCTTTCTACAAGGCCGGATAAATCTGTAGGAAGTGGTGAAGACTGGGATATGGCTGTAAGAGTATTAGAGGAAGCTTTAATTGATTTTAATATTTCTTACGATGTTGATGATGGCGGTGGAGCCTTTTATGGCCCTAAGATTGATCTTAAAATAATAGATTCTCTTGAAAGAGAATGGCAGATGAGTACAATTCAATTTGATTTTAATTTACCTGAAAGATTTAAAATGACTTATACTACGGAAGAAGGTAAGGATAAGAGACCTTTTATGATTCATCGTGCTCTTCTTGGTTCTATTGAAAGATTTTTTGGAATTTTGGTTGAACATTACGGAGGAGCGTTCCCTGTATGGCTTGCGCCTCTTCAAGTTGTCATTATTCCTGTGAATAATATTGTAGAGCAATATGCACTAAAAATTTTATCCTTATTTAAAGAGGGAGGTATTAGGATAAAGCTTGATAATAATTGTAATACAAGAATGAATGCGAAGATTAGAGGATATCAGGCTAAAAAAGTTCCTTATATGTTTATAATAGGAGAGAGAGAGTTAGAGACAGATAGGGTTTCTATTAGAACTAGAACTAATGAGCAGATTGATGGGCTCGGACTTGAAGAAGCTTTTGAATTTGTGAAATTAAAAATAAAGCATAAGGAGATTTTATAAATTGAGGTATGCGGGAATAATTAGTCCAAACAAAGTGACTTTTTTTAGGATTATATTGTCTTTCGGTATATTGCTTATATTCTTCCTTGAAAATTTTTGGAATCCTTATCTGTTTTTAATCTCGATTTGGTTTTTAATTATTTTAAATGAATTAACAGATGTTGTCGATGGGTATGTTGCTAGAAAATATGGTTTGGTTAGCAATATAGGAAAAGTTTTAGATCCTTATGCAGATGTTCTGCAACACCTGACATATTTCGTTTTTTTCTTCTATAAGGGTATTACTCCGTATTATTTTTTTGTGGTATTTGTGTACCGTGAGATTTCCGTCGGTTTTATTCGAAATTTAATTATTCAATTTAACATAGTTCAACAGGCTAAAATTTCGGGTAAGTTAAAATCATTATTTTATGCTGTTGCAACATTTGCCAGTCTTTTTCTTTATAGTTTGGATAAATTGAAAATTACTATGCTGTTTGAGAAATATGTAGGGTCTGTTTTAAACGTAAATTTTAATTTTTCTTTTATCATCGGAATAATATATGCTATATCTACCTTTTTAGTTATTGTATCTTTTATCGATTATTTATTGGTGTTTTTGGAACTTAAAAAGTATGAAACTTAAAGTATTATTGGTTTTGTTATTAATTGTTACTTATTCTCACGCTCAAGAGAAGCAGATATTAACGGAGATAACTCCTTTAAGTATTTCAAGTAAGAGCGGGAAGGGAAGCGTTTATCTAAGAGTTAGTAAGTCTTCTAATTACATCTTGACTTTTGATAGTTCCTTAAAGTTAGATTTTGTTTATATGGTTTATGACGTTGTAAAGAAGAAATATATAACAGATAAGATAAAAAAGAGAGATGTTAGAATTAAATTAGATAAGGATGTTCTTTATGCTGTAATTTATATTGCATCTGAGAATGCAAACATTAATTTTGCGCTTACGGACCTAGATCTGTCGATAATAAGCGATAATTCTTTAAGAGCTAAGCTTTCCCATATAAAAACACAAGATAAGACTTTTCTATTAAGGGAATTGCCAGTCTTTGGGCTGGACTTGGAGATTAAAAAATATATTTTAAGAATATATAAAAACAATATTTACATTGCTTATCAGATTAAAACAGGCGATGACAACATTAAAGTGTCTGCATTTATTGAAAATATTGGTTGGTTTGATATAACATCTGCCGTTAATGAGAATATTACTGGTGTTTCATGTTTTGATTTTGCAATCAATTCCAGAGGTGAGTTGTATGTTGCCTTTACTACTAGGGAAACAGATAATTTTTCTAGGGAACTTATAGTTAAAAAATTTAATAGCAGAAAGTGGATTGATATTAGTCCTAAATTTAGAGAGAGTATCGGGTCTTTGGTAAATATTAGTATTGACAGAAGAGACAATTTGTATTTGGTTTATTTGAAGGAAATTGGGGAAGAATATAAAATAAATTGTGTTGCAAATAAAGGATACGGGCGCATTTGGAGCGGTGTTGGAGGTTCTTATGTTTTTAAAGGAAGTGCTAATGTTGACGTTTCAAACATTGGCATCATTTCTGAGCCTTTCTTGGGGATTTTTTATAATTATCAAATAGATGGTTATATGAAGTCTGAGTTTGTTATTAATAAGGGAAAGACTTGGACTAATACAAATGCTCAGTCTGCTATTATGGCAAATTCTGTAAAGATTCTTTCCAATTCTCAGTCTGACCAGGTTGTTTTAAGTTATGTAACAAAGGGCAGGCCTATTATTAGTATATCTGCCTTGGAATGGGATAAGTGGCATAATATAAGTCCAAATATTGAAGCTGAGGGCGACATAAGAAGCGACATTATAGAGTATAGAAATAATTTGTTCCTAGTTTATGAAGAAGGTAATGATGTTAGACTTATTTATCTTGACAATAATGATTGGTATTTTGTGAATGAATCTGAGGTTTTTCAGAAAGCTGCTCTTAAACCTCAAATCAAACAGTACGGGAGAGAAGGATTTATAATGTCGTATTTGAGTTCCGATTCTAAGACCTTACATTTCAAATTAATTACTTAGTAGTTCAAAATATGATTTTTTTTCAATATTGGTTTTTAACTGCAAATCTTCCATTATTTCATAGATTTCTGTTTTGGCCAGTGCTAATTCGCTTTTGTCTTTAATGATTTTTTCCACTTCTAGAAAGAATCCAAGATTTTCGATTTCATTTATTTCTATGGTTAAGTCTTCCTTTCTGTAAATCAAACTTTTTTTGTTTTTTTTATATAAAAGTTTGAATTTCATTTCTTCTAGAAGTAGTATGAAAGCATTTGCATTATCTATTCCAAATTCAATTTCTTTATTGATTTCTATATCGCTATCTAATAGTTTGTTCTTAAATGTTACAATGTCCGTTGAGGAGTTAAACTTTCTTATTCTAATTGTTTGTTTTGTGTTGCAATAATACACATCTTCTTTGAGTTCTTCTCTTATGAATTTGAATTTTCGATTGGCTAGTTTTAAGATCTTTTTAATTTCCCCTTTTGGAATGAAGGCTTTGGATTCGATTTCTAACATGTATTAAAAATAATAAAATTGTGATAGTATTTCAATGTTTGCAGTGAAATACAAGTATCTTTTTGTGTCTTTGTTGTTTTATGTTAAGATTTGGGTTTAGTGATAGGTTTTTTCTTTTCAGTTATTTTATCTTGGTTATCTTCTTCGGGTTTATCTTGTTGTCTTTTCCTATTTCTTGGAAGGGCGAAGAAAAACTGAAATACATAGATGCTTTGTTTACATCTGTGTCCGCTGTTAGTATTACAGGACTTACTACTGTTAAGATAGAAAATTTTTCTACTTTTGGGTTTGTGGTTATAATGTTGTTGATCCAATTTGGTGGTCTTGGATTTATCACTATTACTACCTTTTATTTACTCATCCCTAAGCGTAAGTTGAAAATGACAGATGCCAGGATTATTAAACAATATTCTCTTTCAAATATTGAATATAATCCCATTAAAATTTTGAAAAGTATACTTCTTGTAACTTTTTTAATTGAACTGATTGGACTAATATTGGTAGTAGTTTGTTTTAAATTTCGAGGTGTCAAGGTATCCTTGTTTGAGGTTTTGTTTACTGTGATTTCAGCCTTTTGCAACGCGGGGTTTTCCATGCATTCTGAGAGCATTTATGCATGGCGGGATGTGCCTGAAGCAGTAGTTGTTATTGCCATTTTGATTATTTGTGGGGGTCTTGGATTCATGGTGTATCGTGATGTTACCAACACTATTAGAGACAAGAAAAAGCTGTCTCTTCATGCTAAGGTTGTCTTTAGTTTTAGTTTCTTTTTGATTGTTTTTGGAGCGGTTGTGTTTTTTTTGTCTGAAATTCGTAAACTCAATGAAGGTTATTCGCTTGGAACTTTAATATTAAATTCAATATTCTATTCAATAAGTACACGAACGGCAGGGTTTAATTATCTTGAAAATTCCGTTATTACAAGCAGGACTCAGATGATTACTTTGCCCTTCATGTTTATTGGAGGTGCGCCTGGATCAACTGCCGGTGGGATTAAGATAACCACGTTTTTTTTAATTATTCTTGCTGTAATAAAGAACCAAGATGGTAATGGTTATATTATAGGATCTTATAAAGTATCAATTGATAGCATAAGGTTTGCTCTTTTATTTTTTGCAAGAGCTATTTTTATTCTGTGTTTTTCATTTTTCATGCTTCTTGCTGCTGAGGGTGGGGGTAATTGGAAAGTGATTGACTTGGGGTATGAAGTTTTTTCTGCTTTTGGTACTGTTGGCCTTTCGGTAGGTGTTACTCAAAAATTGTCATACCTGGGTAAAATAATTATAATCTTTACTATGTTTGCGGGTAGAATAGGCCTTTTTTCGATGGCGATTTTTGTTTCACGGAGATCCCGTTTTGAAGAATTTACAAGACCAAGACAAGATATTTTGGTAGGTTAGATAAAGAGTGAAGACGTTTGTTATTATTGGTCTGAGTAATTTGGGTGTGCATCTTCTTGAGGACTTGAGTAAGCTTGATTGTCAGATTATTATTGTTGATACATCAAAAGAGTTGATTGAAGAATATGATGTTATTGCTACGGAAAGTTTTATTCTTGATCAATTTACTAAAAATGCTTTAAAGAAAGTAATTCCTGTGGATACGGACGCTGTCGTTATTGATTTTGATGATGATCTTGGTAAGAGTGCTCTTGTTACTCATTATTGTAATCTTTTAGGTGTAAGAGAGATATGTGTTAAAACTGAGGATAGGGATGATGCTGAAATATTGAAAACCCTTGGAGCTACAAAAATTATATTTCCAAGTAAAGATGCGGCAAGGAGATTGACTCCACTTTTAGTTTCTCCCAATCTTTCAACATACAATATTATTGGGTATGATATTATTGTTGCTGAGACTGTTATTCCTAAAGAGTATGTAGGCAAGACTCTTCTTGAGGCTGATTTGAGGAGAGAGAAGGGCATTACGGTGATTGCTGTTAGAAATTTAAGTAATTCTAGATATGAGTTTGTGGATGGAGATTATTTCTTTTTAAAAGACGATAAGGTTGTGATTTGTGGAAAACCAGATAGTATTGAAAATTTTACAAATAATAAGGACCTGATTAAGGACTTAATTGCGGCTTCTAAAGAAGACGAAGCTTCATTTAAGGAAGAAAATAAGAAGTTGAGTTTTTTAAGATTTTTTGATTTCATGAAAAAGTTTAATAAAGATAATAAGAGGGATTAAAGGATTTAGGATGACTAAGATTATTCCTGTTGCAAGCGGAAAAGGTGGTGTTGGTAAGACCTCTTTTGTTGCTAATATTGGCTATAAACTCTCAAGTTTGGGAAAGACTGTAATACTAGTCGATCTTGACCTTGGAGGTTCTAATCTACATACATGTTTAGGGGTTAAGAATACTGGTATTGGAATAGGTTCTTTTATTAATAAGCGTGAAAAAAATTTTTCAAATTTAATTGTTGAAACGCCTTACAGTAAGCTTTATTTAATACCAGGAGATGCCCTTTATGCAGGAACGGCCAATCTTCCCTTTCCCATAAAGAAGAAGATAATTGATGCAATTCAAAGGGATCTTGTTGCAGATTTTGTTTTCATAGATTTAGGCTCGGGTACATCTTATAATACTGTAGATTTTTATTTAGTTGCTTACAGCGGGATTGTGGTCACTGTCCCGGAGACTCCTTCCATACTTAATGCGTATTCATTTTTAAAAAATGCACTTTATCGTCTTTTGTACCTAGGATTCCCCCCAAAGAGTGATGAGCGTGAGTATATTAGTAATTTCTTTAAAGAAAAAATAGAAGGGTCAAATGTTAAATTTAAGGATTTAGTTACAGGAATTGAGCTTATATCTTTAAGTTCATCTCTTAAGGTTAAGAAGATGATGAATAATTTTTATCCTAGGGTTGTGCTTAATAGGATAGAATCTAGCGAAGAGATAGGTATGTGTGAAAATTTGATCAATGTTGTTAAGAACAATATTAATGTACCAGTAGAATTTATTGGATTTGTTCCATTTGCTAAGAGTTTTAGGGAATCTGTTAATAGCAGGATTCCATTTATTGATTTTGATAAAAATTCAAAACTCAATAAATATTTCGAGTTTATTTCGCATAATTTGATTAAATCTCCTCTTGAAGGCTCTCCTTATATTTACGATGATATATACGATATGATTAAGGATCAAAGTCAGTTTATTAGAAACTAGTTGGTTTATAATGAGTTATGTGGAGGAGTGGTGTAGTGTATAGGATTAAAGATAAAAAACTAGACTTCAGGATAGAAAGTCTGGGGGAATGTAAGCAGAATAATCCTTTAATTGATTTTTATGCTAGTGAGAGCCATGTGCATTTTACTAGCGAGGCTAATAAAATTAGATTTAGTGTTTATAAGAATGAAAAAAGTTGTGATAAGTATGAAGATATCCTTTTAGAGAAAGCTGGACCTAGAGATAAGATATATTTTATTCCAAAGCATGTTAAAGCGGCGATTACTACTTGTGGAGGGCTTTGTCCCGGATTTAATGATGTTATTCGTTCAATTGTAAGAACCTTATGGAAAGTATACGGAGTTCGTAATATTTATGGTGTTAAGTTTGGGTATCAGGGCCTTTTGCCGGATTCTAATTCTCCTTTTGTTCAACTTAATCCGGATATAGTGGATGATATTAACCAATTTGGCGGTACAGTGCTTGGCTCCTCAAGGGGAGGAATTAAACCTGTTGAAATAGTTGATACTTTGGAGAGAATGAATATTAATATGCTCTTTAATATAGGTGGAGATGGAACCCAGAAGGGATCTATTTTAATTGCTGAGGAAATAGCTAGGAGAAATTTAAAAATAGCTGTTGTGGGAATTCCTAAGACAGTTGATAATGATTTTATGTTTGTTCAAAAATCTTTTGGATTTGAAACAGCAGTTGAACAGGCAGTTGCTGCAGTTGCTGGAGCACATTTTGAGGCAAACAGTGCTTATAATGGGATTGGTCTTGTTAAGGTAATGGGTAGGGATTCTGGATTTATTGCTGCCTATACTGCTTTATCATCTAATGATGTTAACTTTTGTTTAATACCAGAGTTAGACTTTGACATTGAAGGACCTAATGGTTTTCTTGCACACCTTGAGAAGAGGCTTTTATCAAAAGAGAGTTTGGATGAAATTCCTCATGCAGTAATATTAATAGCAGAGGGGGCGGGGCAGAAATATTTTGATCCTAGTAGCCGCAGAAGGGATGATTCTGGTAATTTGTTATATGAGGATATTGGACTTTATCTTAAAGATAAGATTACAGAGTATTTTAATGTTAAGAATATTCCAATTACGCTTAAGTATATTGATCCTAGTTACATTATTAGAAGTTCACCGGCTAATGCGAGTGATTCTCTTTATTGTGCCCGTCTTGGTTCAAATGCGGTTCATGCTGCTATGTCAGGTAAGACAAATTTATTGGTTAGCTTGTGGAGTACAAAGTTCGTGCACATTCCAATAGAAATGGCAGTAATTGACAGAAATAAGGTAAATATAAATGGTTCCTTTTGGAGAGATGTTCTTGCAAGCACTGGACAACCATTTAGTATGAAGAATTAGAATACAAAATTTAACATGTCTGAAGGTAGTCCTCTAGCATTGTAAAAAAGGAAAGGGGCCTTGACCTTCTAAGCCCCTTTCTGTTACTTGCTATTTAAAAAAAGACTATTTCTCTTTGTTATGGCGTCATGGCTGGCTGGGTCCGTGTAGGTCTTCTGTAACGTTAAAAGAGCCACCGTTTGCGACGCGCTCAACTTGTATGGATTCTCCTTGATCTTCCTCTTCTTGTTTATCTTCGTTAGGATCTATCTCAAAATCACCAATTGAAAGTTCATCCTCGTCATCTGCTGGGTCATCGTCTTCATCAGCTGTACCTAAAACACTAGGAGCTGCGTTTGAATTGCTCACAGATCCTCCTTGTTTATTCCCTGTTGTCGAATTTTGAAGTGCTTTGATCTTATCAGCTGCTACATCAGCTTTCTTATTTGCGCCTAAGACTTTCTTACCTGTTACTGCACTATCTTTCCTGTTTGTTTTCCCTTCCTTTTTGTCTGATTCCCCATTCTCTTTAACTGATGTTGCACTCTCAGACACACCCGACCCGACCTGGTTTAAAAGATCACAAGACAGGACTGCAAAAGTTAGCAAAGCTAACACACCATTAACCATTTTATTCATTAAAATTCTCCTTTATGTCTCCTTTAACGCAGCAACCCAACTTTTATTGTAACCACAACAGTTGCCGCATCAATCGACATAACTTAACTATAGCACAATTCCTCTAGAATTCTTTTTCTGTATTGACGGTGGAGTTGTTTAGTTGGATCTACTTTGCTGCATTGCCTGCAATATTTAAGGCGTCCCAAGTCTTTGAAAAGGGCGGAGAATATGCGAAATCAAGCATTCCAAGCTCCCTTGTTTTAAGCTTCGAATAAACTGCAAGAGATAGTGCATGCATCCTTAGTGCTGCTCCATCCTTTCCGATTATCTGAGCTCCAATAATTTCTTCTGTTGATTTGTTGTAAATTAATTTGATGTATAAGTCTTCCTGAGTTGGGTAGTAATTTGTGTGATTTTTATCCTTTATAAACACCGATTTACATTCTATCCCCAGCCTTGAAGCACTTTCCTCCGTCAGACCAGTTCTTGCTGCCTCAAGAGATAAAACCTTAATGGATGCAGACCCCAGCGTTCCCCTAAAAGGAACGCGCTGTCCTGCTAAATTTTCACCTACTATTTTTCCCAGTTTACTAGCCGTTGTAGCAAGGGGAATATAATCATTCTGCTTACTTACAATATTGTATACCGTAGCACAATCACCCGCTGAATAGACACCCCCCACGCTAGTCTCACCGTACTCGTTAATAACGATAGCACCGTTTTTTAAAGTTTCAAGTTGTCCTTCTACAAATTCAGTAGAGGGACGTATGCCTGTAGAAAGAATTACAAGGTCAGCTTTATATGCTCCTTTATTTGTAATGATTCCTTCAATCTTTTCCTTTCCTACTAAACTTTTTGCAAATTCATTTGTATGAAGCAAAACATTGTTTTTAATTAACTCTGCTTCCATTATATCGGTGATCTCCTTGTCAAATGATTCAGTAAGTATTCGCTTGTCTAGTTGGATGACTCTTACATTTTTTCCTCGGGCCCTAGCAGCTTCTACCATTTCAACTCCAATATAACCAGCTCCGATAATTACTATGTCGTTTATTTCTTTTTCATCAAAAAGTTTTCTTATTTCTGTTCCGTCTTGCATGCTTCTGAGAGTATAAAAATTATTCAGTTGAATGTTTTCAATAGGAGGAATAATAGGATTCCCTCCTGTGGCAATCACTAACTTATCATACGTATCACTAAACACTTCTTCCGTTTTTAGATTTTTCACTTTAAGAGTACTACTTTTAGTGTCCACCTTAATAACCTCATGTTCGGTCCGAACAGATATTCCACTTCGTTCAAATTCATCAGGTGTTCTGGCTATCATTTTGTTTACATCATTAAAAAACCCTCCAATGAAGTATGGCAGTCCACAAGCACCAAAAGACGTGGTATTTGTTTTTTCATAAATGGTAATGTTTAATTCTTTGTTTATTCTTTTTGCTTTAGCAGCAGCACTGGTACCCGCAGCTGTGCCTCCGATAATTATTATTTTCATTTAAGCAAATTCCTTATTCTCTACCTTACTTTTATTGTTGTAAATATTTATATCTAACTGGTTAAGCCTTTTAGCAGTAATTATCCCTGCAACCATTGAATCGCTTACATTAGCAGATGTTCTTCCCATATCAATCAGAGGTTCAATAGATATTAATAGTCCAACTAGTTCTACAGGCAGGTTCATTGACGAGAGAACCATTAAAGATGCCATCGTTGCTCCCCCACCGGCTCCAGCTACTCCAAATGAGGTTATTATTATTACTCCTATGAGTTGGATTATAAATGAAGGATCTGTCGGGTTGATTCCTTGAGTAGGGGCAATCATTATTGCCAACATAGCAGGATGGAGAGCAGCACAACCATTTTGCCCAATTGAAGCTCCAAACGAGCTAGATATATTAGCAATACCCTCGCTAACCCCTAATTGCTCAGTTTGCACTTCTACATTAACAGGTATTGTTGCTGAGCTAGAACGAGACACAAACGCAAATGTTAGGACAGGAAATGCTTTTTGGATAAAAGTGATTGGATTTAGTCTATTAAGAGCAATTAAGACCATGTGCATTAAAATTGTAATGCCAATGGCAACATAAGAAGCAAGTACAAATTTTCCAAGCTTTAATATGCTTGAAGTGTCGCTTGTAGCTGATATTTTTGTAATCATTGCTAATATGGCATAAGGTGTTAACTTTAAAATCAAAATTAGCATTCCCGAGGTTAAATCTTGCGCTGTTGCCATTATCTTTTTGAAAAATTCTATTGACTCTGGTTTCTTTCTTGAGACTTTAAGAGCAGCTATTCCTACCAGGGCTGCAAATATTACTACTCCAATTGTTGAGCTCGGTCTCATACCGGCCATATCTTCAAATATATTCTCAGGGATGAGTTCAGCCAGTCTTTGTGTGATTGGAGTGTGGTGTAGACGGTCAAGCCCTTGGTTTGAATTACTTTCATATGTAATTCCATTTTCACTAGATTGAAGTGTCTCTGCTGTTAAATTAAAGAATAAAGAGGTATAAATTCCGATTATTGATGCAATCCCTGCTGTAAATACAAGAACCAATATTACATACAAGCTCATTTTCCAAACATCTTCGGTATGCGTTAATTTTACTATTGCGGATATTATCGAGACAAGTATGAGAGGTATTACGATCAACTTAAGAAACCTTATGTAGCCCGCACCTAAAATATTAATCCACTTAACACTTTCCTCTATGATTAAAGGCTCTGATTCATAAAAATATTTCATAGACACACCAAACACTATCCCTAACCCTAGTGCCGCAAAAATTCTTTTCGTAAATGAAATATGTTTTTTATGAAAAAAATACAATAGCCCTACCAGCCCAAACATAATCGCTATGTTTGATAATGTATACATTACCGTTATCTCCATACCACCTCTCACATTGAAACTCAAATAATTGTTTAATTATTATGATATTACCACATTTTTAAAATCTTTCTAAATTTTTGTCATTGCAGCAACTCTTCATAAGATTTTATTATTTCGTTCTTGATGTCCTCTTTCTTTAAGATTTGAGTTGCAATTACTTTTCCAAGCTGAACTCCTTCTTGGTCAAATGAATTTATGTTAAGTAAAAATCCTTCAAACATTACTTTGTTTTCATAGTGAGCTAGTATTGCGCCTACTACATAGGGTGTAAGTTCTTTTGAATATATTAATGATGAAGGTCTGTTGCCTTCAAAGTTTTTATTTTTGTTCTTGTCTTCTTTACCCTGAGAGAATGCAATAATTTGGGCTATTAAATTTGCCCTTAACTTGTCGCTGTTTGATGTCTCCTCTGTTATTACATCTTGCTTCAGTTGAGATTCACGAAATCCAATTAAATCCATCGGTACTGTTTCTGTTCCTTGGTGAAGCATTTGGAAGAATGAATGTTGCGCGTCTGTCCCAATTCCCCCCCAAATTATCCTTACCGTTTTGTAGCTTATTTCCTCTCCAAATCGGTTTACACTCTTTCCATTACTTTCCATTTCAAGCTGTTGTAGGTGAAGATAAAAATTTTCCATTGCTTTCGAATATGCTATAATACAGTTACTACTGTAATTTAGTACATTGCTTTCATATATACTAATTAAGGCTGCCAGAAGAGGGGCGTTATCTCTTACATTTTTGTTTAATGCTCTCCTATCAACTTCGTGAGCTCCTTTCAGTATTTCTTTTGTAACATGTTCTGTAAAGCAAAGGGTAATAAGGGCAAGGCCAACAGCAGATGTCGGTGAAAATCTTCCACCAATTGAATCGTGCATAAAGAAGTATTCAAGATATCCCTTTTCAAGCGTTAGTATGCTTCCCTTTGAGGTGATGATTATCATTTGTTTTCGGTATTCTTCAATCCCGCTATCTTTTAATTTTTTAATTAAAAATTGCATATTAGATGCGGTCTCTAGTGTAGATCCGCTTTTTGATACTACAATAAACAGAGTCTCAGCAAGATCTATGTTACTTAAAACTTCTTCAGCTTCGTCTGGATCAACATTTGAAATAAAATAAGCCTTCATCAGATGTAAATTTTTCTGTCTAGCATAATTTTTAATCGCAGTGTACAATGCTTTTGGTCCAAGACTTGAACCACCAATGCCAACTTGTACCACATTTTTAAATGGCTTGCCTCTCACGCTTTTAATTGATGCATTTTGAACCTGTTTTGCAAATTCGAAAATTCTTTTAAGCTCTCCTTCGAAAAATTCTCTCATATTTTCATTAAGTTCTGTTACTTCTGCATCCAAAAGACCTCTTGTTAAATGGTGTAAAACTTTCCTGTTCTCACTGATATTAACGTTGTTTCCATTAACTATTTCTCTATATTTTTCTATTAGTTCTGCTTCATCGCTTAAGTTTTGAAATATTTCCAGATGAGTTTCATTAATTTGTTTTGTAGCATAGTTGTAATTTACAAAGTTGTCGTCTACTGTGATATCGTATTTCTTTATTCTATCTGAAGTTAAAGCCTTACTTAGTATTTCGGGTTTGATTTTTGATAACTCCTGAAAATTTTTAAGCCTGTTAAGATTTTGATAATTGAGCACAATGTTTCCTCCGATAAATGTTATATAACTTAAATTTTAACGTGTTTTTACTCTTTTAAAAAATTTTTTTAGCTTTAAAATAATAAATTTTAAAGCTTTTATTATTATATTCTTTTCTAAGTAAACTCTCAGGTACTCTTCTCCAACATTTGCCTCACTTCTTGTCAATGCTTTTCTAGTATTATTTTCATCGAGTTCAATTTCAAGCAGAACTCTTTTATCTTCTGTGGGTATTACCCTAACCTCAACTTCTTTATAACCAAGCTCTTTTAAAACTTGATATCTCCTAAACCCCGCTACTAAATTTTTGTTCTTGTCTATTATTATTGGATAAAGCAAGCCATGTTTCTTTATGCTTTCTTTAAGAGCTGTTGTATCCCCTCCCGTACCTTGCCGGATCCTACTTTTTATCTTTATTTGTTCTAAATCTATTAACATTGTTACTAATCCAATTGAATATTTTCCCCATTTACATCTTTGTTTTCATTTTCGAAAGGAATAGAATCTTCTTCCTTCCCATCGTTTTCTTTAACATCCGAGTCGTGTTTTTCTTCTAGCTCATTTATATCAACCCCACCATTTGTTGTTGTGTCCTGTGTCTCTCGAGAATCCATTTTGTTATCATGATTATTATTGTCTTTACTTAAGTTGCTTTGATTTTTATTGTCTGTTTCATTAAGCTTATCAAAATCGTAGTTTATATACTCAAATTCGTGTGTTTCAATATTTAAGTCATCATTGCTGTCAATATTATCGATTCCATACACATTAAACTCCATCTTGTTTAAAAAATCAGATTGGTTTTCGTAATATTTTGATTTCTTAAATGGTTGAGTCCCTTCTATGAATATTTCATTTATTATTTTTTCGTTTGGTACCCCTTCCGGCAATAAACCTGTTTCTGCTTGTACAGCAACATTTATTATTCCTGTGGGTCTTGTGAAAACTTTCTTAGGCAAATTTTTATGGTACTCTGCCATAAATTTGCCCCAGCTAGGGCCAGCAAGACCTGTTCCCGTACCGGCAGTGCCCAGTGAATATCCCTTCTTATCAAAACCAACCCAAAGGGCCGCTGTTATATAAGGAGAGTAACCTATCGCCCATCCGTCCGCCCAGTTTTGTGTGGTTCCCGATTTTCCTGCAATATCAGAATTGAAATCTTTAAGGTTTGTATATCTTTGGTTTGCTAAAGTTCCGTATTGAATTGTTGATTTCATCATGTCTGTCATGATATACGCGGCTTGAGGAGATACTATTTGTGCATTAGCTCCCTTGTTTTTTATTTCGGTTAAGATATCGGATTCTACATTTGCCACTATTTTGCCATTCCTATCTTCAATGTGCCTTATTCCGTACGGCTCCACTTCCCTGCCATTGTTGCCCAAAATTGCGAATGCTCTTGTCATTTGTATTGGAGATGTTGAGATAACACCAAGCGCAAGAGGATAAACTTTGGGAAATGTTTTATTAATTTCGGTTTGATCTTTTATTCCAAGTAATTTGGCAGAGTAACTAATCGCATCATCAAATCCTAATGTATCTAGTATCCTAAGAGATGGGATGTTTAGAGATAGAGCTAGTACTTTACGTGTTAATACGCTTCCTCTCCATTTCCCTCCGTAATTTTCAGGAGCATAAACGTCTCCCGTTTCATTAAAAAAAGCTACAGGAGAATCTGAGAACATTGTAGCAGGTGTAATCTTTTTAAGATCAATGGCAGCTGAAAAGTACAAAGATTTAAATGCGCTTCCGGGTTGTATTTTTGCTTGGGTTGCTCTATTAAATTCGCTTCCCTTGCTATATCCGCTTCCCCCAACCATTGCCTTTATCGCCCCTGTTGTGGTGTCTATCGCTATGAATGCACCTTCTGGCTGCACGACAGAGTTTGGGTTTACTCTATTTCTCATTGTGTATTCTTTTGTTGCTTTGTCTACTAAATCAGCGCCCAAGACCGCCGCAAAGCTTGCAATTAAATCAATATTGTCTTCATAAAATTTTTTTGTTCTGAGCTTTTTGTATTGCCTACCATTTACTCTCGTACTTGCTATACCAAGCAAATCAGATATTGTGTCAATTACAGGAACTATTTCTGAGTTAATTGTTAATGTCTCAGACAATTTGGTAGAGTTGTACATTTTGCGAGCTTTCAAAATCATACCATGGGTGACCTCATCTGCACACTTTTGTGCATCAAGATCAAGCGTTGTATAAATTGAGTACCCATCTTTATATATGTTTGCCCCAGCTGGAAGATGTTTAACGATTCTTTGCCTTATGTATTCTGAAAAATAGGGGGCGTTGTCCTCCTTGTACGATACAGCAGATGTATCTGCCATACGAGTCCAATCGTAGTTTTCCCAATACTCATTAAACTCTTCTTCGGCTATCTCAGGACTAATTATTCCATTGGCTACAACCTGATTTAATACTGCCTTTTGTATTTTTTTAGAGAATTCCGGATTGTAGAATGGAGAATAGAGTTTTGCATTTGGTAACTGTATAAGCATTAAAACAGCTTCTGCAGTATTAATATCTTTAACACTTTTGTTAAAGAAGAAAGAAGCAGCTGCTACTACTCCGTAATTTCCGTTTCCAAAATAGACTTTATTTAAATATCTCTCAAGTATTTCGTATTTTGATAGTTTTTTCTCAAGTTGTATAGCCCACCAAATTTCATTTAGTTTTCTTAAAACAGATCTCCTTGCTTGATTAGTATAGAGAAGTTTTGCTAACTGTTGTGTTAGGGTGCTTCCTCCTGAGAAATATCTACCAAGTGCAATATTGAAAGCAGCTCTCAGAATTCCCACCAAGGAAAACCCTCTGTGAGAGTAAAATTCAGTGTCTTCACGTATTAACAAAGTGTTTATTAAATTGTCAGGCATTTCCTTTAAAGAAAGTAGTTCCCTGTTCTCATCGGATATAAATTGTGTGATTATTCTGCCGTTAGCGTCAAAAAGCTTTGAAGGTATAGCAGGGTTTGAGTCTCCGAAGTGCTTGTCTTTCTGTATATTAATGGTCCCAGTTATTGCAATTGAGAGCATAATAATAGAAAAGCTAGTAATAAAGTATGTTAAATAAAGGAGCATTTTTCCCTTGTTATTTAAATTAAGACCTTTCAAGCTACATCCTCGTGTGCAATTATACTATAAATGAAATAGAATTAATAATGGTTTTCTTTGGTTGTGATAACACGAAAATGTTGCTATACTTTTTCTTCATATGTGTTATGTGTATTCTTTGATGCGAATTAGCAATGAATGAAAGTATGGATCTTAAGAGTACTTGTTCGTTATTTTTGTTCAGTGCAATCAAGTTCTTATGGGGAAGTTTTATTTCTGAATTTATTGTAGTAACTTGTAAGAGGCTGATTGTGTCTGGTGTTTTGAAATGGAATTATTTTAAATGCCCTGTGAACAGTCTGAAGGTTTTAGATTTCGTTCCAGTGGTTCCCTAAGTGTCGGTTTCGGGTTGTTCTGTGTTTTTGTTGTTTGTTAGATTAGAAGGAGAAGTTTATGCTTTTGTCTAGGAAAATAAAAGATTATGAGTCTAAGTATAGAGGCAAAGAAATTAAAATGAGTACCGAGATAAGCAGTTTTCTTAATATTAGAAATACTGTTGAGATGAGGGTCGGTAGCTATGTAGTGTATGGGGTTATTTATTCTGTTTCTATGAATAGTATTAAGATTATTTTTCAGGAAGATACAGTGTTGCCGACTTTAGGTAAAAACAAAAACACAGGGAATATTCAACTTAAAAGGTTTGATGATTTTGAAGATAATTCTTTTTTTATTCCACCTTTATCTGTCAGATTGGCAAATACATCTGATTATCCTTCGCAAGAGAGGCATTACAATTTACTAACTTTAGATTTTCTATCTCCTATGCCAGAGGAGTTTGCTATTAAGGTTGGTAAGCTTCTAGATTTAAAGGTTGGGCAGAATCAAAGAATACATGAGCGTATTGTTGTTGATAAGGATTCACTTAGAAAACTTAAGCTTAACTCGGATAGGACTTTTATTGAATTTAACGGGATGAAGCATAAGTGCCTAATTAAAGACTTATCCTATGGAGGGGCGTTATTGATTTCTTATTTTGATTATGAGGAAGTGGAGGAGAAGGAAATTGACTTGGTCTTGAATTTTGACATTGAAGATAAGGAGGTGCTTATTAAGGGAAAAGCAAGGAATTTAAGTGTTATTCAGACTCCCAATGGCAAAGTTTTGGCTTTAGGTGTTGCCTTTTACGAGGAGGAAATTCCTCTTGAGTATACTATGCTAATCCATGATTATTTTAATTAAAAATTTGTGTTTGCAAAGACTAGGCGTGTTTCACACAATAGCATGCTATAGTGAGTGATGAACTCATCCCCTTGCTGGCTTTAGTGAGTTTGTTGTTGATTGAATAGCTAAGGGCGCGCGATCCCCGATTTCCTTGCTACTTATGCTTTGCAAGTATTTGTTTATGCGTCTTTTCAGAGTCTAAAAACTTCTTTTACATATCCTAAGCCTATTTTGCCGTACTTGTTCTCTATGTTGCTAGCTTCATAGGGACAATGAGGAGGGTTTGCAAGAAGAAGAACTTTACTTAAGGTTTGATTTTTGCTACGTTTTATCACCAAGACTTTACTCTTAGAATTTAGTTTTTTGTTGTCCTTGTTCCTAACTTGTTTATTGTTTGTTATGAAGTACCTTTAAATAGACAGGAGAGGTGTGTTTTTCTATGGGAATAAGAGTAATAAGTATTTTACTATTGATGTTGTTTATTGGTAGCTGTAAGTGGTGGTTTGAAGCTGAAACTGAAGGTGAGGTTTTAGTTAAACCTCTAGAGGACATTAAGGTTGTAGCTACACGGGCTGTTGAGGAGGTTAGCAAGGCTACTGGTAGGTCTGCTGCTGAGGTTAAGGCTTTAAGTAAAGAGGATCTTGACAAGTTTGCTCTTGACGCTAAGAGTAGTGCTGATGCGACCTTCGAGATCACCAAGGATAGCAAGAATAATAAGAAGAAATCTGAGTTTATTGATGAGATTAAGAAGTCAGCTGGTAAGCTTGATCTAGCTTTCAAGTCATTAGTTGGTGCTGGTTATACTGGTCCGATTGCGGGTCCTGTTATAAGCAATATTGAGAGTGCTTTAAAGAATTTGGAGTTAGCAAAAAAGCTAGCTGAAATGGCTGAGAGCGGTAATCCTAATACGCTTGAGGATGCTAAGAAAGCAGTGCAGGCGCTTGGTGGTAATACGGGGTCTTGTGTAAGCAACCTTAGTTCTAAGAATGGTTATTCAGAACCGGTAAAGAACGGCCTTAACGATTGTGTTAAAAACCTTATGGACCGTGTAAACTCAAATTTTGAGAGGGGTGTTCGTGATCAGCTATACAATGATAATTTGAAAGACGTGCCTCCTAAGTTTAAGGACGCCTTTGATACCCTACGGGTTGCGGCTCACTCTATGAGTCAGGCTGCATCTAAGGTTCAGTTTAAGTAGTTAGTTAAGTTTTTGATTTCATCGCTGACGCTAGGTTTAGCGTTTAGTTCCTTGCTATTGCTTATTGTTTGCTATGAAGTACGTTTAAAGAAAGGGAGAGGTGTCGTGTCATGCAAGTAAGAGTGGTGGGTATTTTGCTATTGATGTTGTTTTTTGGCAGTTGTAAGTGGTGGAGTAAAGCTGAGACAGTAGATAAGGATGGGGCCGAGGTCGTTCAAGATGACCCTGAGGTCGTAGCAGAAAGGGCGGCTGAGGAAGTAAGCAAGGCTACTGGCAAGTCTGTAGCTGAGGTTAAGTCTTTAGGTAAGGATGATCTTGATAAGATTGCTGCAGCAGCTAAGGATAGTGCTGAGGCGACCGCTAAAAGTGCTGAGAGTAATAATAAGAAGAAATCTGAGTTTATTGAGGAGATTAAGCAGTCAGCTAGTAAGCTTGATTTAGCTTTCAAGTCTTTAGTTGCTGCTGGCCACCGCAGTGGTGCTGTGAATCCTGTGATAGGTAATATGAAGATTGTTTTTAAGAGGTTGGAGTTAGCTGATAAGCTGGCTGGTATGCTAGAGAATGGTAGTGGCAATACAGTAGGAGAGGTTGGGAAGGAAGTAGAAGCCGTTGGTGCTGCTGCCTTTTGTATGAGTGCTATTAAAGAGGAGCAGGGTAGTAATAAAGAAACAAAAGTAACGGAAGATAGACTTAAGGAATGTTTTAATAATCTTGTTGGTAGTATAGGCAATCTATTAGTTGAGGGCGTTCAAAAGCCGTTACAGCCTGCTATAGAAGGTGCACCTGAAAAGTTTAAAGATGCCTTGAGGAACCTATGGATTGCAGCCCTCATGTTTCAAAGAGCATTAATAAAGGTTAAAGCTAGGTAATACTGATTTTTCTTGTTCAGTTAAATAGAAACGAATTTGTGCAGGCTAGCTTTGGAAAGTCTATTATTAATTGAGTAGCCAAGCCCATGGTTGTGTGTGTACTCTGCAATTATTTGTTTGTAGGCTCTCTCAGAAGCGACAAATTCTTTGTACAAGTTAGCAGCATACTCATCCAGTGTGTCATAGACGCACATGTTTTCTACAAGCCTAAACTTGTTAAACCAATATGAATTAAGTGTGTCTTTTGTAATAAGTATTTTTGTGGCCCTGTCTAGAAAATATTTCCTTATGTTATCTTGCCTCCTAAATAAATAAACAGGTATACGTGGTCTGTAGTGCTCTAGTAAATTACCAGGAGACGCGGCCGTCTCTTCTGCTGCAGCATAATCTACACTAAACTCGTACCCAAGAGCCCCCTGTATTGCCTCTCTTGTAATAAAACCTGGACGCAATATTAGTACATCCCCAGTGTTGGTGAAGCTTACAACAGTTGATTCTATTCCAATGCTTGAGCACCCCCCATGCTTAATTATTCCTCTAACTAGTCCATTAAGCTCTTTGCTTGCCATAGAAAAATTGGTAGTGCTGGGGCGTCTTGACAGATTGGCAGAAGGGGCTGCTATTGGAACACCACTTGTCCTAATTAAGCTTAATGCTACAGGATGGCTTGGTATCCTTACTGCAATGCTGCTAAGGCCACCGCATACAAATCTAGACACCCGCCCTGCATTCTTAAGTACAAATGTCATGGGGCCTGGAGTAAATCTTTGCATCAAGCGCTCTGCACTCCGAGGAACATAGGCTGCAAGCTCTCTTATCCTCTCTATTGAGTCAACATGCACTATTAATGGGTTGGTAATGGGGCGCATCTTGACTGCAAAGATCATACTAACAGCAGCACCATTGTATGCATTAGCTCCAAGCCCATACACTGTTTCCGTTGGAAACACCACCAGCTCACCTTCTTTTATAAGTCGTGCTGCTCTTTCTATATCATCACATTCTATTAACTCGGTCTTCATTGTCTCAGCTTCATGCCCTCTGCTCTTTTGTAAAATCCTTAATCTGTTGCTCATTAAGTCACTTTTCATTGAAGCAAAAAATTTGCAAATAAGCAATTTGTGGTTAGCGTTCAGCCTAATTTTTCTATTGAAAATCTTACATTTTATATTATAATGAGCATTATGAGAAATTTTCTTAATCTTGGCAACTTTACCTTTGTTTTTTCTCTATTGTTTTTTGTAGCTGTTAAGTTGGATAGTGCTACTGTTGGGCTTGCTTCTTGGTATGGGGAGGCTTTCCATGGCAAGACTACTGCTAATGGCGAAAAATTTGATATGACATCTCTTACCGCTGCGCATAAGGAGCTTCCGTTTAATACTGTTGTGAGAGTAACCAATTTGTTAAATAATAGAACTGTTGTTGTAAGGATTAATGATAGGGGACCGTTTAGGAAGGATAGGATAATTGATTTATCGAAATCGGCTGCTGAGAAACTAGACTTTTTAGGGATAGGTGTTGCTCCCGTGAAAATTGAGGTGGTGGAAAAACTGGATGAAGGGAAACGTGCAGCGGAAAATAAAAATGATGATAAAACTCTTGGCAAGCTAGATTCTACTAAAGAAGGTGCTTCTAGTGCTATTTTAAGATCGGATAAAGATGTTCTTGTGGAAAAAAAGGAGAATGTTATTGCTGAGAAGCTTTTAGATGGATCTGACGCGGTGCCAGATTTTTATATACAGGTTGGTTCCTATAAAATGAAGAATTATGCCGAGAGGGCTTACAAGACACTGAGAAAGGTTGGTTTGAATGTTTTAATAAATGCGCATGGGCCTTTTTTTACAGTTTTTATACCTACTGTTGCTGATGATGTACATAAAAACGTTGAACTTATTAAATCTACAGGATACAGGGATGTTTTGGTAAGAAAGACCAGGATTCCAGGGGAAAGTTTAACTATAGATTGAGATTTTGTTCTATTTTTTTAAAAAATGTATCTATTTTAAGTTTTACGTTTTCAAGCTTTGAGTAGTGTACTTCGATATCGGGTAGGGATTGCAGGAAAAGTTTCCCATAGATTTTCCCGAAGATTCTTTTGTCGAAGCAAACTATGATTCCATAGTCTGCTTCGTCTCTGATTAGTCTTCCAAATCCCTGCTTGAATTTCATTATTGCTTGCGGTAACGTTTCTTTTGTGAAAAAATTTTCTCCTGTTTTGATAGCCAGTTCGTTCTTTGCTATTAAAATAGGATCTGAAGGGGTTTGAAATGGAAGTTTAGGCATTATTACCATTGTCAGTTTGTCTCCTTTAATGTCGATTCCCTCCCAGAAATTCTTAATACCTATGAGCACGCTTTTTTTTTGTGATTTTTTAAAGGAATCTATTAGTTCATGTTTTGGTAAATCTCCCTGTATGAAAAGATTTATATTATTTTTAAGTAAAAAGTCTTTAATTGTTTTTTCTGCATATTTTAAGCTCTTAAATGATGTTAAAAGAATTAAAGCTCCGCCCTTGTTTATTAGTACAAGTTCTTTAATGCATTTCATTGATTGATCTAAAAATTTTTCTTCATTATCGGGAGTTTCAATGTCAGATATAACTGTCAACATTGATCTTTCTTTGTAAGAGAAAGAATAAGGCAACTTTTCTATTTGTATGTCTTTATCACTCAAATTTAATCCCGTTTGGTTTAAAAAATACGAAAATGATTGATTTATAAGCAAAGTAGCTGAGGTGAAAATTACTCTTCTGGCTCTTTTATGCATAATTTTATTCAGCCCAGGACCCAAATTAATCTCTGATGTTTTGAATGTGATTATATTCTTTTTATTTTCTATCCAAAAACAAAGATTGTCATATTTAGTTTTGGATAGAAAATTTTTAACCAATGTCTCTTTTCCTTCTATATTTTTAGTTAACCTTTCAAGTTCAATTTTTGCTGTTTTATTTTCAAGTTCTTGTATTATCGACATCATAGCTGTTCGATAATTTTCTAGATTATAAACGATGTCCTTTAAATGCGTTTTAATTCGTACGTAAAAGTCGGATTCATGTGTATCGTTAGTTATTCTGTAAACAGAAGGAAAATTTTCTTTTGTTCTTATTATATAATCTATGTTTTCAAAACTTAGCATTGTTGCAGTTTCAAAATTTTTCTTGCGCAGCACACCCCTTATGTTTTGCTTTCTAATTATTTTATCTATTTTTGAAAAAAGTTGTTTTATCAAAACTTTTGAAAAATATTGACTAAATAGGGATCTGGCAGCCTCTTCTAAATAATGGGCCTCATCAATTATTATGTTTTTTATATTGGGCAAGATTAAGTTAAGCTCTTCTTCTGATTCTTCTTTCTCAGAAACATCTTCAAAATTTTCCCTTTCTATTAATATTTCGTTTCTTATGTAAAGATCATTTAGGAGTAAATGGTGGTTGGTGATGATAATATCACATTCTAATGCTTTCCTCCTTGCTTTTTTGAAAAAACATTTATTCTCATCAGGGCAAGTCATGCCTGAACATGTTTCAGTGCTAGCTGATACTTCTTCCCATATTTTCTCATCAATAAAGTTGAGTTCATCTTTATCACCAGTTTTTGTATTTTTTGCCCAATAAAATAGTGATTCTAAATTTTTTTTGTTAACCGTGTATGTTAATAGACTTCTTTCAAATTCTTCAAGCCGACGAATACATAAATAGTTTCTCATTCCTTTAATGAGTCCAAACTTTATTTTGAAAGGAATTATTTTCTCTAAGGATTTGATGTCTTTCTTAATTAGTTGTTCTTGAAGATTAATGGAGGCTGTTGAGATTATGACCTTTTCTTGTGTCTTTTGAATGAAATCGATGGCAGAGATTAGATAAGCGAGGCTTTTGCCAGTTCCCGTTGGTGCTTCAATAACCAGAAAGTTTTCATTCGCAAAGGCCCTACTTACTTTCTCTATCATTTTAAGTTGTGGTTCTCTTTTTGAAAATCCTTTGATATTTAGTTCAATTTTTTTTAGTATGTAATCAATTAGATCCAATTTTATTAATTATTCCTCTTAATAATTTTTCGAATTCCTTAGACACTTTTCCTGAGTTTAATTTAACCTCCTCGTGATTTAAAGGGTCCTTTTGCATGCCCGATGCTAGGTTTGTGACATTTGAAATTGCTACCGTATTCAGTTTAAGATATGCTGCAATAATTATTTCAGGGATGGTTGACATTCCAACTAGATCTGCGCCTATTGTTTTAAAAAAATTTATTTCGGCTGTTGTTTCATAGCAAGGACCTGAGACAGCAAGATAAACACCTTCTTTAATATCTTCTTTGAAAATACTCTTATAAACACTTCTTGTCAATTCCATTAAATTTGAATTACTGTAAATTGAGTTCAATTCTTGAAATCTCGCACCCAAGTTATCGTCATTTTCTCCTACTAGGGGATTGGTCCCCATAAGGTTTATGTGATTATTGATTAAAATAAGATCATTTATTTTAAATTGACTATTGATTGCCCCAGAGGAATTTGTGATGATTAAATTCTGAGCTCCAATTTTTTTTGCAAGCAGTATGGGCATTATTACTTCTTTAGGGTGATACCCTTCATAATAGTGAAATCTTCCAGAAAAAATAGCTGTATCTTTGTTTATGTTTAATGTTCCCTTATGGCCGTCTACGGTTGATATTGGAAATTCTTTTATATCCTTATAAGGGATTTCAATTCCATCTTCACATATTGTACTTAAGTTGCTAAGCCCAGAACCAAGTATTATTGCTGTTTTGGGTTTAAATGCTGATATTTCTTTAAGCGAAGAATATGCTCTATTTATTCTCTCATCAACTTCTCTGAAATTCATTTCATATCCTTATTTACCATAATTTTTTCTTATTATATATTTATTTTATGAATTTTTTAAACAATATTAGTCGTCCAATTATGATATTGGCTCCAATGGAGGATGTAACAGATACTGTTTTTAGGAATTTGATTCATCTAATAGGAAACGGAAAGGATGAGCCTGATATTTACTTTACTGAATTTATCTCTGCCTTGGGACTTGTAAGTGGTTCTAGACAAGCAATGCAACATGTTTTAACAAAAGAAGATGAACTCAGTAGGCCCTTGATTGCTCAAATTTGGGGCAAGAATCCTGATGACTTTTTTAATGCAATAAAAATACTAAATGAGTTAGGATTTTGGGGAATTGACCTTAATATGGGTTGCCCTAGGAAGAAGATAACTAAAAAGGGAGTATGTTCTGCTTTAATTGAGAATAAAACTCTAGCTTATGAAATAGTTATGGCTAGTAAGGAGGCGTGTTTGAAATTTGGGTTGCCTCTTAGTGTAAAGACGAGACATGGATTTTTTTGTTCTGAAGTTGAGGATTGGTTAGGATTTTTACTGAAATTGGGGATTGATATGTTGACAGTGCACCCAAGGCTTGCTATTAATCAAAGTGATGGGGGCATAGATATTGATGTGTTTGGTGAGGTAGTTGCATTAAGAGATAAAATTAATCCTTCCACATTAATTATTGGAAATGGAGATGTCTTAAGTTTAGAACAAGCAGGTCAAATTGTAAGAGATTATTCTATTGACGGAGTAATGTATGGACGTGGAATTTTTAAGAATTTAAATTTATTTAAAAAATGTTCTCCTAACTTTTTGAGTAACAATTTGGATTTTAGGTTAAATATATTAAAATTTCATGTGAAAGATTTTCATTCTACTTGGGGTCTTACTAAGGATTTTAATAAACTTAAGAAATACTTCAAGATTTATTTTAATGAGGTTGAGAGGAATAGTGAATATTTTCATAATATCATAAGTTCAGCTAATTATGAGGAGCTTTTTGAAAATCTAGATCGAGTTGCTTTTAGGGAGATTATGTTAAGTAATGAGTAGTAATTTTTCAAAGAAATATGATTTTAATATTTTTGAAGATAAGGTTTATAAGAAATGGGTAGAAAATGAGATATTTAAACCCAATGGTAGCCTTAATCCCAAATTTAGCATGGTAGCTCCTCCGCCAAACGTTACAGGTGTTCTTCATATGGGCCATGCGCTTAATTTTATCTTGCAGGATATTCTTATTCGCTATAAAAGGATGAAGGGCAATGATACCCTCTGGCTTTTTGGAACAGATCATGCTGGAATTGCGACTCAATCAGTTTTTGAAAGACAGCTTAAAGATCTTGGAAAGAATAAAAATGATTTTACTCGTGAAGAGTTTATTGATGAAATTTTTAAGCTAAAGAATAAGCATAGACAAATAATTGTTAGCCAGATAGAGAGACTTGGAGTTTCCTATGATCATTCCAGGGAAAGGTTCACTCTTGACGATGGGTTTTGTAGTGCTGTTAATAAAGCTTTTATGGATTTATATAATAAAGGGTTGATTTATAAGGGAGAATATCTTGTAAATCTTGATCCTGGTTCTGGAAGCGTTGTTAGTGATGAAGAGGTTGAATATAGAGAGATTGTTGGGAAAATTTATTTCATTAAGTATTTGCTAGATGATAATAGTTTTATTGAGATTGCAACCACTAGGCCTGAGACTATGTTTGCAGATGTGGCTATTGCCGTTAATCCTGCTGATAGTAGATATAAAGCCCTAATTGGTAGAGATGTTAGAATTCCTATTGTAAATAGAAGAGTTAAGATAATAGGGGATATCTATGTTGATATGGAATTTGGCAGTGGTGCTTTAAAGATAACTCCTGCGCATGATCCTAATGATTTTGAAATTGCGAAAGGACATGATCTTCCCAGAATAAACATTTTAACTGAGAAAGGCAAACTCAATGAAAATGTTCCTATTGAATATCAGGGGTTAAGCGTAGGTGATGCAAGAGATAGGATAGAAAAAGATTTAAGAGATAAAGGGCTATTAGTAGATGTTAGGAGTCATAAACACCAAGTTGGGCATTGTCATAGATCTGGGGAGGTAATTGAGCCTTATTTATCAAACCAGTGGTTTGTTAAAATGAAACCTCTGGCAGATAATGCTTTAAAGGCATTAGAAAAGGGTGAAATTAGATTTTATCCTAAAAGGTGGGAAAATACATATAAGCATTGGTTGTTAAATATTAGGGATTGGTGTATTTCTAGGCAGTTAGTTTGGGGTCATAGAATCCCTGCTTGGTATGATTGTAAGACAGGGGAGGTTGTTGTCAGCGAACTTGATCCAGCATTAAGCGAAGAGTATAAAGATAGGAACTTTACCAGAGAAACAGATGTATTAGATACTTGGTTTTCTTCATGGTTGTGGCCATTTGCTTCGCTTGGATGGCCTGAGCCTAGCCTTGATTTTAAGAATTATTATCCCACAGACACTTTAATTACTGCTTATGACATAATATTTTTTTGGGTTGCAAGGATGATTATGGCAGGGCTTGAGTTTACAGGTCAAGTTCCCTTTAAAGATATATATATAACGCCTCTTTTAAGAGACAAACAGGGCAGAAAGATGTCAAAATCTTTGGGTAATGGAATAGATCCTCTTGAAATTATCAATGAATACGGGAGTGATGCTTTGCGTTTTACCATTTCATTCTTATCTGTGCAAGGCCAGGATTTAAATATTGATACTAAAGATTTTATGTTTGGTGCTAGATTTGTAAATAAATTGTTTAACGCATCTAGATTCATTTTATCAAATTTAGATAGAAGGGTTATGCCAGGCAAATTAGAATTAAATGATGTTGATAAGTGGCTGCTTGCAAGTTTAAATTCCACTATTGTTTCTCTAGAAGGGGCACTTAAAAATTATAAGTATAATGAGGCCACTAGGGCGGTATATGAATTCTTTTGGAGTGATTTTTGTGATTGGTATATTGAAATTAGTAAAATTAATTTAAACAGTGGGGATAGTGATATTCAAAATATGACTGTTCTTAAGTTGATTTTTTTCCTTGAAAAATCTTTACTTTTAATGCATCCCTTCCTGCCTTTTATTACTGAGGAAATTTATTCCAAACTGCCACCTTCAAAGGGTACATTAGCTTTAGCAAATTATCCAGAGGCTGTAAGTCAGGAAAATTTTAGAGAGGATTTTGAAAGTTTTAATTCATTTAAGGATTTCATTATATCTATTAGAACTCTTAGAAGTGAATTTAATATAGTACCAAATATTAAGATGAATGTTGCCTTAAGGTTTGATAATACTTTCAAATATGAGAGATATTTTAAGAGACATGAGTATATCGCAAAGAAGCTTATTAATTTTGATTTAATTTTTTACAACGAGAATTATGAAAATATGATAGGTGTAGCTAATGTTGGCTTTGAAAGTTTTGCAGACATTAAGGGTTTAATAGATATCGATAAAGAACTTTTAAGGCTTTCTAAGCAATTGGATAAGTACGAGAAGCTTAAGGCTTCAACTTTAGCGAAGCTTGAAAATCAAAATTTCTTATCAAATGCACCCATCGAGATTGTTGATATTGAAAAATTAAAATTGGAAGAATTTGATTTTTTTACTTCAAAAATTAGTAATTATATTAACAACTTGGGTAAGTAGTGAAACGTACTGGGGGAGCGGCTTTGCTATGTGACGAAACGTGCGCAGATACTCAAGGATTTATATAGCACAGGGCATTGAATAAGATTTAATTAAATCTTACCCCACTTCTTTTCCTTTTTTTGTGCCTTTATCATATGTCTTTTATTATTAAATCCCTTTACTTTAGAATAATCAAAATCTGCAAATTTTAAACCATCTTTTACAATTCTAGCTGAAGAGAATGTCGAAAGTTTTGTTCCAATTTTGCTTTTTTGTGAAATTAAAGTGAATATTTCCCTATTCCACATTTTTGGGTTTTTGTTTGGGCTAAATCCGTCCAAGAACCAGTAGTCTACACCACAAGGAATTTCTTTAAGTCTCTCACTAGCGTCTCCAACCAGTATCTTCAAACTAACATTGTCCGTTACTTTTACCTTTATATTCCTTTTAGGCAGATCCGGATATTTTTTGAGTAACACCCTAAAATAATCTAACTCCTTACCAAAGAATTTAGATACTTGCTCAATTTTCTCCTTCTTTAGCGGAAACTTTTCGACCGAATAGTAATTAATTCTTGCCTTTATTGAATTTTCCCTTAAGAACTTTAAAAGCGCTATGAAATTAAGTCCCGTCCCAAAACCCAACTCCCCAATATTTGCAGCCTCTAAACCCACGAGCTCCTTGTCCAAGCCACAACCCTTGATGAACACATGAACGCTCTCCTCAAGACCGCACTGAGGATGATAATAAACGTCATCAAACCTACTCGAATACAGGGTCTGACCTCTAAAAATCAACCCAGTCATATAAGCTAACCAACTCCCGATACCGCAAACCCAAAAAGCACTGTCACTCTTAAAGACCGGACAACAACTCGACATTGTCCAGGTCGATTTGTTTGATTAGAATAATATGAATCAACCCCACCTAATCTAGCTTTGCTACATCCGTACAAAGAAACTAAGACAAAAACTTAGTTTCTCCGTTTACTCCTCTATAATAGCCACAACCTCTTTTGCCTTTAGAATCAGATGTTCCCTGTCCTCAATCTTCACAGCAGCTCCAGCGTACTTCTCATAAAGCACAACATCACCAACCTTAACAGTAATCTCCTCTTTATTAGAACCAACAGCCATAACAGTCCCAACATTTGTCTTCTCTTTCGCATTCTCCGGTATGTATAACCCCGAAATCGTCTTACTCTCAGCTTCCTTTATCTTGATCAACACTCTATCAGCCAAAGGTTTAATATTTTTCATCTAAAACATCTCCCTAATTTGATACTATAATACTACGAGAAAATGAGGTATTAAGTCAATATGTTTGGACTATGCTTGAAACTTCTTCTGATTTTAAAGATAATTCTTTTAATAAAAAATACAAATTGAGGTGGGGAAATAGTTTGATAACGGTAAGTAATTTAGAAGTTGCGTTTGGGGAGAGGATTTTATTTAAAGATGTAAATATTAAATTTTCTCCTGGGAATTGTTACGGAATAATTGGAGCTAATGGGGCAGGAAAGAGTACTTTTTTGAAAGTTTTAGGGGGAGATATTGAGGCTAATAAGGGTGATATTTTTATCCCTAGGGGCCAAAGAATGGCTGTTCTCGAGCAAAATCAGTTTTCATATGATGATTTTAAGGTAATCGATACTGTGATTATGGGACACAAGAAGCTCTATGATGTTCAAAAGGAGAAGGATGAGATATATGAAAAGGCTGATTTTAGCGAAGAGGATGGCATTAGGGCAGGGGAACTTGAGGCCGAATTTGCTGAGCTTGGTGGTTATGAGGCTGAATCTGAGGCGGCGGTTCTCCTTAAGGGATTGGGTATAGACGAAGCAGTTCATGGTAGCTCAATGAGAGATATTGAGGGAGCAGTAAAAGTGAGGGTGCTCTTAGCGCAAGCTCTTTTTGGAGATCCTGACATATTGCTTCTTGATGAGCCTACTAATAATCTTGATATTCAGTCGATTAAGTGGTTAGAAGAGTTTTTAATCAACTTTGAAAATACTGTCATTGTTGTATCGCATGATAGGCATTTTTTAAATCAGGTATGTACTCATATTGTTGATATTGATTATGGAAAAATTCAAGTTTATCTTGGTAATTATGATTTTTGGTATGAGACTAGTCAAATTTTGAATAAACAATTAAAAGATGCTAAGAAAAGGTCTGAGGAAAAAATTGCGGAGCTTAAAACTTTTATTCAGAGATTTTCAAGTAATGCGTCGAAGTCTAGGCAAGCGACTTCAAGAAAAAAGTTAATTGAGAAGATTAAAATCGAAGATTTAAAACCCTCTTCTAGAAAATTTCCTTATGTTAATTTTAAAAGTGAGAGGGAACTTGGGAAAAATGTTCTTGCAATTAAAAATTTGACTAGAGAATTTGAAGGGCGACATATTCTAGATAAGTTTAATATTGTGGTGGAACCTGGGCAAAAGGTTGTGTTTTTGGGTAATCCAATTTCGGCAAGTTTTCTTTTTGACATAATTAGTAATGAAGATGGAGATTATAAGGGTCATTACGAATGGGGTTCTACAGTTAAACTTGCCTATTTTAATAAGGACAATGAGAAATATTTTAAACTGGATTTAAGTCTGGTTGATTGGCTGAGGCAGTATTCAAGGGAACAGGATGAAACCTACATTAGGGGATTTTTAGGAAGAATGCTTTTCAGTCAAGATGAAGCTTTGAAAAAAGTTAGTGTACTCTCAGGAGGCGAAAAGGTTAGATGTATGCTTTCAAAAATAATGCTTAGTGGGGCTAATGTATTATTGCTAGATCAACCAACTAATCATTTAGATCTTGAAGCTATTACATCTTTGAATACGGGACTCCAAGAATTTAGGGGAGTTGTATTGTTTACGTCACATGACCATCAGTTTATTGACACTATTGCTAATAGGATTATTGAATTTACGCCAAATGGAATAATTGATCGGCACATGACCTTTGCAGAATACGTTGATGACTCTAATGTTAAAGAATTGAGAAATAAGCTTTGCGAAGGGCAGGCTAGTTTAAAACTTTAATTGGGGTTAAGTGTTTTAGGAAATTTATAAGCTTGAATAAGAGTTTTTGTGTCTTTGCTTTTTTTGTCTCTTGCTTTCCTCTCTTAGCGGATGTTGATCTTTATTTTCAGAGAGCTCTAACAGGGAAAGTGGTGGCAAGCCCTATCTTGGATGAGAAGCGTAATGCGATTACGGTATTGACCAAAGACAAGTGGTTAATTACTTACAGCATGTCCTTGAAAAAAAAGTATTCTTACAGGGTAGACAGAACTCCTTATCCCTTTCTTTTAAAGGATTTTGATAATGGGTATTATGTTATTACATTACGTAATGAAGTTCAAAAGATCAGAAGGGGTAGGCTTGTTTGGAAACACAGACTAAGTGCTCGTCCTATAAAAGCTCCCTCAATTGGGAATGGCTATATTTTAATTCCTCAAGGTGATTCAAAGGTTGTTGCTCTAGGACTTGGAGATGGTCGGAAAGTTTTTGAAATCAATACAGAAGGGAAAGCATCAACTCCAGCTGTTGCTCTTGAGAATGGTAATTTCTACATTGCAAATGAAAATTGCATGATGTTTGCTTTCAATTCTCTGGGGGAGATCATTTGGAGTGTTCCTCTTAAATCCTATCCCAATGTATTTATGATAAATACTAATGATGAGATTATTGTGGGACATCAATCTGGTGATGTTGTGCTTTATGGTAGTAATGCTGGAGCGGTTTTAGGTACTCTCAATTTAGGTCATCCTATTGATTTTTTGTTTGAAAAATTTAATGGAGAATATGTTGCAGTATCTAATGTTGGGGTTTTGTTTAATTTAACTAGAGCTCTTGGGCTTAGATTCACTAAAAATTTAAGCTTTAGTATTAAGGAAGCTGTCCTTTATAATAATCGGAACCTTTTTATTGCTGTGAGTCCGAATGGAGTTGTATCACTTGATGAGCATTTCAGGCCAGTAGATAGATATGATAATATTGGAGAGGTGTCAGGACTTAGTGCTAATTTTGGAGTAATTGCTGCAGGTGGGCTTAATTGGGTATTGACTACTTATTATTATGAATATAAGGATGAACTTGATGTTAGTGTTTGGAATCATCCATTGGGGAATAGATATCATCAAAATAGAATAGCATTCAAAGTGAGATCTTTAGCGGACGATGATGAGGTTTATTTATCTCTTAACGAAATGCTAAATGTTGAATACAGCAGGAGTGCTTATAATAAGTTTATCAATACTCTAGACTTTCTGGCAGGCAGGCATGGTGGTTTTCCAAAAAAATATTTAGATTTGTACAGGAAAGCCTTTAATAAATGGCTTTCTCCCAAGGGTGGGGTCGATAGGATAGCACAAAGGGGAGAACTTTATAGGTATTTTATCTATGTTAACGATGAATCTTCAATTAAGAGTCTTATAAATACAGCGATTGAAGAGAAGGATATTAACAACATAATTGAAGTGCTTAAAAGTATTTCTAAATTTGAATACTATCATGAGCAGTATTCACTTATATACAATTATTTGCAATATGTTATATTAAATTACCAGGGAAGCTTGGATATAGCATATGTTGTTCTTTTGAATTTGAGAAAGATAATTTTAAACTCTACAGAGGATGACCTTAAAATTTATAGGGATAGGTGTTTGATCTTGTTGAAGTTTATAAAACGGCAGAATTTTTCTGGGAAGATTAATAAATACATTAACGAGATTATGGGAGCTCTTTGACCTATCTTTACTAAGTTTTAGTGGTGTTGTTGTGTTAGAATTTAGGTTTGAATTTATTCTGATTTAGTCGATAATAGAAATACAATTAACTAATAGGAGAATTTTTGTTATGAAAAGAATATGGGTAATATTTGTTTCTTTTTTTGTTTTCTTAAATTTTTTTGCTCTTCATGCTAGAGAGGTCGATAGGCAGAGATTAAAGGACTTTGTTGATATGGATCTTGAATTTGTGAATTATCGAGGTTCTTATGACAGCACGGATACATACGAACAGATTGTAGGGATTGGTGAGTTTTTAGCTAGAAATTTAATTAATGATAAATCTAACTATTATAACAAGTATTATGTTAATAGGTATGTTGACGAAGGGGATGAGAGGAGTAGTTCTGATGTTTTTCTTATTGGTGATAGATCTGCTCTTGATAGTGTGCTAAACCTTAGAAGAGTACTTATGGGATATTTAATGGGAGCTTTTAGTTACAGCCGAGATAGTGCAGAATTATTGGCTAAAGCTATTACGATATACAATGCTGTTTATCGAGGGGATCTGGATTATTATGGTGATTCTTATGTACAGCCTGCACTTAAAGATGCAACTAAAGATAATGTAGGGCTTTCAAGAGTTTATAGTCAATGGGCTGGAAAGACTCGTATTTTTATTCCCCTTAGAAGGGATATTTTGTCCGGAAATGTTGGATCAGAGGTTGATCTTGACAGGATAGTTACAGAAAGGGTAATAGCGTCTCTTTTAAATGAAAATGAGAGTGGCGGGACAGATTTTGCAAGGGATATTACTGATATTCAGGATGAAATTCGGGATATAGATCAAGAAAGGGTTGATATTGAGTCTGAGTCCTTAAAGAGCATTGAGGAAGAATTGAATGAAACTATAGAAGATTTAAGGGAGCAGTTAGAGAAGGCTACCAGTGAGGATGAGAAGGGTAGGATACAGGAGCAGATTAAAGATAAGAGAAATGAGAGAGATGCTTTGGAGAAGAGAGGGAGTGGGCTTAAGGATTCTCAGGAGAAATTAGATGAAGGACAAGATAAGTTGGATGCGCAGCGAGATACGGTGAAGGAGAGATTACAGGAGGATATTGATGATGAGAATAAGGATAAGGATTTACCAAAGCCAGGAGATATAGGCTCCCCTAAGGTGGATGAGAAGGAAGAATTGAATGAAACTATAGAAGATTTAAGGGAGCAGTTAGAGAAGGCTACCAGTGAGGATGAGAAGGGTAGGATACAGGAGCAGATTAAAGATAAGAGAAATGAGAGAGATGCTTTGGAGAAGAGAGGGAGTGGGCTTAAGGATTCTCAGGAGAAATTAGATGAAGGACAAGATAAGTTGGATGCGCAGCGAGATACGGTGAAGGAGAGATTACAGGAGGATATTGATGATGAGAATAAGGATAAGGATTTACCAAAGCCAGGAGATATAGGCTCCCCTAAGGTGGATGAGAAGGATAACGAACTGAAAGAGGAGGCTAGGGGTAGTAGTAGGGAGAATGGTAGTGCTACGGGTAAATCAGATGTAAAAAAATTGACAAATTCTGAAATGCAGTCTAGAGGACAGACTGCATTAGATCAATCACCTGGTGGGAGATCTGAGCATAAGTCTGTTTTCCTAGAAGTGCTTGATCCAAGTACGAATTTGGGGGTGTTGCAATTTATTGATTCTGATGGGAATAAATTAGAGGAGTCCTCTCAGCATGGAATTAGGCGGTATGGGGTTTATGAGAGAGCAGATGATTTAGTGGTGATAAAGCTCTGTTCAGGTATTGCAAAGCTTCAACTGATTAATAAGGCAGAAGATTTAAAAGTTGAATCTGAATCACAATTCGAGTTAAGTAGAGATTCTTCTCTTTTTGTGGATGCAAAAATGATTCTGGTGGTCGTTAAAGACAATAATGTTTGGAAATTAGCAAAGTTTTCCTCAAAGGATCTGAATGATTTCATACTCTCAGAAGATGAAGTCCTGCCATTTACAAGCTTTACTGTTAGTAACGAATTTGTTTACCTGCAAGACGCTGTCGGGAAAGTCACAGCATTAGATCTAGGGACTCTTAAAAGAGTTCCTTAATGAACCAAAATACAAAAGGGGTATTCACTGGTTAAATGAAAATCGGGACGGTGGGATTCGAACTCACGATCCCCTGCTCCCAAAGCAGGTGCCTTAGCCACTAGGCCACGTCCCGGCAGTACGCGCCAATTAGGACTCGAACCTAAAACCTACAGATTAGAAGTCTGTTGCTCTATCCAATTGAGCTATTAGCGCTTTTAGAACTGAAATTGAGTATATCACGTTGGGAATCCCTTGTCAATAAAGTATTTATTGCTTAATATTCTGTATGTTTTATAATTCTTATATGATTAATATTGATTTAATTGTAAATGAGACTTTATCTAGATATCCGGATGTTAAACCTTTTTTAAATTTTAACAATAATTATGAACTTTTAGTAATGGTGATTTTAAGCGCAAGAACAACCGATAATATGGTCAATAAAATTGCGCCCAGTCTTTTTAAAAGATATGGGGATTTTGAGAGTTTGGCTGATGCCAATTTAATGGAAGTGAAGAAATTAATTTATAGTTTGGGATTTTATACAAACAAATCTAGGAACATCATAAATTGTGCACGAATTCTTTTAAAGAATTTCAAAGGTGTAATTCCGGATAATATTTTAGATCTTATATCTCTTCCAGGAGTAGGCAGGAAGACAGCTAATGTTATTCTTGGAGTTGTTTATAACCAACCTGTAATAATCGTAGATACTCATTTTAGCAGGGTTATAACAAGGCATGGCATTACCCTTGAGAAGACGCCCCTAAAAATTGAGTTAGATTTAAAGAATAAAATATCGTCTGATAAGCAATACAGATTCTCCATGGCCATCAATAAACACGGAAGGGATATTTGTACATCTCGAGCCAAAGACTGCAGGAATTGCTTCCTAGAAAAGTTTTCACCAAGACTTTTCTAATTTCACGATGAAATGAAATATTTCATGTGCTTCTTGAGTTTTAAGCTTATTGAAGCTAGGATTATATTAATTGTTAATAATACGAATAAAGGGTTTCCCCATATCCAAAAGTATTCTCTTCCCATTTCCATATAGCTTAAAAGTTCTCCAAGGCTTGGATAAAATCTTCTATTTTCTCTTTGCAAATAGTTTACTACCTCGAATGTGGTTAAGCTTTTGGATATTTGTAGAGGAATGATTGATGATATTGACGAGAAAATTTCTGGAAATATGTGATTTATCGTTAGCCTAAGGTTACTTGCGCCCATAGTCCGACTTGCTTTAACATAATCAAGGTTTTTTATTACCATGGTGCTATTTCTTGTCAAGAATGAGAATGGAATCCATCCGTGTATTAAAGCCAAGACAACGGCTACCTCCAATACGTTATAATTTTTTTGTTTTGAAAAATAGTAGAAAATTAATATCAATATATATGAAAACGGCACTGTTTGTAGTGCTTCTATTAATTTCGATATTAGCATACAAGTTTTAAGCCTAAAGCTTCCGATTATTATTCCTATAAAAATGCCAATTAAAGCAGAGATCGTTGCGTAACTAAACGCAAGCAAAATAGAGTTCCTAGTTGCAAGTATTAGCCTTGCCATTATGTCTCTTCCCATTTTATCTGTCCCTAGGGGATTGTAAACAGTTGGGGGTTGGGGGAGCAGCTTATTGGGTGTTTCAACGTATATCTTATTTGGATCTTTTCTATATATTGCAAGCCTTGAAGTTTCGTTAATTAAGGATGGGAGTGTTGTTAAAATTAAAACGAAGACCCCTACTAAGACAAGATATAATTTCTTAAATTTTTTCACTATTCCAGGTCCCCTCTGTAAGGATTAATTTTATATGCTAATATGTCACTTACTAAATTTGCTATAAGCATAATAAAAACCCCAACGAATATTAAATCTTTGTAAATAACATAATCATTACTCTTAATAGAATTAATTGTTAGAGAGCCTACTCCATCGATTCCAAACATCGTTTCAATTATGGATGTACCAAAAAAAGTTGTTGCAAGGGTAGTCCTTAGATTGGTAACTATTGGAATCAATGACGGAGTCAGAGCATGACATAGTATTATCTTTATTCTTCTGAGTCCTTTTGATTTTGCAGTTGTTATGTAGCATTCAGATAGGCTTTTGTGTAGGGCTTGTTTGAAAATGACTGCATTAAACAGGAAAAATGAAAAAAACCATCCAAAACCACCCATTATTGAATTTTTTGGATTCATGTTAAGATAGTAGAGTGAAGAAACTATTAGCATTATGATCAGACTTCGTGGCAGCGAGTTTAGAAATAACATTGTGTAATCCAAAGCATTGTTCAGACTGTCATTTTTTACAATCAAAGTCCAAGTAATAACAAAGGAAACAGCAATTATGTAGGCGAACACGATTCCTGGAATTGACATCTTTAATGTATTTTTTATTTTATTGAAAATTACGTTCATTGTTGGCTTGCCTTTCGTTAGGGGCGAGTAATGAGGCATTCCCCACATTAATCCCTTGTACTTTGTTTTGTAAACCATGTACGAACTGCCTGCAATGTGTTTAGCAAAGTAACCTTTGTCTAAAGGTGTGTTGGGATCAAAATCATACACTACCCTATAACTGACGATGCTTTTAAGTAATCCAATGTATTCTAGATATTCTTTAAATACATTTTTTTGAATAAACGGAACACTGGATCCGTTATTTGAGAATGTGCTTAGCAACGAAATACAAAAAAACGTTGATATAATGATGTTGATTGTCGTAAGGAATATACTCTTTAAAATAAATGTAGCTATAGTATCTACCTTCCTTTGTTAAGAATATTGAGCGTCTCTAGGTAACTTAATACAAAATAAAAAATGAGCGATATCATTGTTGAGATTAGGTAAAAATTTTTGCCTACATTAGTATCCATGGATTTGTTTTGTAAATATAGAATGTTTCCTTGGTTGTAATTTCCGCTATCATCTGAATTTTTTATTATTATGGAATTCCTAGGATAGTACCCAATTTTACTTGCTTCTTTTAAGATTGCAGGCCTAGACACTTGCAGATTGATGTACTTTGTCTTTAACGTTTTCTGTATTTCTTTCAGTGACTCGATATGTTCTCTCATCAAGGTTGAATCATCGTGCAATTCTTTATAATTAACAATTCCCCTTTCCCCGAATATCGGAGTGATTATGAAGTAGCTCATCAACCCCACATACACCGACAACACAATTTTTTTCACCAAAAACATATTATCTTGTAATTGTATTGCTAATATACTATATTTACAAGTGTATAGGCTTTGCCATGGGCTGTGGATGCTTAAATTTTATTAGGTGGAATTTGGAGAATAAATTTGAATACGGCGGGTTACAAGGGTACTTTTTTTGTTAAAGAAGGACCTAGAGAAGTTGATTTTGATATGGAGCGTGTCTTTTCACATTCTCCGGTTGTTGGCAGTAATGCTCCGCATCCTGATGGGATTAAAGAGCTTTTGGATGAAAAGTTATTAAAATTGGATGATTCCTTAAAAGAGAGACATGTTGAGCTGGTTAATTATTTAAGAGAGGTTGATGTTCGTATTTCGAGAGTTGAGAATGAAATACGCTACGGTTTAGAGTCTTCTCAAGGGTCTGGCAGGCCTATATTAAGGACTTCTGAAAGCATGGCTTCCTTCGATCAGTCCAATACAAAGTTGGAAAGTGAGCTTGGTGAATTTACTTCAAGAAAGGAGAGTAGTTTGCCTAATATTGCAATTGACCAAGAGGAGTTGGATGCTTTACTTGAGGGTTTAAATGATATTTCAAAAGATAGTAAGGGAATTTTAAGTGGGGATGGTGGTTTAGGGAAGGATATTTCTGTTGAAGAGCTTTCTGATGTGGAATTTAATGAATCGGGTGTGGAGGCTGGATGCAAGGGGGGGGGGTCTTCAGGGGAAGGAATTGACTTCGGGAGTACTAGAAACGGCGAGGAGGATACGGAACCTTTGGATATTGGTTTTGACTCAAAAAGTGAGGAGAGCTCACTAGTGGGAGCTTCTTCTTTTGTTTTGCCTAGTGATTCGGAGAGTAATGATGACGGTTTTAGTGAGAAGGCAGATGATAATGTTGATGCTCTTGGTAGTGTAGGGATTTTTGAGAAGCAAGAGAGTGACATGGAAGATCTTGATTCTTATCTAAATGAGAGCTTAAATGAAGATGAAGTGGCATTTCCTGAGGAAGATTTGGGGCTTTTGGGCAACGAGGAACATGAGGGAGGAGAAGAAGATTCTCATTCTGCTGAGGCTTCTGTTGATAAAATAGATGATGGTATAAATGATTATGAATCGACTTTAAATGGGGAATGTGATAACTTTTGTGGTCAAAAGCAGGAAGGTGGAGTTTTTTCTGATTTTAAGGAACTTGACGATTTTGAAGATGTTTTGAAAACAGATTTAGATTGTTCAGATTTACAGAGTTGTATTGGAGATTTTGAGGAAGAGAACCTTTACAATAGTCAGTTAGAGAATTTGGGGGAGGGGTTGGAACAGAGTGAAAAATTGCCTAACATGCAAGCTGAGAATGGATTAGGAGATGAGTCATCCAGTTTTAGTTTCACTGAAGTCGAGAAGGTGATAAATAAGTTTGATGATGATGCTTATTTAAGCAAGCTTGAATTAAGCTCCGAAGAGAGGTCAGTTTTAATTAAGTTTATTGATAAACTGGAGGGGGAGCTTGCAGTTGACGCTAGGAAGGGTAGTAGTTTTAAGAGTAGGCGAGAGTACGAGATTTTGCAAAAGATTAAACGTTTGTTGGTAAGAGAGTAGAGATATTTGTTTAGTAAGGTACTACTTTTTATTTTTCATTACTGCAGTCTTGTTTTTGTTTTTGACTTTTTTTTATTTCATCAGCAAGTTCATAAGCCAGATCGATTTTGATCTTGCTTATTTAATAGATGACGTTAGAACTTATAATGTGGAGTTTTTCAGAGGCTTGGATTTGGAGCAGTATTTTGATAAGACTTTGGGAGAACATGATTTGGTTAGTTCTTATTATTTGCGCTCTTCAGCTAATGGGATTTTAGCTTATAAAACAAAAGATGATTTGATTTATAAATCCTCAGATGAAGTAGAGCCAGTGCTTTTAAAGAACAGTGTTTTTATAAAAAAATTTAAGGCTACCTTTGAATTGAGTAATGAATTGATTAGTTTAGTTGTATATTACAATATCCTACCAAAAAGCAGGATATTGTATGTTTTAAATTCTTATCTTGTCTTAATGTCTCTTCTTTATCTGTATTTCTCTCTTTGCGTCTTGTACTGCATACATCAAAATATTAATGGTGATGGTCATGGTCTTCGTGTGCATGATCTTCACTAAAGTGAGTATCGTTTATCTTTATATTTTTTTCTAAATTAAATACATCGAAGAAAGCCCATTTATTGGTGATGTAGTAATACTCATCGTTATCTTTCTTAAGTAAAATGTCTTTGTCTTTTTCGTCTTTATTAAAGTAAATATCGATATTATTTACACTTTTGTTACTCCATGTGATTTCAATGTTGTATTTTAGCTTATGTTCCTTGATTTTATTTTTATTTATTTCAAATCCATCTGTTGTAAATTCTTTGATCATCTGCAGTGGTTTTTCTTTTTTTAAAGGCTTATCGTTGAAAAAATAAAGTTCATCTTTTCTAGATACATTATAGCTACTTTGTATTGCATCTTCTTCATCTTTGTTTGGTCTATTAATCACTACCAGAGATAATTTTTCCAGGTTTGCGTTTTCCCCTCTGAAAAGTTTAGTATTTGCAAATGTATTGTAAGAATTACCTTTGTATGATAAGAAAATATTATTGGTTAAGTATACATTATCATCACTTCTCTTTATATAGGATAATCTTGAATCTCCTTCTCCTGAGTTTCCAATAAATATCTCTGTTATCAAGTTATTTTTGTCATCAAAAAATTTGAAATCTGGCTTATCTTTAATACCTAATTCTTTATGCTTTTTAAGATCTCTGCTTACAAGTTTATTTTTTTGTAAATTCTTTAAAGCTTGAATCATGGAGGTTACTTTTCTCTCATCAATTGGAAGGTTAACGTCATTATATTCAAGTTCCCATCCTCTTTCTGTTTTTATAAGAGTACCCTCAAGATCTGTCTCAATTTTTGCAATTTGACTCAAGTCAATTTCAACTAATTTTTCTTGTAAAAGTCTTGTAACCTTATTTTCATTTGAAAATATTATTCCTAATAAGGATGAAGATAGTAGTATACCAATCATCGCTATCTTTATGTACTCTTTTTTCCCTAATAATATGCCTTTTTTTTCCATAAAATGCTCCTTCACTAGTTGATTCTTCTTTTTTGTGTGAATCTGATAATTCCAAATATTATTACTGCTGCTGGCAATATTAATAAATTTACGATTATTAGTAAAAATTTTGCATTTAGCATTTCTTGTGAAGAACTTACAAATTTTAGTTTAGAGCGTACTTCTCTTGATTTAATGCTAAAAAATGCCTCCTTTTGCATTAAATAATCTGAAATTCGTCCAGCAAATTCAAAGTTTGAAGGTGAACCATTATACATATAATCACTAAACACCATACTTGAACCTAGAAAAATTATCTTTGAATTTTCGGATTTTTTGTCATTAAAAAAACTCTTAATTTGTCCTTCAACATAATATCCAAGAACCTTTTGTGTATCTTCTTTATCAAAAGTTTTTGGAACATCAAATGAATGCATCGCTATGCTTGAAATATTTTCATCTCTAACTTGCCAAGATTCTTTGGAGCTTGCAAATAGAGGTAAGTACTTTATGTTGCTCTCTTTGTCCTCCACAAGTTCTAGTGAATTACTCCAAGGAATTAAAGCATCATAGAAATTTTTAAACAAAGGATTTTTGGGATCGATAATATTACCTTTATCAATTAATATCCAAGGATGATATATTTGAAAATAACCCCCCAAGAAAAGATTTGGAGCTCTTTTGTCAAGTATAATATTTTCATTGTATTTAACCCCATAACTTTCAATTAGATTGAAAAGTGGAGATTTAAGAGGAGCTGTTGCGTATGGATTTTGAGGATTATAATCAATTTTACTTGTAGCAAATAATACCTTTCCGTTATTTACAATAAATTCGTCAATTTTTTTCATTGATTCATTGTTTATTTCCTTAGCACCAATTACAAACAAGCCGTTAATGTCCTTTAGTTGTTCCTTAGTAAGGTCTATTTCTTGAATATCGGTCTTGAAAGCTTTCTTCATTATCTCAGTCAAGCTTTTATGTGTCTCTTTTAATGTCGTATCCCCAAAAACAAGTCCTAGAACCTTTTTTGTGTTGTTAATTAATTTATCTAGACTACTTGCAAGTTCATACTCCAGATTTCCAATCTCAGTGACAATGGGGAGTACCTCTCGTTTTCCTTCATAAATTATTTCGATTCCTGAATATATTTTAAGTATAGAGAGTTGATTAATATCTCTGAGGTCAATTTGTTGGGATGGAATTCCAATTTGTTCTAAAGGGGAAGACACCTTATCAGCATCTATTTCCCTGTAAATTACTTGTCCATTTGAGGCATCAGAAAAACTTGTCAGGAAATTTTTTATCTGATCTGGAAATGCAAAATAATTACCAAGACTAGCTGAGTTATAGTAAGTAACATATATCTTTTCATTTGCATTTAAAAACAAATCTTTTGTAACCGAAGAAATTGTGAAAGCTTTATTTTTAGTAAAATCTATTTTGAAAACGAAAATAGTTATGTTGCAAAGAATTAAAAATATTATTCCAAGGTTTAAAATTAGATTTAAAATCTCATTATTTTTGTTTTTCATAAGTAATTATCTCCATTTTTTCAATCTTATGCTATACGAAGTTAATATTAGGAATGTAACTGAGAATGTAATAAAATAAATAAGATCTGATAGGTTTAGTATTCCCATATTAAAGTAACTAAAGTGATTAGCAATTGAGATAAAGTTGAGCATTTCTCCAAATATGTTTTCTTTACCAAATATCATTACTAGCTTCCCTGAAAATATTATCAACACTAAAATGAACACAGTTAGTACATAGGATACTATTTGGCTTTTAGTAATGGAAGATATAAATACTCCCATACTAAGAACGGAATAAGAATAAAGGATTATTCCTAAATATTGCAGAAATACTATGCCAAGGTCAAATTCGCCCATAAAAATTGTCATCACTGTAAGGGGTAGTGTGAGAGCGAAAAGTATTAACGTAAATATTTTAAGTGTAATGAATTTTCCAATTACTATTTCTTGTGGACTTATTGGGAGTGCATAAAGTAGTTCAATGCTTCCTGTTTTGTGTTCCTCTGAAAAAACTCCCATGCTAAGTGCTGGCAAGACTAACATTAAAATAATGGGCATTGATGAGAAGTAAGATACTAGTGATGCATTATCCTTGATGAAAAATCCTGAGAAAAAGATAAAAGAGAAGTTTATAAATATTAAGAAGAATAGAATTACAACATATGCGGTTGGTGTGCCGAACAAAACCTTTAATTCTTTTTTTGACAAAGCCAAGGATTGCCTTAAGTTTATTTTCATTATGCGATCTCCTTTGTTAGTTTGCTAAATATTTTTTCCAAGCTTTCGTGTTTTGGAATCATTGCCTTTAATAAGATGCCTTTACTTACGATGTAATTAAAAAATTCTCTTTCCGTTTTATCAGGTGCAAGCTTCAGTGAAATATTAATTTCATTTTCATGCTCCTCTGCTTTTATTAATGTGAATATATCATTATTGGTAAAATATTCTCTAGTTAGTTCAGAGTCTTTGTAGACAACTAGATCTAGCTCGGTTTCTTTGAGTCTGTTTTTAGCTATGTTTTCCTTAGTGTCATCAGCAATAATTTCTCCGTTATTAATAATAATTATTCTCTTACAGATAGACTCCACTTCACTTAAAATATGGGAGGAGAAGAGTATTGTGCTAGTTCTTTCCAGTTCTTTCAAAAAATCTTTAAATTCTATAATTTGATTTGGATCAAGTCCATTTGTAGGTTCGTCAAGGATTACAAGCTTTGGATTATTTAATAAAGCTCCAGCTATGCCTACTCTTTGCTTAAAACCTTTTGATAGATTAGATATTAATTTATTTTTAACGCTGTTGAGTTTAAAAACACTCATGGCTTTCTCTATTTCTTTTTTGGGAGATTGAATACATTTGATTTCTGAGATGAAGTTTAAATATTCGTTAACAGATAGTTCGGGATAAAGAGCTAGTTTTTCAGGCACGTATCCTATATTTTGGAGTATTTCTTTTGGATTTTCTGTAATATCTCTTTCAAAGATTTCTACATATCCCTTGCTGGGGTAGTGAAACGAGGTTAAAATTTTGATTAATGTCGACTTACCTGCGCCATTCGGACCAAGTATGCCAAGTACTTCCCCCTCGTTAACCCTAAAGCTAACATTAAAGAGGGCTGTAAATGAACCATATGCTTTAGTGACATTTTTTACATTTATCATGTACTTCTCCTTAAGATACTAATATTTTATAATAAACTTATTTTTATCTGCTTCAAGCCGCATCCCATCTTTTGTTAAAAATATTTCTCCATTCGGGTATTCTTGCCTCGCTTCGTTGAGTAATTCACATAAATCTTTGTTTAATGTGTATCTTTCACTAAAATGAATGAGACCTGTTTGACTAACCCCTGCTCTTCTTGCAATTGCCGCTGCTGCTCGTGCAGTTAAGTGCAATTTCTTATCGGCTTCCCTTTTTAATTCATCTTTAAATGTACTCTCAATTATGACTAGATTAAAGTCTTTAATATGCGCAATTAAATCTTCAAAATAGCCTGTATCTGTAATGTATGCGAATTTTAAACCTTTCTGAGCTTCTCCTAGAACATCAGATGGCAATATTTTCTTCCCATCAAGTATAACCTCATGTCCATCCTGTAATTTTTTTCTAATATGTTCCTTAGGTATATTAAGAGCCTCTGCCCTTTGGTCGTCAAATTTTCCAGGCTTATCTTTTTCTACAAACAGATATCCGACACAATCTACAGAATGTCTTAATTTCCTATATTCGATCCTCTTCCTTTTGTCCTCGTATAGAATCTCTTCTGTTTTATTGATTATAATTTCTTGATACAAAATCTCATAATTTTTATGTACTTTCAAAAGTTCAATATTTGTTTCCAAATACCTTTTAATTCCAACGGGTCCAATGACAGTTAGAGGGTCTTTTCTTGTTTCTCCACTTTGTGCCATAAGCATTACCATTCCAAGTAATCCTGTGATGTGGTCAGCATGCAGGTGTGTAATGCAGATAAATTTAATTTTTTGCCATGATATTTTTTGTTTTCTAAGGGACATTTGTGTAGCTTCTCCACAATCGAAGAGAAAGTTGTCTCCATAATGCTCTATCAGGACAGAAGTTAAATACCTGTTATGTAACGGCCTTGTACCCCCTGTACCAAGAATGTTAATATTAAAACTCAAAAATATTCTCCCAGTTCTTTATTGCTGTCTTTTAAGGTACAGGAACTAGCTTGGAATTTTACCTTAAAAATGAAAGGGCGATTTGCATAAATTACCTGTCTTCTTTTCTTATTTTTGATTCTAATAGCGGATGCCCCTCTTTATTTCAGCGGAAATACCTACCTCATAAAACATAAACAGACATCACCCCGGCTTTGAAAATTCGATTTATTTTGCACCTAGACATTATATTATTTTTTTCTAAATTTAGATATATTGTAAAAAAAATTATTTGTTTCTTTATAAAAACTTGCATATCTGTAAATATCATAATGAGAAGGAAGGCTATATTTTTTTTCAATGTAATCTAGAATAATTTGAGATAGATAAGGCGCCATTGATATACCTCTTGTTCCTAGTCCATTTAGTATGAATATGTTTTTGTATTTTGGATGCTCTCCAAGGAAAGGTTCTCTGTCAAGGGTAGAGGGTCTTACATGTGCTTTATGTTGTATGACTTTGGAGCTTAAGTTTGTAATTTTTTTAAGTTTATCTATAAGTTCCTCTCTTGCCCATTCGTTTGTGTTTGTGTCTAAATTTTTCCATTCATAAGTACCACCAAGGTAGAATTTATGATCTTGTAAAGGTATTAATGATACATGCCTGTTATAAATTTCTCTAAGATTTAATCCTTTAATTTCCAATATTAGCATCTCTCCTTTTGCTGGTTTGAATGGGAGATATGAGAAAAGATTTGTAATTATTTCTTTATATCCTCTTGTAAAGATTAATTTTTTGAACTTAAATGTGTTGATTTTAAATAGTTGTTCACTTATTTGAATTTTATCCTCATTGATTTCTGCTTTGATGTATGCATTGTTTTTTAGCAAATACTTTTTAATGATTTCTATGTATGAAGTTGTATTAACTATGGCTCCCTTAGTTAGCATTCCTCCATCATTATCGGAAGAAAAATCGTAAATTTTTCCGCTTTTTATTGATAAGATGAAGTTTTTTATATTTTTATCTTTTTTCATCTTAAGAAGAATTTCTTCCTTCTGTGTTTTTGTAGTAAATGGTCTGAAAATGGGTTTTTCTTCTAAAAAATTACAGTTAATATTTTTTTCAATATCCTTGTAATATTGAATTGCGAATTTGAAAATTTCAGGCTCTCTCCAAGCAGTATTCATTTTTCTTCCCATAATGGGATTAATCAGTCCTCCCGCTACAGTTGTTGCCTTTTCGTTTTCATTATCAAATAAAATTACGCTTTTTTTTCTTTTAATTAGCTCGTAAGTTAAAGTACTCCCAGCAATGCCTCCGCCAATGACTGCAAATTCAAATTCCATTAATAATACTCCTTTTAAGCGTTGCCTTCCGTTGATTTTTTCTCAATAAATTTTGACTTGATTGAGAAATTGATTGTTCTTGCTAATACTTTTATAGCTCCAAAGAGCGCCTTTTGAGATAAATGATATAGGAAATAGATTCCTTTGTAATATAAAACGTTTGAGTTTAGGACAATTGTGATGCTTGGGGTTTTAAGGTTTTGTTTTAGGAATTTTGTTTCAGGCGGCTTCAGTGGTACTAGGCTGTTTATTTTTAAGTTTTTGTGAATTTTTCCATCGTTGAAATTTTTTAGGGTATTTTGTTTCAAGATTGATGCTTTACTTATCATGGTATCTATCTCATTGTTTATGCTTAACTCTATATGGTTTCCCAGGATAATTTTTGATGTTTTAAACATTTTAAAACCTTTTGTTTTAAATTATAATATGTATCATTAAATTTATTGAAAAGGTAAAAATATGAACTGCAAAGATCTTAGAATGCAAACGGAAGTACATCAAGCATTGGAGTTTTCATTAAAGAGTAGAGCAATAGTCATTACAGGAGAGATCAATAAGGATACCTCAAAGTTATTTCAGGAGAAGATATTATTTCTAGAAGCTTCAGATTCCGCAAAGCCTATATTTGTCTATATCGATTCAGAGGGTGGTGATATTGACGCTGGGTTTGCTATTTTTAATATGATACGATTTGTGAAACCTAAAGTTTTTACAATTGGAGTTGGACTTGTGGCGAGTGCGGGTGCTTTGATATTCCTAGCATCAGACGCAAAGAGTAGATTTTCTTTGCCGCGTGCGAGGTATCTGTTGCATCAGCCTTTAAGTGGTTTTAAGGGCGTTGCTACGGATATTGAGATTTATACAAATGAGCTTAATAAAATTAAGAGAGAGCTTAATGATATTATTGCAAAGGAAACAGGACAGAAGCTTTCTAGAGTAGAAAAGGATACTGATAGAGATTTTTGGTTAACTAGTGAAGATGCAATGAAATATGGTCTTGTCTTTAAGATTGTTGAAACTAGACTTGAACTTGAGAAATTTATTACTTAGTTTTCTGATTTTATCTTGTAATTCATCGAAAACAGAATTTAGCATTTTGGAGTTTAGTGTTGCTAATTTTGATCGAAATCTTTCTTCTCTTAATTCGTTATTAGACGCTGCTTATAGTGTTTTTTTGTCGAATTTTGATTTAGTCATTGTTAAGAACTTGGATAGTCATGAGGAGTTGGATTTGATTAATAATAGGGTTTCATTTGGAAATTTTAAAATGTCGTATTTTGTTAGACAGAGTGATGGGTATTCTATTAGTGTTCTTGCTAAAGAATCGGTTAAGGTTAAAATTTTAAGTTTTGTTGAAGGGATTTATTTGCAAAAACTAGGCGTTGTTGTTGATTTTGTATTTAAAGGGAATAGATATGGAATCGTTGTTTTTAATCTTAATGACGAGATAATGAGCGATTTAGATGTTTTTAGTGGGCAGATAACATACTTAAATTCTCAGTATGAAAATTTAATTTTTATCCTAGATAAAGCCGAACTTATTATGTTGGATATAATCGTTAAAAAGGATTTTTTAGTTTAATTCAAGATTCGATTGATCCTATACCTATAATTAACAACGTTAATTATAGGCTTTATTCTAATTTTATAGCAAATGTATCTTTTCATTCTTTGTTTTATTTTCTTTTAAGCTACTTAAATGACGAATCGTATTTAGATAGCTTTCCGAAAAGCATTGTTATTAAGTAAATTTTCAAATATTTAGTGATTGACATGATAATTTGATTATTATATGATTACTAGCGTTGCCGAAGTGGTGGAAGTGGTAGACACACAGGACTTAAAATCCTGAGGAGGAAGCTCCGTACCGGTTCAAGTCCGGTCTTCGGTATAGAGCACTTTAGGTAAAGTGCTCTCGCTTTTTGTGTTTTCAAGCATTTTGTTTATGTAAAATCCTGTGATAAGTAGAATGGCGGAGACTATAAAGAATGACGGGAAGAGGTTTAAGTTAAGCTTCGTAATGCTGAGTGACATTTGTAAGATTGAGCCTGATATTAAGCCTATGGACAGGTAGAGAAATTTAATTAGATGCTTGTCTATGGCCTTTTTAAGGAGCAGAGTTGTAATCCCTGCTCCTGTTGCTGCGAATACACCAAATATTGTGCATAGTGTTATATTAAGGTCAGAGACAATATTTACGATTTCTTTATAGAACCCAAGATTTAACAGTAATAGTGAGCCTGAAATTCCCGGTAGAATTACAGCAGATCCGCTTATTACACCTGAGCTAGCAATCAGTAGGCAGTACTCTATTGATTTTTTGTCTTGATACTTGGATGTATCAAATGATAAATTGTAGTTTGCCATGATCAGAAGAGACAATACAGAAAAAAAGCCCAATGAGAACAGGCAGTATTTCATAGCATTGCCTTGATTATTGTACTCCTTCACTCTAATTTCTTTTTTTATGCTAAATATGCTCCCTGTAATTAATCCGATAAAAAACACTGTTAAGAAAGCCTCCCGCGTCTCCCCATCCAAGAGATAGATCTTAATCAACTTTGAAAATACCACTATTGAGGTCAGCATACCAAGAGAGAGTACCATAAGAAACGTTGCATTCTTCCCCTCCTTTGTCCCCATGAGGGCTGAGCAAGAATATATTATTCTATAATATATTCCCAGGGTGATCGCCAATGTTCCACCCGAGACCCCAGGTATTACGTTAGCAATACCTATTAACAAACCTTTTGTGTAAATGCTTAGCAAAGCCCGTATATCTGATTTATTTGGCATTGAGTTATCTTCCTATCGCTCATCACCCTCACCGTTAATAGTATCATCTTCATGTCTTTTTTTTAATTTCTCCAAATTAGTAATGGCAATATCCTCAAGGGTTACTCCAAGAATATTTCCCAGGCTTGAAATATACCACAGAACATCACCAAGTTCTTTCTTAATAGATAATAAATATTCATCATCAAGTACATAGTTTCTGTCTCGAACCAGTTTTTTTATTTTTTCTATAACCTCGCCTGTTTCCTCGGCAAGTTCAAGCATCGTCAAGATTAATTCTTCCCTTTTGCTTGCGTATCTACCAATCTCACTTGCCCAGGCTTGGTATTCGTTCAATTCCGTAACTTCAACTTTATGCCCTTTTTTTAATGTCTCTAAATTAGTAATAGCAACATCTTCAAGAGCTATCCCAAGATTACCACTTAAGCTTGAAATATACCACAATACATCACCAAGTTCTTTCTTAATAGACAGTAAATACCTATCATCAAGTACATAGTCTTTATCCCGAATCAACTTTTTCAGTTTTCCCACAACTTCGCCTGTCTCCCCCGCAAGGCCAAGTGTCGTTAAGATCAACTCTTCTTTTTTGTTTCTATATCTAGCAGTCTTTTTTGCCTGTACTTGATATTCGTTAAATTTCACAATTAGGACCAGTTTAATACAGTTTTTTATTATTTACAAGTTTGCTCCGTTGTATCTTTTTTTGAGAAACTTTACTATATTTAGCTAAATGTATCATTGGAGTTTTGTATTTGAGTAGATTCATTCTTGGATTAGGAGTTGTTTTCTTCTTTCTACATTTTAATTGTCTTTATTCTTATCCTGAGATAAAAAATTTTTCAAATAAGGATCCTGTTTTTTCTGACCTTAGGACAAAAGTTTCTAAATATAATAAAAGGGAAAGTTTACCCTTATTTGTCTATTCATATAGGGTGAAAAAGGAAGATACTTTTTTCAAGGTTGCAAATAAGGTAAATGGATGGCAGGCTAGTATTGCTACGGTTAATTTACTGGATTCTCCTTCTTTAAGTGAAGGGCAAGAAATTTTAATTCCTAGTAAAAGAGGCCTTTATATTCTTGATAATAAGGAGCACAGATTTAATAATTTACTTTTAGCTACAAGAGACTTAACGAAAGCAGAAAAGATAAAGGTTAGAAGAGGCGATAAAATTTATGAGTTTTATTTTTTCGATTCTGTCAAGCAACCAGATTTGAGTTTTTTTTCAAACACAGAGATGCTTTTTTTTCTAAATTATGATTTTATTTTTCCTTTAAAGAAATTTATTGTTACTTCTGATTTTGGATCTAGGGCAGATCCCTTTACTGGTGTTGATAGTTTTCATACAGGCATAGATCTTGCGGCACCAATGGATTCTCTAGTCTTTTGTTCATCTTACGGTGTTGTAGTTGTAGTTGGCTATAATGACATTTATGGAAATTTTGTTGTTGTTGAGCATAAAAACAATATTAAGTCTCTTTATGGGCATCTTAATTCTTATGTTGTGCGTAGGGGAGATGTTTTAAAAACAGGAGATGTTATTGGTAGAGTAGGTCAAACGGGACGATCAACAGGACCCCATCTACATTTTGAAATATTAAAGAAGGATACTCCAATTAATCCTGTTAAAATTTTAAAGTAGAGGAGATAAGTTAAATTGTACTTAAGATCAATATAATATTGTTTTAAGTACAATTTAATAACGAAATCAGGTAAGAAAGCAGTAAAAAAAAGCTTTGTTACACATTTATTAAAAGTTTTACTTAATATTGTTTCAATTTGATATAATTATTTCTGTTTTGTGCGATTTTAGGGTCAAAAAATATAGAGATAAAACAGCCATACATTTTTAGACTTATTATTAATTAATAATAAGTCCTTGTAGTATTAAAGGTTTATTTAGCTAATATTACAGGCGTCGTACTCTGTTATTTTATTGTGAAGGGTTTTCCTTCCTATTTTAAGTATTTCGGCGCATTTACTTTTATTGTGTTTAGAATATAGAAGTGTTTGCTTGATGATTTCTCTTTCTGCTTCCTTTAAGCTTATGCCTATTGGTAATGTTATTTTTACTATCTGATTTGTATTATTTTTAATCTTTGGTGGTAAGTCATCTTTCACAATTTGTTTGCCTTTAGAGAGTATTAGTGCGCTTTCAAGTACATTTTTTAGTTCTCTAATATTGCCTGGCCAATCGTAAGCGTAAAGAGCTTTTATTGCGTCACTGGAGAGGCTTTTTTCTTCTCTATTGTTTTCATTAGCAACGCTTTTAATTAATATATTCGTTAGATTTTGTATATCATCTTTTCTTTCTCTTAAGGGTGGGATATTAATATTTATTATGTTTAGTCTATAAAATAAATCTTCCCTAAATCTTCCCTTTTTGATTTCTTCCTCAATATCTTTGTTTGTTGCTGTTAACAGTCTAATATCAACATGCATAGTGGATTCTCCACCTACTCTTTCAAATGTTTTATTCTGAAGCACTCTTAACAGTTTTACTTGAACCTCAGGTGATGTTTCTACTATTTCATCCAAAAATATTGTTCCCTTATCGGCAAGTTCAAATCTACCTTTTTTTTGACAAATGGCTCCTGTGAACGCTCCTTTTTCATGACCAAAAAGTTCGCTTTCAAGTATACTCTCAGAAAGAGCCGCACAATTTACTTTAATGAAAGGTTTGTCATTTCTATTTGATAGGTCAAAAATGGCATCTGCTATTACTTCTTTCCCAACTCCGCTTTCCCCTGTAATTAGCACGGATGCTTTTGATTTAGCAATTTTTTTGACTAATTCTAATGTCTTTTGCATGACAAGAGATTTACCAAGTATGCGCTCGTAGTAGTTTAAATCCTTTCTGATAATAATATTTTCTGAGGATATACTTTCATGAATTTTATCGTTTCTGCTATTTAAGGCTCTCTTTATTATGAGTAATAGCCTTTCAAGGTCAACCGGCTTTGTTAGAAAATCATAAGCGCCTTCCCTCATAGCATCAACTGCTGAATCAACTGTTCCGTGTGCTGTAAGAATAATGAAAGGTATATCTGGGTTCTTATCTTTTGCGATTTTTAATAATTGCTCTCCTGATAAGTGAGGCATTCTAAGGTCAGATATTACAGCGTCAATTTTTTCATTTTCAATTGTTTCAAGTGCCTCTTCCCCGTCACTAGCAGTAAATACAAAAAATCCTTCCTCTTCCAGATAGGTTGCTATTCCTTCTCGTATGTTTTTCTCATCGTCTGCTACAAGTACCTTACTCATTTTCTAAATATCCCTCAATTAAAATTTTGTCTGTGTTGAATTTTGGAAGAGTGATTGTAAAAGTTGTTCCCTTCATGTTTTTACTCTCTACGAAAATTTCACCCCCGTGTTCTTTTACTATTTTATAAGAAATAGTGAGCCCTATTCCACTTCCTTTCTCTTTTGTGCTAAATTGTGGCTTAAATATTTCATCTTTTGTTTCATCCTTAATTCCTACTCCATTGTCTTTTATGATTACATATATTCTATCTTTACTCTCTTGGATAGAAATATCTATTTTTTTTATTCTTTTATTTGATTCAAGGAGAGCTTCTTCTGCGTTTTTTATTATGTTGATTATTACTTGTCTTAGAAGTTTTTCGTCAACCAAAACAGGACTTACTTTTTTAAGACGAAGCAGCAGCTTAATTTCTTTGTTCTCTAACTCTGGATTTAGCAAATTATATACACTCTCTACGATTTCAGTGATATTTCTCTTTTCAGCCATTATCTTAATAGGTCTTACTGTTAATAGAAAATCGGTTATAGTTTTATCCATTCTGTTTATTTCTTCTTTTATTATTTTAAAGTAATTATTTGCTTTAGTACTTTTAAGTTCTTGTCTGTCTATTTCTTTCCTAAGTAGCTGTAAATTTATGTCAATTGCTCCCAGCGGGTTTTTAATCTCGTGTGCAATATTTCTTGCATGTCTTGTAAAGGCGGCCAAAGCTTCTGCTCTTCTGAAAAGTTCTTCTTTGTGTTTTTTATCTTTAATGTCCTCGATTAAAATGATATTTCCCTCAAGTCTTTGGTCTTTAACATACGGCATAAATGATATTTTAATAAACATATTCGTTGAAATTTGAAATTCATATCCTATTATTTTGTCTTCATTTAGGGCTAGTTCTTCTATTAAGTTTGTTAGGGTTGGAATTTGAATATCGCTAAGGGTTTCCAGTTTAGTCTCAAGATTGAGAGTCAATATTTGGAATAACATTTTATTTAAATAAATTATGTTGTTAAGTTTATCAAGCACAAGAATTCCTTCATTAATGGATGCAAAAATTCCATCATATATTTCTATTTTTCTATACAGATCTTGAATAAACTTAAGTTTTTGCTCACTTGATAGTTTATTTAACTTGGATAAGGTTTTTTTAAAAAATTTACTCATTAATCCTCATAAATTAACATCAGGTTTTCTATTATTCGTTTTCTGTTTTGATTATAGGGCATGTGTTTTAAAATATGTTTTAGATGTTCTAGCCCTCTGAGGTAAGTACTAATATCTAAATTTTGATTTAAAAAGTCGTGTCTGAGTTGAGTAGAAAGTTCTTTCAGAAATGCTTTAAACGTAAGTTCATCCTTTAAAAAATTAAATGTGTCAAGGTTAAATAATCCTTGTTGCTCTTTTATGATATTCAAAATTCTCTTTGCTTCTCCCTTTAGCATCTCGCCTTCTTCGCTGTAGAATGAATTCAGGTACTCTTCGGTTGTAAGCTCATCTCTTTTATTAAAGATTGCTTTAAAGATTCTGACCTCAAAATCCCTATTTTCTTTTTGGAAACTGTAGCATCTAAGTCTTGATATTATTGTCTTAGGAATTTTATTTTTATTTCTTGAGGATAAAATCAAATAAATATTTGAAGGCGGTTCTTCTAATATCTTAAGAAGTGCATTGTAAACATTAAAGGATAAATTTTCGATTTCATTGATGTAGATTACTTTTGTTTTATTCTTTTCCGAAAATGCCCAAGCTCTAATCTTTCTAATCTCATTGATAGTAAGGTTGAAATTTATGTCTTTAATTATCTCTTCAATTTTTTTAATAAGTTCTTTTTTTATAGTTTCCCCATAGTCGTTTTTATAATAAATATAGTTAATAAAATTAACATTCTTTTCTATTTTTTTTAAGTTTTTATCACTGCTGAAATTGTATTTAGTGAAGAGGACATTCTTAATATATTTTAAGTATTGGTTTATAACTTCATTTGAATCTGCATTAAGATATGCCCTTGCTTCTATTGCATTAATGCTTGAAAATATTATTAGATTAGGATTTGTCAAAGTCTTTGATTTTAATATTTTTTTCGCAAGCACAAAAGCACTTATTTTTTTGTGGGAAAATCTATCTCCCAAAAGAAGAATTGCATTAGGAAGAGTGCCCTTTTCATATTCGTTAAGTATTTCTTTAGTTATTTTAGGTAGTATTTCCATATTTTACTTCTCTTTATGGTATTTTTGATAATTTGAAAAAATAGTTTATCCCAGGGTTAAGATATTCAAGTAATGTGCTTCCCTCTAAAAAGTATGATGGCTTAAAGATTTGTTGTGAGTGAATTAGATAGACTACAATTGCAATTATTCCAAATGCTTCAAATAGACCAAGCATTAGCCCAAGTATTCTATTAAAGAATAGTAGTTGAAGATGGCTTACTATTGATTCAACTAGAGATTGCAATATTAAAAAACCTATGTGTATTAATAAGAAAAACACTAACAATGCTTGAATATAGGACAGTTCAAGCATTGTAGATATAAATACTTGAAAGTCATGTGTTTTATTGTAGAGTAAGAATATTAAAGCAAATACTTCAACAAACCCACCGATTTCTTTAATAAATCCCCTTAAAAAGCCCCTAAAACCCAGTGAAATGAAAATTATTATTATTAATATGTCAGCTATTCCGGTTATTTTAACAGGATCATGCTCTAGCATTTCATTGCCTCAAATTCTTTTAATAGTATATTAGCTATTAGGCCTGACGAATCTTGTTTATGAAATTTTTTTATATTACGCCTTAGTATGTCAGCCTTTTCTTGGTTCTCCAATATTTCCTGTATGGCATTTGTGATGATGATTTCATTTAGATTTTCTTCTCTTACTTTTAAGCATGCATTTTGCTCTTCTAGTAGTCTTGCATTTCTAACTTGATCGCCCCTTGATCCTTTTTCAAATGGAATCAGTATTACGCATGCGCCGGCATTCGCAAATTCTTTAATGGCTCCAGCCCCAGCTCTACTGATTATAATGTTTGAAAATTTGATTATGCTTGACATTTCTTCTGCATTAAAGAATTGTCGTCTCAGATAATTATTTTCTATAGTTTCGGATAAATTTTTTCCACACTGGTGGATGAAATAGGCATCAATTTTATCTTTGATATTAAAGGCCAGTCTATTTAAAACATCTGCTCCAAGAGAGCCTCCTAGTATGCTGATAATAGGCTTTTCTGTGTTGCATGACAGTCTTTTTATGATGCTTGAGTTTGGATTTCTAAATTCTGATCTTATTGGTGAGCCCGTATATATGACGTCTTTGTTTTTAAAATATTTTATGCTCTCCTTAAAACTGATGTGTACTGTGTTTGCAAATTTTGAGTTGATTTTTGTCGCAAGCCCAGGGTCAAGATCCATCTCATGAGTTATCTTCTTTACCTTAAGAAGACTTGCTGCTATGATCGGAGGACTTGATACAAACCCTCCAGTTGCATATATGACTTGGGGTTTATACTTCTTTATAACGAAGAAGCTCTTGCTTATTCCAAGTAAAACCTTTAAAAAATCACTAAAATTTCTTAATGAAAAATATCTTCTAAGTTTCCCAGATGGAATTTTAATAAACTTGATGTAGGGGTACTCTCCTATGATTTTATCTTCCATTGATCCTTTTTGACCCAGCCAGAAGAATTCGACATTTTTGTCTATCTTTCTTAGGCTTTCAATTATTGCTATCCCTGGAAAAATATGTCCTCCTGTGCCCCCCCCTGTAAAAAATATTACCCTTCTGTCTTTCATATACCCCTTCAGTTTTACTATTAAACCTCTAGCGACATAAGCTGAATTATACTAATATTTTATTTAATATCACACCCTAATGCAAATATTAAAGATTTCTTTAGTCGATCAAGGAACGGATTAGAAATTCAATTCTTGGGAGATAAATATCTATTTGTATTAAATTCATGATTTTTGCTTTAATATCCCATTTAAAGTGGATTTAAGAATTAACTTGAACAGTATGAAAATTATTTTTTAAGAATTGTTCAATTTGAATACCCTCTTTTTTGGAAATATTATTTGCAATGGAATATTTTATTATTGAGTGAATAACTTGGGTCGCTTTTTCTAAAGCCTGTACTATCTCTAATTTTTCCAGATATCCTATCAACAAGCTAGCAAATAAATCTCCAGTCCCGCTAAAGTTTCTCTCCAATTTTTCTGAGAAAAATTCTGAATATTCCCTTGTTTTTGGGTCATAGGCAACAGTACCAACAAGATCGCCTTTTTCTACGCTGGTAACCACTGTTACTCCATTTATTTTAAGGCTTAATATGGCCCTAATTATTTCATCTTTATTATTTATCTTTTCCGTGTTAGTTAGCATTTTAAGTTCTGTTATGTTAGGTGTTATGATGTCTGCGTGTTTTATGAGACTACGAAACCCACTTACAATCCTTTGATCAAAAATAGGGTAGAGTAGTCCATCGTCCGCAAACACAGGGTCGATTATTATTTTTTCAAACTTTAATAGTTTGAACATATTCTTTATGATTTTTTGTTGATTATTGCTTCCAAGAAAGCCACTATAGAATATGTTAAAGCTTACGTTTTGCTTTTTCCAAGACAAAATAAACTTTTCTAGTTTATTTGTTAAATCTACTATTTCAAATTCTTCATAAGCTGTTGTTGCGGAGAGAACAGCGGTTACAAATGGACAAACTTGCATATTAAATGATGATATAACCGGTATGCACATTGTAAGCGATGTGCGCCCCATTGTCGAAATGTCATGCATAGCCAATACTCTCTTCATAACTTCATTTCCCTGTTATATTTATACGTTTTTATTCTTGAACTTGCATCCGTTTCAATTGGACTTGCTCCGTATTTTAAGTACATATGATATCCAATTCCTGCAATCATTGCTCCATTATCTGTACAAAGGTCAATTGGGGGATAGTAAGCTTCTATTGCAAGATTTTTGATTTTTTCTCTTAAGTAAAGATTGCTAGCAACGCCCCCAGATATTATTAATTTTTTTATATTTGTGGTCTTTATTGCTCTTTTTATTGGATTTAGTAGAATTCCAAAAGCTGCTCTTTGGAAGCTTGCAGCGATGTTATTTTTTGTAATTTTCTCATTTTTGTCTTTAAATTTTTCAATTTGATGTATGCATGCCGTTTTAAGCCCCGAATACGAAAAGTCATACCAATTTTCTTTTTTTTCAAAAATTGTAATTGGGAAATTAAACGCATATTCATTGCCACTTTTAGCTAGTTTTTCTATATTAGGGCCTCCTGGAAAACCCATGTTATAGTATTTTGCTATCTTGTCAAATGCTTCTCCGCAAGCATCATCAAGGGTGCGTCCAAGTATTTGAACATGATCAAAATTATTTTGTTTTGCAAGTATTGTGTGTCCCCCACTGAGTATTAAAGATAGAAAAGGGTATTCTATCTTTTCAGTCATTAAGGGAGAATAGAGATGGCCTAGAATATGATCAATGCAAATTAAGGGTTTTCTGAGTGCAATTGATAATCCTTTTGCAAAATTTATTCCGACAATTAAAGAACCAATAAGTCCTGGTTTAGATGTAACTGCTATTAAATCAATATCTGATGCGTTAATTTGGGCATCCTTTAAAGCTTTTTTGCAGACGTACATAATAAACTCTGTATGTAGCCTTGAGGCAATTTCTGGAACCACACCATAATATTTTTTATGTTCGTCTTGACTGAGCTTAACATTGCTTAAAATTTTAGTTCCATCTTCTACAATGGCTGCACAACAGTCATCACATGAGCTCTCTATTCCAAGCACTTTCATTATTTTCCTCTTTCTCATAAAGATTTAATAGGTCTTTAAATTCGAATTCCTTATTTAAGTTTTCCGATTCTTGGTTGAGTATTTTGAGGGTGTTTTTTGACCAAATATGTCCTATCACTTTTACAATTCCCTTAATTCTAGCTATTTGTTTTGCCTTTTCAAGTGATGCCATGACATCTTTTTCATTATCCTTATTATCCAAGAAGATATCCCTTCTTTCTACCCTTATGCCAATTTTTTCTCCAACTTTTACTGATGTGCTTTCTTTAGTAGTAAAGCTGTCGAAAAAATATCTGTCCTCTTCTTTAAGTTTGGTTAAAATAGTTCTCATTATTTCTTCATTTGATGTAATCAGGCTACCCATGTGATTGTTCATTATCTTTGCATTGGGATATTCTTTAAATGTTGTTTCGATTTTTGTCCGCACCATGTTCTCATTATCGTCAATGTTGATGTGAAATTTTTCTATTGAATTTTTATGCTGTGATTGCATCGGGAAATGAATCATTATAATTTTGTTTTCACTTATTAGCCTATTGTAGGCATACTTCGATTTAGATAAAAAAGGGATAATTGCAAAGTTGATTTTCAGGTTAATTTTTATAAATTTTTCCAACATAAATTCATCGTATCCGACATCATCAATGACGAGATAAAACTCGGGCTTTAAAGTTTGAGCCTTGAGCCTTTTTTTATCTCTCATAAAATTCTCTTTTTTAACTTTTTCTAGTTTCTTTCTGAAATCTAGGTTAATTGCTACCGCATTATTCTTAATGTAAGCAAGGCCAGAGAATAACAAAACCACCGCACCAACGATAGTGAATAAAACGAACAATATTGCAATTTTCGTCTTATTCTCCTTTATTAAAACATAAACACCTCTAATATTCATGCTTGATGATTAGTAAAACAAAACCCAACATTAATGTCAATGTTTATTGATAAAGTTCTTCTCTAAGTTTTTTAAGTACTCTTTTCTCAATTTGCCTTACAGTTTCTGAAGAGATTCCAAGTTCACTAGAAATGTCCTTCAAAGTGCTTTTTTTATCATTATTATCAAGGTTGTACCTTTTTCTTATTATATATCTCTCTTTATGGTTTAACTTGGTGTTTAGTATATGATTTAGGTGATTTAAAGTAGAGTTTTGTTCAAGAGTACTTTCGGGATTAAAAGAGTTATCCTCATAAAGATTTAAAAGTGTGGAATTTTCTGATCCCTCAATTTCTTTGTCAAGAGAATATTCTTTTTCAAGATATGGAATGATCTTTATGTACTGAGCGGGAGTCAAATTAAATTTTTCCATTATATCTTCTTTTTTGGGATATTTTTCTTCTTCCATGAGATATTTGTTTATCTGTAGTATTAAGTTTTCTTTCCTATAAGGCACCTTTACAAGTCTGGTCTTAGTATTTAACGCTCTTTGGAGAGATTGCTTAATCCAAAAGGAAGCGTAGGTTGAAAATTTGGTATTTTTGCTCGGGTCATATTTCTCAGCAGCCCTTATTAGCCCTAAATTACCTTCCTGAATCAAGTCTTCAATTTTCAAGCCTTTCCCAGCGTATCTCTTAATTATTTTCAAGACTAGACGTAAATTAGCATTAATCATTTTATTTTTGGCCTTCATATCTCCACGCCTAATCTTAGCAGCAAGTTCAACCTCTTCTTCGTGGGTTATTAACCTGTGCTCCCTTACCGACTTCAAATATATGTTTAAATCCTCGTTACTAAATATATTCACAACACTTCTCCCTATCTTTTAAATTTATGTTATGTATCTTACAAGCACCTCCCCATTTAAAGTGTAGAGCAAAAAGCATGCCAACAATAAGTAAAAGTGTTAATTATCGGCTAGAATTATCTGTTTCCGCTATTTGATTGTAGATTAAATCAGCAAGACCGAAATTTTTAAATTTTGCTATTTGTTTTGCTCTTTCTAAATAAAGCATATCTTCAAAAATTTCTTCTGTTTGCCCTCCGTTTATTAGGTTATTTTCTTTCTTCAGAGAGCTTCTCATGCTCTTAAGCATCTGGTTGATAAATACTGCCTCAAATTCTAAAGAGGCGTCATAGAGCTCTCTGTTGTGTTTGTCCACCACCTGCTTCGCTTTTTTTTCTAAATTTTTTATTTGATTTATTTGACTTTTTGTTTCCAGATATTGCAGGTCAATCCCACTATTCATTTTTCTCCTCCAAGATTAATTCTCCGTTTAACTTATTGATTTTTTTAGATTTTTTAATTATCGTTATGAGCTCATCGTTAGTGAGTTCGTCCGCATTTTTTGATATAAATTCACTTAGGCTCATTTTTTGTATTTCTACCTTTACTTTTTCGTTGCTTTTATTACCAAATGAGCTATTTTCATTTCTTTCAATTAAGAGCACTAAAGGCCCTATTTCTGCATTTTTACTTGCCATTATGATTTTATCTGTTTCATTTATTAAAACAATGGGAGAAGTTTCTATTTCTATTTGTTCAATCTCGCTTAGCAATCCAACTTTTTCTGTCTCTATCTCTATTATGACCCCAGATTTTATATTATTTTTGACACCTTTTTGATTAAGCTTTTTACTTATTTCATCTGCTAGGGTATAATCTTCCTTATTTAGCATGATATTGTACCGGGAATAATCTCTGCTCTCATGTATTGTAGCTCCCTTTACTACATGTCCTGTTCCTCTTGATTTTTCGTTAGTGGTTATTGGGCCTGAAGCGATTGCTATTAACTTTCCATCTCTGTCTTTCAGTTCTGTTCTTAACAGTATGCCGTTTGTTAAATCTTTCGAATCCAATACAGACGCCACATAAACATCCTGATTTGATCCCTTAATCATATTTCCATTTAACCTGAACGTTACGTGTACCAAGGCGATATTCTTGCTTCCCATGTTGTTTACATCTATTTCATCTCCCTTCATTCCAATTTGAGTCAGCATCTTGCTTAGAGCCTCTTTATCCTTCTTGAGGGTGTCCCCTTTTCCAGTGAGTCCCGCTACTATACCGATTCCTGATAACACAGATGAATTTGTGGGCTGTATTTTTGCAAGTTCTTTTAGCCTTATCTTCTCCCCTGATTGGCCAGAAACGCTATCCCTACTAACCCCTTGAAGAGGCTGATCCTCTTGGGAAAATGAAATGAGAATCGTCCTTAAGCTTAATATAAAGAACACCACCAACCTCATCATGCTCTAGTACCTCTCATACAGGAGATATAGTCTACCCTTATTTTAATATTATTGCAATTCCCTATAGCTTTTACTTTTCCTCCAGGCTAGCCAACGGGATTAGTTTGTTGAAATTTATTTTCTAAGTTATTTTTGTTTCTGTATTTTGTCCAGTTTTATTTCATTATGTTTGTCAATTTCATATAAGACAATATATTTGGCGTTATTTAGCTCGTTTAAGCTTAAGAATTCAGTGAGTCTAGCTGTATTTATTTTGTATTTAAAATAAATACTGTCTTCATTTAGGTGTTGTCCAGCCTTTAAATGTGCTTTTGTAAATACAATTGGCTCTATTATGTCGATATACAAATTTACTTTATCATGCTTTTTATAATCTTCGAATTTTTTTGCATAATAAACTACAGTCTTTTGAATGGGTATATTTTTATATGATTTATTTTTTATTACCCGAAATTTGATTTTGTCAGAGTACTTATTCTCTATATTAATTTCTGATTCGTCAAAGCTAAATTGAAGTATGTAAATATTCTTATTTGTTAGATTTTTTGTAATATGGCCAATCATTTCAAATATTATTTGCTTTTGCTTAAAATGAGGACCTATGTAAACTTGTGATGCATAGCCGTCACTACATATTTTTGAATATTTTCCTGACAAGAAATACACCTTGCTGGGGGATATTTCAAAACACTTATCATAAGAGACAGCTTGTGCCAAATTTGTTGCTAGAAAATAGACAAGCGTAATACCATTTATGTATTTTTTCACTACCTTTTCAAGTTATTGGCAATACCCAACATGTTATCTGAGGTTTGAATTGCTTTTGAGTTTATCTCATAAGCCCTTTGTGCAACAATCATTGTTACCATTTCTTCTGCAACAGATACATTTGACATTTCAAGAATTCCTTGTCTTAGTCGACCCATACCATCACTCCCAGGAGTTCCCGATATTTCCTCCCCAGATCCAACTGTTTCCTTAAAAACATTGCTTCCAACTGCAACAAGACCTGCTGGATTTATAAACCTTGAAATCTCTATTTGCCCAAGTTCGACTGGATCAGAATCACCATCAATTTTTACAGATATCATTCCTTCTTGGGATATTGTAAGAGAGTCCTGTATATACTCTTCAGGAAAAGACACCTCGGGCAACAACCTATATCCTTGGCTTGTTACAAGATCCCCATTTGCATCTATTTTAAACGAACCGTCTCTGGTATAACCATAAGTCCCGTCTGGTAAAATCATCTTGTAAAAACCGTCGCCCTCAATTGCAACATCAGTGTTCAAATTGGTAGCCCTAAACTTTCCCTGCTCAAAAATTCTATGTGTTGCCGATACTTTTGTTCCATGTCCAACCTGATTTCCAAGAGGCCTTACTGTGTCCTCAGTAGCAGGAGTTCCAGCCCTGTTCTGTGTCTGATAAACTAAATCCTCAAACTCTGCTCTCGTCTTTTTAAAGCCCGTAGTGTTAACATTTGAAAGGTTATTAGCGATTGTATCTACGTTATATTGCTGCGCCTTCATACCACTGGCAGCCGTCCATAGTGATCTCATCATAAAATAGCTCCCTTAAAACTTTCCAATTTCGTTAATCAACTTACCAAGGAGCAAGTCCTCAGTCTGTATCGTCTTCTGATTTGCTTCGTAAGCTCTATTAACCTCAATCATCAATACCATCTCGTTAATAGCATTCACATTAGACCCTTCCAAAGTGCCGGTTTCAATTTTAGGTCTTAAACCCACCGCAACTTCTCTAGGGGCTCCCGATATTTCTGTGCTATCCCAGAGAGAGTTCCCCTGTTTCTTTAAAAACCTCGTTTTTTCAAACCTTACGATCTTTAGATTATCAAGTAGCTCGTAATTTTCCCAGGAGTTTTCATGTTCGCTCACAAGTCTTCTAGGATCAGTTTCAAATTCACCATTATGAAATATTTGACCCTGATCTGTTATTTTAAAGTTGTTATCCTTTAAATGAATATATCCTTTCTCTCCAATAACGGGGTATCCATCCTTTGTAACAAGCATGCCTTCCTTTCCAAGTGTAAAAGATCCATTTCTTGTATACCTTTCTCCCTTTGGGGTGCGAATCACAAAAAAACCTTCACCAGTTAACGCCACATCAAGAGGGTTCCCCGTTGTTTTAAGTGGCCCCTGCTCGAAGGAAGTGTATGTCTCATTCTCCTCAACACCTGTACCAATCTTTCCAACAACTGGCGCTGTCTCAAGATAGCCTCTTGGAAATCTGTAAAGACCATCGTCGTTAAGTCTTCTAATCAGCAGTTCAGGGAATGCCTTTTGGACAGACAAGTCTCCCTTGTACCCTGCAAGATCAACGTTTGCCAAGTTGTTAGCAATAACATCCAACCTGTGCCTTTGTGCTACCATTCCACTAGCAGCAGTGTAGATACCTCTTACCACATTAAATCCCCATTGTTTTCACTCTTAACATTAATCCTATCACCAAAACACTTATATATCAATTTTTAAATTTTTGATTCAGTGTTTGATTATCCTGCCACTTATTTTTTAAAGTTGGATTAGTTGATTTTTGTGTGTAATTCTTTAGAGTAACTTTGGAAAAGTACAAAATAAATGTATAATTTTTCGTGAATGTTTGTTTGATTTGAGGTTGGCATATGATTAGAAGGACTTTGGTGGTTGTGTTCTTATCTTTTCTTCCATCTTTTGTGTTCTCTGAGACCGTTGATGCTGGGAATGCGCAAGATGGAAGCGAGGTTTTGGGGTATTGGGTTGGGTATGATGATGCTACTAATGTTAAAAACTCTGTGGTATATGTTTATAAATACAGGGACAGGGTGTATGGTAGAATATTAAACGTGATAAGGGAAGGGAAGGTTTATGATGTTGATAATCCTTCGGGTTCTAGGGTTGTGGGTTTTGATCAATTGGGGATTGAGGGCCTTGATTTTATGTGGGGACTTAAATATTTTCCCGATTACGGTAAGTGGGATCAGGGGAAAATCATTGATCCTAAGAATGGTAAGATTTATACCTCTGAGATGAAGGTAGATTCAGAAACGGGGAACCTTGTGACCAAGGGTAAGGTTTGGGTTTTTGGTCGAACTAAAGTTTGGACAAGAGCCAGGAAAGATGAGATCCCGAGGCTTGACGTGAATGGCTTGGTGCCAAATCCTCCTGTGGGGGAAGAATAGATGGATATTGGGTTGTTAATTTAGCCTTTAGGAAGATTGAGATGGTAAATAAGACAGGGTATTACGATAAGTTTATTTTAAGGGTGCCTGACTTTCCAAAGCAGGGGATACTTTTTTATGATATTACTGGTGTTTTATTGAAAATGGAAGCTTATGAGTCTTTGATTGAGGATGCATATGCGTTTTATTCGTCAAAAAAGATCGATTATATTGCTGCTGTTGAATCAAGGGGGTATCTTGTTGGATCTCCTTTGGCTTTGAAAATGAAATTACCTCTTTTGTTGATTAGAAAAGGGGGTAAGCTTCCCAGGGAGGTTTTAAGAGAGGAATATGAGCTTGAATATGGATGTAGCAGTATTGAGATACACAAAGATGATGTTAAGAAACATTCAAATATTTTGTTGGTAGATGATATTTTGGCTACTGGGGGCACATTAAAAGCAGCGGCTATGCTACTTGAGAAAGCTGGGGGAGTAGTATCTGATATCTTTTGTTTTATTGAACTTGCAGGACTTAATGGTAGAGATGTTTTAGGGGATTATAACTTTAATTCCCTCGTCAGGTACCCCTGATTTTATTTATCGAAAAATCATGCATGGTGATTGGTTGTTTGAGATAATTGACTTTAGCTTCTAATAGCTTTATAATGCTTACCTGGAGATCAAGAGGTGATTGTGATGTATGCATTGTTAGATATAAAGGGAAAGCAGTATAAAGCTGTTGTGGGGGAGATTTTAAAGATAGATAAAATTGATTCCAGTGAGGGCGAGAAGGTGGAGTTTGGAAGTGTCACCCTTGTAAAGAAGGAAGGGGATGTGAGTATAGGGAGGCCTTATGTTGTAGGGTCTTGTGTGAGGTGTACTTACTTGGAGGAGCGGAAGGATAAGAAGGTTATTGCTTATAGGTACAGACGGAGAAAGTCAAGTGAGCGAAAGGTGGGACATCGGCAAGTTTATTCTTATGTGTTGGTTAATGATATTGTTTGTCAGTGATTGATGTTTTAATTAAAACTCAAAATAGCGTGATTATTTACATATTGGCTGATGGGCATGCTAGGGGTGGTGGCTGCGTTAATGTAGTTTGTTCTTCTTTTTCTTTTCTTTTAAGAACATTTTTAAGTGTTCTTGATTTTGAGGAAGAGGATTTCGTAGTTGAAAATGATTTAAGGGGATATTTGGAGTTTAGGTCTTCGTTTAGAGATTTAGATAAGAAGAGTCTTCTCTATTATAGTGGTTTTTTGATAAGGGGAATAAGGGATTTATGTTTTGAGTACCCTTGTGATATTAAGTTGATTTTGGAGGAAATTGATGGCAACGAGTAAGAGTGGTGGTAGCTCTAAGAACGGAAGGGATTCTGTATCCAAGAGGCTTGGTGTTAAGAGGAGTGGGGGGCAATTTGTCAGGGCTGGAGAGATTATTGTAAGGCAGCGCGGTACTAGGTTTCATAGGGGAAAGAATTCTGGGCTAGGTAGAGATTATACCATCTTTGCATTAAAGGATGGCTTGGTGGAGTTTAAAACCTCTAGAGGCCGGAAATATGTAAACATTGTCTGACACTTAGGTAAGTTGAGGTTAGTTTGCATACGTTTAAGGACTCTCTGGGTTTGACTGTGTCTTCAGGCGATGGCGGTGCTGGTTGCGTCTCTTTTTTGCGTGAGAGATTTAAGGCGAAGGGAGGCCCTGATGGAGGGGATGGAGGAAGGGGAGGGGATGTAATTTTTAGGGTTAAGGATAATCTGAGGACTTTGTCTCTTTATAGTAATGGACAGAGACTTGCTGCTAGGAATGGCAGGCCTGGCATGGGACGTCAGAGGAAGGGAGCCAACGGAGAAGATTTGGTTATTTTTGTTCCTCCAAATACTTGTGTCTATGATTCTGACACGGATTCTGTTTTATTTGAACTTAGGAATTTTGATGATGAATTTGTTGTTTTAAGGGGGGGTAGAGGTGGACTTGGAAATTTAAATTTTAAAAGTTCTAAAAGACGGGCCCCAAGATATGCACAACCTGGAGAGAGGGGCACTACTTTAAATGTTCGATTAGAATTGTCCTTAATAGCTGATATTGGAATCATAGGGCTTCCTAATGCAGGCAAGTCTTCGCTTATCACAAGAGTCACCTCTTCAAAGTCGAAGGTGTCGGATTATCCTTTTACTACTAAAGTGCCGCATCTTGGTGTTCTCAGAGATTCTCACTATGATCTAGTGATTGCCGATATCCCTGGAATAATTGAGGGTGCTAGTAGGGGAGTAGGTCTTGGATTTGAATTTTTAAGGCATATTTCAAAAACGGTTGGATTAGTTTTTTTAATTGATGCTTCTAGTGATGACTTTTTGAGAGCTTATGATATCCTTGTTAGAGAACTCGGTGCGTACGGAGCAGGTCTTTTGAAAAAGCGTCGCATAATTGTTGCTAATAAGCTTGATTTAGAGGGCTCAAGCGAAAATTTTGAACGGGCGAAAAAGGCCTTAGATAGCGAAAGATTTTTAGGGATTTCTATTTATGAAAATAAAGGCATAGAGGAACTTATTAGGGAGTTTTTCATTTTAGCAGGAAGTAGGGGAGATTAATTCTTATTTGTTTTAAAAATTAATTATTGGTATTTTTCGAGGTTAACTAATGTATCATTTGGTTGGGGATTTATGAAAATAGCGGTGTTGGGTGGTACTTATAACCCTGTGCATATTGGACATATGTTTTTAGCAAAAGAGATAGAGTATTATTTGAATGTTGATAAGGTGGTCTTTATTCCCACTCATAAGCCTGTCCATAAAATTGTTGCAGGGAATGTTAGCGTTAAAGACAGGATTGCGATGCTAAAGTTGGCAATACGGAATGAGAATAATGTGTGTATAGATGAGTGTGACATAGTCAATGGTGGGATAACTTACACCATTGATACTGTTGCTTGTATTAAGAAGAAATATGCACATGATGAAGTTTATTTGGTTATTGGCGACGATCTTTTCGAAAATTTTGCCTTGTGGAAAAATGCAGAAGAAATAGCCGAGACCGTTAATCTTGTAGTAGTGCACAGGATATACAAAGAAAAGATCGTGAGTTGTTTTAAGCATACCTACGTCAATAATAAAATTTTTCCTATTTCTTCATCAGAGATCAGAAGTAGAATTGAGAAATGTTTACCAGTTGATTATTTGCTTCCCTCTGCTGTTTTAAGATACATTAAGGATAACAATTTATATATTCAAGGTAATTAATTGAAAAAAGAATTATTTTTTCTAGTTTTGATCGTTTTAGTAGTTCTTGGTGTTGTGATTTTCTTTATTGATAGCTCTAAAAAAGAACAGGTGTATTTTGAGTTAAATACTAAGAGTAATATTAGTTTTTTCATTCTGGTAGAAGATGATATTGGTAATCTTTTGAGTATGCAAGAGATTTTTATTAATATAAAAACCGGGAATATTGGATTTTTAGATATTCCTATTTATACGGGTTATGAAGATTTAAAGGGGAATGTATCTTGGTTTGAGAATTTATATGAGAGAAACAGGTTTGATGAGTTTTTGTTTAAAGTGTATAGGCAGTTAAATCATGAACCCGATTATTATATTCGGTTTAAAAAGAATTCTTTTGTAAAATTTATTGACTACCTTGGTGGGGTCCGTCTTCTTGTTCAAAGACCCGTTAAGGTATACAACATGAAAAATTCTATTCTAATACCTTCTGGTAATTCTGTTTTTGATGGGGACAAAGCTTACGATTACTTAGGTTATTTTAAGAACGTTAATTACTTCGATGAAAGATTTGAGTTTTTTAAGGAGTTTTTCAAAAAGATTCTAGCACAATTTGAAGAAGTGGAGGAGACTCACGAAGATTTTTCTAGAATGTATTCTATGTTAGATACCAATCTTTCTGAGACTGTGTTTAAATATATTTTTACCAATTACAAAATAAATAGTGAAAAATTTATTTTTGTTAACATTAAAGGACAGGAGGAAATATTTAAGGGTAACGATAATAGTGCAATAAGAGTTGTTTTCCCTTATTATGGAGGAGCGGTCCTTAAAGAATCAATAGAGAAATTAAATAAGGATTTAATAAGTGAAAATAGGGATGAAGAGGCGGTAAAAGTTATTATTTTAAATGGCACTAGAGTTTCTGGTCTTGCAAGAAAGGCTGCTAATATTTTTCAGTCTTTAGGATTTAATATTATAAAATTCGCAAATGCAGATAGGGACAATTATTTTAACACTTTGGTAATAAATAATTCAGATAATTTGGAACTGGCTATGAGGGTGGGGGATGTGGTTAGGGCAAGAAATATTAGGCCTATTTCTGAATTTCATACAGATATATTGGGACTTGATGGGGCGGCTGTAAGTCCTGATGTAATAATTATTTTGGGAGATGATTTTGATGGAAGGTATGTTAAACATAGATGACGTTAAGGGGTTATGTAAGATAATATCTGATTTTGATGGAATTGATGTTTTAGGTATTGATGTTGGCTCTGTTTGTAGTTGGGCGGATTTTTTTATCATAGTATCATGTTCATCGTTTAAGCATATGGAGGCTTTGTACTCTGAGAGATTGGTGAATTTTTTTAATGAAAGAGATTTTAATTATTGCGTTCAGGGTAAGGGTTTTATTCATGATTGGACAATTGTTTCGTGCGAAAATTTAATCATACATTTGATGAGCGATAAGGCTAGAGCGTACTATGAGCTTGAAAAGCTGTGGAGTTGTGGTGAGCTTGTATACTCTTGATGGTATTTAATTAAAAAAAATAAAAATATCATAAAAATTATTTACAAAAAATTAAAAATATTCTAGATTTAAAACATGTATTTTAGGGAGGCTTAGAGGTGAATATCACAGATATAAGAATTAGGAGAGTTGATAATAAAAATCCCAGTTCTAAGTTATTAGCGTATGTTACGGTTACTTTTGATGATTGCTTGGTTCTTCACAACATTAGAGTTATTAAGGGACAGAAAGGTGTTTTTATTGTCATGCCTAATAGAAGAACTAAGGTGGGAGAATACAAGGATATTGTACACCCTATTAATCAAAATTTTAGAGAAATTTTACAAACTTCTATTTTTAAAGAATATGTTAAGGAAAACCCCTCAAATCTTGAGCTTGAATTAAGTTGATATTGTTTTATTGACAAAGGGTATTGTATTTTGTATGCTTTTGACTTGTAGATAATTTGGGTGTTTGGGACGTCGACAAGTGGTAAGTCAACTGGTTTTGGTCCAGTCATTCGAGGGTTCGAATCCTTCCGTCCCAGTATTTTTGATTAGGAGTTTTTGTTGTGGATAGTAGGGTTTTAAGTTGCGAGCGCAGATTAGATTTTGGTTCTTCTTGCGCGCGCAGGATGAGGTTGAAGCATGAGATACCGGCTATTGTTTATGGGGAGGAGAGCGATGTTCTTCACATAAGGGTTGGGAGTATTGAATTTAATAAAAAATTTAGTAAGTTTACAGATAATACTGTTTTGGTTTTAAGAGATGGTAATGTTGATAGATGTGTCTTTATTAAGGATGTTGATGAAAATCTTACCAGGAATCTTATCTATCATATTGACTTTTATGAAGTAGATCGAGATCGGGATATTGAGAGAGACGTTGAGATTAGATTTATTGGGGCCTCTATTGGTGTTAAGGAAGGCGGGGTTTTGAGTGTGATTAGGAGACGGATTAGGGTTAGATCTTTACCTTTGGAATTGCCTGAGTTTATTGAGGTAGATTTGTCTCCTGTTAAGAGAGGAGACCAGATAACTTTTGAAGATATTGTGCTTCCTGATAATGTTAAGCTTGCCGAAGAGGATGGTGGTTTGGTTGTTTTATTTGTTAAATAGAGAGCTAAATAGAGAATATGAGTTTGTTAATAGTTGGACTGGGGAATCCTGGGTCTGATTTTTTTCATACTAGACACAATGTTGGCTTTGCCCTCCTAGATAAATTAGTTTTAAAGTACGAGCTTTCTTTGAGTAGTGCCGGGAGTTATGATTATGCTGGTTTTAATTTCAGGGGTAGGAGGGTTGTTTTGGTCAAGCCTTTAACTTATATGAATCTTAGTGGTGGCATCTTTCCTTCTGTTTTTTCTAAGTTTTGTGTCAGAATGTCCGATTTATTGGTTGTAGTCGATAATGTTGATTTGTGTTTGGGAAGGTGTAGGCTTAGAAAGGCGGGGGGGGGGGGGTCCACACACAATGGACTGAGGTCTATTTCTGAGAGCCTCGGAAGTAATAAATATAGCAGGTTGTATATCGGTGTTGGTGGTAATAACGGGGGTAAACTTAGGGATTTCGTTCTTTCAAGGTTTAGTGTTAGTGAGATGGAATGTATTGAGAATGTGTTTACTTTTTTAAGCGAAGAGATATTGGATATTGATGAATTTAATTTCAAAGATAAAGTTGGAAAGATTAATTCTAGTAGTTTTTGATGTTTTGGAACAGTATAAAAGGAAGGATAGAGAGTTTTTATGAAAAAAATACACTGACTAAGGGAAAGGTGATTGTCGCTTTCTCGGGGGGTGCGGATTCCACCGCTTTGCTGCTAAATTTGAGAGAGTATTTGGATAATAACATTATGGCTCTTTATTTTGCACATTGCATAAGGCCTGAGTACGAACAAAATAGGGAAATAGAACACATAGAAAAATTTTGCAGTCTTTATGATATTCCTTTTCAGATAAAGCGTTGCAGTGTTGACATAGTGGGGGAAGCTAGTCGACTTCGTAGGTCGATTGAGGAATTAGCCAGAGAGTACCGTTATAATGCTTTGTTGGAATCTTTCAAAGAAAATAGGGCCAGATACATTGCGCTTGCGCATAATAGAGGGGATCAATTTGAAACTTTAGTTATGAGATTTTTTCAAGGTTCTTTCTTAGATGGGCTTTCTGGTATTCCAATCATTAATGGGAATATTATCAGGCCCTTGCTTGAGGTGTCCAGAAAAGAAATTGAGGAATTTCTTTTCTTAAATAAGATTATTTATTCTGTTGATAGTACCAATGGTGAAGACTTCTATTTAAGAAACAAGATCAGAAATAAGCTAATGCCCGTTATTGGTGAGATTTTTGCAGGATACGAGAAGAGCTTAAAGAGGGTGTCTGAATTTTCGAGTGAATTTGTGCATTTTTTTGACAAAAAGAGGTTTTTACCCTTCAATAGGGGTAATTATTATTATTCTTTTGATGCTGTTATTTTTTTTGAATTACCTAAGTATTTGGTTTTTAGGACTATTTTTAATATTTTAAATTTAGAGGGGCTTTTGTTAAATGTATCATACAGATCTCTTGAAGAGATTTTTAGAGTAGATCATGTTAAGAAGAAGAGCGTAACTTTAATAAGAAATAATTATTTTTTTTTAGAAAAGCGTAGAGATAGAATTAATCTCATGTTAAGACAAGTTGAGGAGTTATATGAACCTTTCGATTTTATCTTAAAACTTAATGAGTATTATAGTTTATCTTTAGGTAAGATTTTGTTAGAATGTTTGGAGTGCGAAGATGGTTCTGTATTAGAATTAAGATTCTGTTCTTATGAATTTAAATATAGATTTTTTAAAAATAAGCTAAAAGCGAAGAGGTTCTTTTCTAAATTTGTAAGATATAATCCTCTCTATTTAATGTTGTTGGTGTTAGAAGGTAAGGTGGTTGGAATTATTAATTTAAATACTTTGGACTTAGTGTGGAGCGATAAGAGCATTCTTAGAAAAATTAGTATATCTTTGATCGGAGGATTTTTAAAGGAATGAATATTAACAATAACAATTTGAACAATGGGAAATCTAATAACAAAAAGAAAAATAAAAATTGGATTTTATGTCTTGTTATAGTCTTCTTAATCCTAGCTATATTCATGTCTTATTTTATGAGAGGGGGGGAAACATACAGGAATGTTCCTTATAGTACGTTTCAGACTTATCTAGATAGTGGACTGATTGAGTCGGTTGTAATAATTGATAAGAGTCAAATTCAATTTGTTGTCAAGAATTCAAACTTGGGAAAATCTTATTTCTCGACTAGTATTCCCTATTTGGATATAAATTTACTTGCCGAGCTGAGGAGTAAGAAAGTTGAGGTAAGCTCTGGTAAGAGTCAAGCATCCTTAATTAGTGTGCTTCTTCAGACCTTACCGTGGATATTGTTTTTTGTCTTTTTTTTCTTTATTTTTCGTCAAACCCAAGGAGGAGGAGGTAAGGTTTTTTCATTCGGGAAGAGTAATGCTCAAAAATATGAAGCAGGGAAGAATAGGGTTACTTTTAAGGATGTGGCTGGACAAGAGGAAGCTAAACAGGAACTTAATGAGGTTGTGGAATTTCTTAAGAATCCTAAAAAGTTTGAAAAGATAGGCGCAAGAATACCAAAGGGCGTTCTTTTAGTTGGGTCTCCTGGGACTGGAAAAACTTTGCTCGCTAAGGCTGTTGCTGGGGAGGCTGGTGTAAATTTTTTTCACATGTCGGGGTCCGATTTTGTTGAGATGTTTGTGGGTGTTGGAGCAAGTCGTGTTAGAGATTTGTTTGATAATGCTAGAAAAAACTCTCCTTGCATCGTATTTATAGATGAACTTGATGCTGTTGGTAGAAGCCGGGGGGCTGGACTCGGGGGGGGGCACGATGAGAGGGAGCAGACTCTTAATCAGTTATTGGTAGAGATGGATGGATTTGGAACGTATACTAATGTAATTGTGATGGCGGCAACAAATAGGCCTGATGTGCTAGATTCTGCTTTGCTAAGACCTGGAAGGTTTGATAGGCAGGTGACGGTTACTCTCCCAGATATTAAAGAAAGAGAAGCGATACTAAATATTCACGCGCAGAAGACTAAGCTGGCTAAAGATATTAATTTACAGGTAATAGCAAGAGCAACTCCTGGGGCCAGTGGTGCTGATCTTGCGAATTTAATCAACGAAGGGGCTTTAATTGCTGCAAGAAATGATCAATCTGAGATTTTGATGAAGGATTTAGAGGAAGCTAGGGATAAAATATTGATGGGTGTTGCCAAAAAATCTATGACTATTACTGATAGGCAAAAACTCGAAACAGCTTATCATGAGGCAGGGCATGCATTGCTTCATTATTATCTTGAACATGCAGATCCGCTGCATAAGGTTACTATTATCCCTAGAGGTAGAGCGCTTGGAGTGGCCTTTTCTCTTCCTAAGGAGGATAGGCTTTCAATAAATAAGCATCAGATTCTTGACAAGATTAAGATATGTTATGGTGGTTATGCTAGCGAGCAGATTAATTTAGGTTTTACCACTGCTGGGGTACAGAACGACTTGATGCAGGCTACTAATTTGGCAAAAAAGATGGTCACAGAATGGGGGATGGGAGAGGATGTAGGTCCGATATTTTTAGTCGATGATGATGCTCCTATTTTCCTTCCAAAAGAATTTTCTAAATCGAAAGCGTACTCTGAGAATACTGCGGATAGGGTAGATAGAGAAGTCAAGAGGATTTTGGAGGAGTGTTTAAGAGCAGCTTCAGATATTTTGGTTAAACATAAAGACCAGTTAATTAAACTTGCAGAAGCTTTGGTTTTAAGAGAAACTTTAACAGATATTGAGGTAAGGGAGCTCTTGGGGTTCGGTATAGTTGAAGATGAGTATGATCAGAATCTAGCAAAGGCCGATCTTGAGATTGTGAATGGATAAATAAGATTTTGAGGGGCGGGAGTCAGTATGAATTTCTTGAAGATTTTCTTTCTTTTGTCTCTAGTAAACTTAAATGCTGTTTTAAGTGAAGGAGATAGGGATATATCAAAAATTCTTCTTAATGAGGCTAAAAGTTTTAAAGGCACTCAGAGAGGGATTGATATGGTATATGGGTCACTTGATTTTGATTTAAGTAATTCGGATGCTCTTTATGAGCTTTCATTGAGGGATGATATTTCGTTACTGGATAGAATTTATTTATTAAAATCTGCATTAGATATTAATAAGTTTAAGTCTGTAAAGTCTGGGGATTTGTATCGTCAGTATTTTTCGTTAATTCTGAGGCAAAACGAGGATGTTTCTAGGAATAGGGAAATTATTGCTTTATACGATAGGTTAGACATTGATTTAAAGAGCGATAAAGAATTGATTTATATGAGGCTTGAAGCTTCAAGTAGGCTTGGTGATTTTGATGAGGATTTTAATAGGATTTTAGCAGCTTCTTTTGCTGTATATGGTGATGATTTTAGGTTTTTTAAGTGGTTTTTAAAGGAAGATAAATTTTTTCCGGGTCTTTTTAGTAAACTTAGAGAAAGAGAAGATTCTTTTTTTGATAGTGATAATGTTGATTACATTTGCAAGAATGCAGCGTTGAATGAATCTAATTCTGTTGCTTTGTTTTCCCTTTTAAAGGCTAGGAGCAAGAAATTAAATGGTGTTCAGAGTATTTATTTATTAAAATATAAACTCTTGACTCCAGATGAAGCTTATGTGTTCTTCAAGGAGAGTCCCCCAAAGACTATAGACGAATATAAGATGTTTTATGATCTTTTGGCAGATCCCGAGATAAGAAAAGGATTTTTGGGTCATTATCAAAATTTATCAGGTATGTATTTCGTGGGCGATAAGAATGGTGCTGTCGTGTTTGATAATGGTGCTTTAGTGGGTTTTTTTTCAAAAATAGTAGATTATTCTTCGGAATTGAATAAGGAAGAGTGCTATTTTAATAGAGTCTATTTTAAAGATAAATCCCCCGTTTATTATGAAAATAGTTTGTTTGGTTATAAAGTTATGTATTCCATCTATCCTTATGTAAGCATGATTGAGTTTGATTGTCCCGATAAAAAAGAGATATATACTTTTGCTTTAAATTCCTTTAAGTATGAAATTTTTAATAATTTTATCTACAATGTAGATTATGTAGGAATCAATGAATTTTTGATGACAGATACTTTAGAAATTTTTCTTCCTAGTATTTTGAATTTAAGTCCTAGGAGAGTTTCAGTTTCAAAATTTAGAGAAAATTTAATAGAAAAGCAGATACTGAACAAAGATGAGATTGTTGAAGTTAGGCATTATGGAGTTGGGGATTTGATTTCAATACATAGAAAAATCAACGGGTCTAGGAAGTTTAACTATGTTGAAATTTATGATGAAGGGGTAATAAAAGCTAAAAAAGTTATCCTGGATGATAGTTATGATGCGTTTTGTTATATTAATTAGCTTTTAGGAATTATTAATGTGTAAAGAGGTTTTTCTTATCATCGTATTGGTTTTTTCGTGCAAAACGGTAAGGGAAATAGACGACAAGCAGATTTATTATATTCCATCTGAGAGTATAGACGGGCACATTAAGGATAATAACTTCGAAATTGCTCTTTCTAGTTTCTACAACTTAAAAAACAGTGAATTTGAAATTGATCAAGATCTTTTAGACCTAAAAGATAAAGCTTTGTCTGGGATTGAGAGTGAATATCTAAGTTTTTATCAGAAAAAAGAGTATGATAAGGCTCTCCATAAGCTTGAAACTTTAAATTTGTTTGGTGTTATGCTTCGCGAGGGTAAGGAGCAATTGATATTAAGACATCTTGAAAATTTAAAGATTGAAGATCCAAATCTTGCAAGTTTTTTTGCAAAATATTATTTATTTGATAATGCTTTTAGTTCTTTAAAAGATTTTATTCTTAATGAAGAGTCTCCTTCAAGGAATGTATTACTTGATACATCTGTTTTAACGGTTTGGGTAAATATGGGTACTAAGTTGTTAAATGGAAATATGGTGCCAAATATTGCTTTGGGAACAGCTTTTGTTATTGATAAGGTGAAGGGGTATGCCTTGACTAATTATCATGTAATTAGCTCTCAGATTGATAAGGAATATAACGGAATTTCAAGCCTTTATGTCAGGCTTCCAAGGGGTAAGGGAGAGAAACTGCCTGCGAAGGTAATTGCCTATTCTCGGGAAATGGATCTTGCTTTAATTAAGGTTGCTTTTAAAGTAGAGAATCAGTTTGATTTAAATTATCCTTCAGATATTAATATTGGGGATAAAATTTATGCAATGGGTTCTCCTATGGGACTTGAAAAGACTATCACTTCAGGGATAATATCTGGTAAAAATAGGGATTTGTTGCCTGTTGGCGATTCGTATCAAATTGATGCTGCCATTAATCGGGGAAATTCTGGTGGACCCGTAGTAAATGAAGCTGGTGAATTTATTGGGATTACATTTGCTGGAATTTTACATACGCAAGGTCTTAATTTCGTTATTCCTTCAAAATGGGTTTTAAAGGTTTTGCCCTTTATGTATGGAGGGGGGAATTTAAAAAATCAGTGGTTGGGGTTGATATTCTCTGAAAGTTTAGGAAAATTGGAAGTATCATATGTTGTGCCTAATTCTCCTGCAGATATTGGTGGAATTAGGAGTGGAGATTCTTTTCTTAGTGTTGATTCTTTAAACTTTGAAGGTTTAAGAGAGCTTCAGTACTATATCTTGCAAAAAAAATCTATGGTAAAAGTTACTTATAGAAGAGATAATAAGGATTATGAGGTTTATCTTTATCCACAAGAGAGGCCAGAGGATATAATTGAGAGTGTTTTAAAGATAGATTCTTTAAAAAATTTAATGGGAGCTTTTTTGGGGTTAAGTTTAAATTTGGTCTCTGCAAGAGAATATAGGGTTACTAAAGTGTTTTCCAATAGAATAGGGAGTGAACTTAATTTTAGGATAAATGATGATATTTTTATTTATGATTTTAAATATCTTAAAAATAAAAAGGTATTTGTTTTATTGCTTTATGCAAAAAAGTTATTCTCGGGCTATTTAGGAGCTCCTTTACAGCTTGTTATTCCGTTTGATTCCCTTGCATTTGTATAAAATGTTTAGGGTAGCTGGGATGTGTTTATGAATTTTTATTTGAATTTTGCCAGTGGAGAAAGGGATTCTAGGCTGGATAATATGATCTCTGTTAGCCATTTTGATTTTAGAAGTAGTTTAAATCTGATGCTTGTAGTTGGGCCTATGGGAAGTGGAAAGACTGAATATGCGGCTAGAATTTATAAGGACTCTCTTGTTATTAAGAATAAATCCCTAAAAATATTAAATTCTATAACTAAGGGAAGCAGGAATAGAGCTAATGTATTTTTTATTAGAAATTTTCTTGATAGGAAAAGGTTTAAGGATTGTCCAGAAAATGGTATTCCTTATAGAGGAGGTGTGGTTGATGGGGTTAGTGGCGTTGGATTCTCGGGTAATTCTTTTGATGTTGAAAAAATAGTAGAAGATAACTCTCAGTATGGTACTTTTGTTATCGATGAGGCTTGTTTTTATGAAGAACGCTTGGTTTTTGTTTTAAGCAGGCTTGCGTTGGACTTGGATATTTTATTTGTGTTGCCCACCTTGATTTACAATTTCAGAAAAGAGATTTTTAATAATACTGCTAAACTCTTGATAGAATATTCGGATAAAGTTTGTCGTATTGGTGCTTATTGTGAACATGATAGCTGCATGGATGAGTCTTTTTTAACATATAGATATTATTTTTACGAGGGACAAGAAATAGCAGCTCCTTACTTTGATCCCTTGTTGATCGTTGGGGGGGATGGGATTGTTGAGTCTGCTATTTATCCGAATTATGCTGCAAGATGTTCTAAGCACCATTATCTTGTGGGTAGAGAATATTTTTTCACTGTTCTTAAACCTTTTGCCTTGCTATATGTTCAAGGTGATAAGGAATTATTTGAGAGAGAAATATTGTGTTTAAATAGTGGTAAATGCAGCTCAACTTTTGAAAGTTCTCTTTCAACCGAGTCCAGGGGGAAATGTGAGATTGAAGTTTTAAATAATTTATTTAAACTGCCTTTTTTGGCCGAAAGAGCTTTAATTACACTCGCATTGGAATATAATATTCTCAGCAGGGACGACTTTAAAGAACTTGTTAGCAAATTTTCTCTTAACAGGGACTACATTCAAAAGATATTCGTTTCAAAAGATCAAAAAGAAAGTTTTGGGATACCCTAGTAGTGATTCGGTCTTTTATTGAAAAAATTCTTTGTTTTCTCAATACGTGTCAGTTCTTTCTCAATTATATCGAAGTAGTCCAATTCTTTGATTTCAATTCTGTAATGTTCGTCTTCCCAGTTTTCTATTCCATCACTTTGTATTATGGTAGATTTGTATCCTTTCAATTTCTTATGGAATGTTAAAGCTTCTTTATAATACGAGACAGCTATTTTGTAAAAGTTTGCAGCTTTATTTAAGTTTTCAAGAATCCCATTCTTTCTTGGAGTTTTGTAAAAATGTACATGTCTTGTGTCAAATAAATCGCCCAGGTACAGATGTTGCTTAACAAGAAGTAGGTTTACATGCATTTTAAATAGGAGTTTATATTTGTCCCATTCTTCTTTTGTTTCAACTTTTGCTAAAGAATACTGAGGATTTCCAAACGGGAAATCTAATGCATTTTTTAGCAAAAATATGTTCCTTTTAAAATTTTGAGGTCTTCTTTTCATTTGTGTATTGAGTGTGACATACCACTGTTCAGCATAGAAAAATTTTGAGGATGCATTCATATCCACTGTCAAGAACAACGAAGATATAAATAAACATAGGGTAAAAAAATTTTTGCGATACATGATCTCTTCCTTCTGTTTTAATTATATTAAAATTTGATTAAATTAAATATTTGTCTTGCCCCTATTTCCAAGTCTTTCTCATCTGAGTTTTTGATGTAGACTACATCGAGCGAGTGCTTGAGATCTTTAAGTAGCGCTTCATATCTTTCACTGATATCGTGAAGCTTTTTTGCTTCAAACTCAAAGAGGTCAGGTTGTATTCTGGTTTTTCTAATACGTTCATGTGCAATCCTAGGATCTGTTTTTATAAAGAAAAGTATTTCGGGTAATGGGAAGTCTTTGTTTAGTTTTTGCCCCAAATCTCCTTGATATGCAATGGATGAGAATAAATATCTGTCAGTTATTACTTTTGTTTTGGGTTTGGTTAATATTTTTATTATACCGTCTCTTGGATTGTAGAGATGTTCATATCTATCTGCTGTATACAGGTGTGCTAGTGATATTTCTTGCAGTGGGTTTTTAAAATTGGATAATTGTTTCCTGATAAATTCTCCAATTACTCCTTCTGAAGGTTCTTTTGTGAAATGGTATTTTAATTTGCTATTACAAAGTTCTTGTAACCTCTGGATCATAGTTGTCTTCCCGCTACCATCGATACCTTCTACGCAATAAAAGTTTTTCAAAACCCTACTCACAAATGCTTGTCTCCCTAGATGTTTTTAAACAATTAGATATCAGTGAATTATTATATAATATACACTATAAACATATGAATTTATTTTTTGTAAGAAGTAGGGTTCCTTTAACGTTTTTTTGCTCAGTTTTGGCTTTTATATCCATTCTTGTAGTTTTTGTTTTATTTATTCAGGTGCAAGTTTATTCTGCAAGATATTTAGTCATAGGCTATCTTGAATCGAAAACGGGATTTAAAATAAAATACGAGCGAATTGCACCATATTTTTTCTCTTCAATAAAGATAGATAACCTGGAATTGAGTTTAAATGACCAAGAAAAAGTATTGATGAGTACGGTTAAGATAAATTTGGACTTGTTTAAACTCCTATTAGGAGATAAAAACATTATTTTAAATATTTTTGTGCAAGGTAGTACTCTAAATTTTGATTTAAATGATTTAAATCTTTTACAATCCCTAAGTTCAAGTTCTGACAAGTTTGAACTAGGTGATGATAAATTCAATAACCACGCAATCATCGGTAAAATGTCTGATTATCTGGACAAGCTTCATATTAATTTGGAAGATATCAGTATCAATCTTAAATTGGGCCCAGGTAATTTGTTAGAATTTAAGGTCAAGAATTTTGGATTGAAAACCATCGATGATGATTTTTTATTTAGCTCTATTGTTGATTTTAGTTCTTCTGCAGATTTTAAGAAAGATGTTAGCAATAAAAACTCTTTGGATTCAACATTTTATTTTGAAGGTAAATTTAAAAAGGGGCTTGAAGATGGGTATGTCAATGTCAGTTTTTTGGAATTCAATGCAGGTTATTTTTCTCTACTTGAGCAGGGTTTTCAAATAAATTATTCGAAGGGAAATCTTGAAGTTTTTAATCTCAGAAGAGAAAATTTGGATTTTAATTTAAGCTATGATGTTAATAAAAATTTTTTAAGATTGGATGCTCTATTCTTTGATATCAATCTTTTAAACTGGATAAGACTTAATGAAGATTTTAATGTTTATAAAGATTATTTCGACATAGCTCTAAATGGACAATTGGCATTTTCTTACGATTTTCAAGATGAAGATTTAAGATATTCGTTTTTGCTAAATTCATCCTCAAAAGACAGCACAATAAACAAAGAGATCCAAGGAATAAGGGTACAACTTAAAGGTAATAATAAAATTGCTAAAATACAGAATGTTTTCTTAAAGCTTAAGAGAGGGTTTATTAATTATAAGGGCTACTATTCGCTAGAGGATTTATTGCCGATAGGAAGGCTTGATTTTAGGTCTGCAAGAGTACTAAATTTTAGAGATATTAATGGATATTTGGATTTTAGTAAAGAGAATAGAAATTTTTTGGTAAAGTCTGATAATTTTAAAATTGGTAGACTTGAAGTTCAAAACTTAAGCTTTAAAACGAGTTTCTCTGAAGATAAAACTTATGTTAATTATTTACTGAATTTTAAAAATAACAAATCTATGGTTCTGCTAAAAGGAGATTTTGATAAAGAAAATTTTAGATTTAATTTGGGTATTAAAGAATTTCCTTTGCTTTTCCTAAATGACGTCCTTCCAGAATCTGTGGTTACTAAATTTATTCCCGAGCACTTATTATCGGGTAAGTATTTTAACTTAACTTCAGATTTTTATTTAAACACCCTGAGTTATGATAAGTCTAGACTGAATGGTCTTAATTTTTCTATAGCTTCAAAATTGGATGATTTTAATTTGATGTTTGATGCTAGTGGGGAGAAGGGTGTTTATAAGATAAGGAACTTTACCTACAAGAGTGGCGATTATAGTATAAATTCTGTTTTTTTAATACATTTGCTTGACGACAGATTAAGGCTCACTACGGATTTTAGTTATTTGAACAAGAGTTATCCTTTGTATCTCGAATTTAATTTTAAAGATAAGAATGTTAATCTTGAATTTTCGTCTAAGGCGAAGGCCAATTTAAATTATGCTAATTCAATGATAACTTATTCTTTAAATATTGATGATTTTCGTTTCCATAATAAAAACTTTGATGTTTTATTAAATATTAATTCTTATGGTAATTATGAGAAAATCAACGATGATTTAAGTTTTGTAATCAATAAGTTTAGATTGGATAAGATTTCTAATAATCCGGCTTATAATCTTAATTTTAGCTTTAAGGGTTTATATAAGAATAAAGAGATTAATCTTTCAAATATTAGATTTGTAAATAAATACTCAAATTTACAAGGACAGGGGTATTTTAATTTAAGTAATAAGCTCGGCGGTGAGATAAACTTATTCTCAAACGTAAGCACGGAGCGTTATTTTTTAGGAATTAATTCTAATGAAGATGGTAATTATGTTTTGGGAAGATTTCAGGGGTTGGATTTTGATAATTTTAAGTTTCTATCTTTCTTGAATGGCAAAGCTAATGGTAATTTTATTCTTAATTTTAAAGAAAATGATTTGTTTAATTATTCCCTTAACGCATATCTTGAAACAGATGGAATGTCTTTAATAGGTATTCCTACGTATTTTTCTTTTAAGCTGGGATTAGTCGATAACAATCTTAATATCTATAACATAAAGGCAATGCAGGACAAAAGAGAGATTCTTGCGGGTAGTTTTAGATATGATATTAAAAATTCTATCGGAGTTTCTAATTTAAATATTGATAGTGATCTTTTCTCTTCAAGAATTGACGCAAGTTTTCAAAAGTTTGAAAATAAGGAAAAGGAAGATCTTGGTATTTTAAAGCGAGAAACTGAAGGAGAAGTTTCCTTCAGAGATTTAAGATATAAGGACAATAATCTTTCCAATCTTACGATTGAATTTAGAGATAATCCTGAAAAATTTAGTGCTTTATCAATTGAATATGATCTTATTAATGTTTTGTATGAATATGCTGATGGTAATTTTAATATTAAGATTGGTGATTATCTGCCTCTCAGTTTTGATGCATCGGGTAAAATTTTGAAGAATGAAATTAACGGGATTATTCAGGATATTAAATTTAATTCAGAGTTAATTACAAAAGATTTTCTAAATTCAGAAGCTCTTTTTAATATTGAGGAACATTTTGTTTTGCATGATATCAAGTTAGGGGGTGAGTTGAGTATTGATGGTGATTTGTATAACCCAAATCTTAATGGAGAGATTAATATATTGAGTGGGTCAATTAGTACTGAATATCTGAAATCCTCTAGACAGCATGGGAAGAGTAGAATTTTGGAATTAGTTAATGTACCTGTCCTGATTCAAGATAATAAGCTTATTTTAGATAATAGCTTTAATTTAGGCTATTATTCAGATCTTAACGTTTCTGCTAGTCTTAATCTTAATTTTTTAAGTGATACTATTGTCGATTATTACAAGGTAGATATTGATGTTCCTAGTGATTCTGGAGTCCCTATTAAATTTGACAAAGTAACTATAAATTTTATTGGCTATGCCTCGGGCAATTTTTTTATTGAAGGTAATGCCGAAGAGATTGTGTTTAGCGGAGATTTAAATATTGCAAACTCTTGGGTTTACTTGCTTGAGAATTCGATTTTTGATTTTTTAATGAATCCTTTTAAGAGAAAGAAAGGCTCTAAAACGGAGGACATTAATTCTGAAGATTTTGCTATTGTTACAGATCTTAAGATCAATTTTGACAGCAATGTTGCTTTTCATTGGCCAGATAACAAGATTTCGTTTTTAAATGTCACTGTCGCTAAAGGAAATGAATTAATCATTAAGTCTGACACTAGAACAGATGATTTCATACTTAAGGGAGATTTAAATATAGCAAGCGGGTCTGTTAATTATAATAACAAGAAATTTGTGTTTAAAGGAGGTTCATATATCTCTTTTAATGAAAATAAGGCCAAATTTGATCCATGGGTAAGAATTGAAGCGACAAACACAATTAAGGATGGCAGTGAAAAATTGCTTGTGACTATGGGTATGGATGGTCCTTTAAGTTTGTGGGATTTTAGATTTGTATCCTATCCCGTTCGAACCGAACAAGAGATAAAATATCTTTTGTCAAGTTCAATAATTGGAAGTGAACATGGATTGCGGTCTGCGGGCACCAATACGGCCGAGATTGCAATCGGATTGGCTAATGATATTCTTGTGGATTTGGTAGTACAGCCTATTGAAGATTATGCTCGTTCTGTATTAAAATTAGACCTGTTGAGTATAAAGACGGATATATTGAGGAATGTTATTGGTATATCGGGGAATCCAACTTTTGCGAGCTTTCTTGATAATACAAGCGTTGAGGTGGGTAAATATTTCTCTAATGGTGTTTTTGGTAAGGCGGGTTTTGGGTTTTTAAAAGAGCAAACCACGCCTTTCTCTCAGAATTTGAACTTTAATGTCAATTTTGGTATTGAGCTTGATTCGCCGTTTTTCTTTGTTGATTATGTTTTTGATTATGATCTCACTAAAAATGGCCTACACGGTATAGGAAATAACATATCTATTTCTTGGAAATTTAAGTATTGAGTGCTGAGGGGTTTTGGATGAGGTCTTTTAAGTTTTTAGTTTTTGTGTTTTTTTTTGTGTTTTCAATTAATCTGGGTTATTCTCAGGTTAATTACGAGGGGAAGACGATAAAAAGTATTGATTTTGACGGACTTAAAAATATAAATAAAAGGAACCTTGCCTTTATTTTAAATTCTTACCTAGGACAAGTTTATTCTAATGAAGTTTTTGACAGATTACAAGTTGATCTATATGCTCTTGATTATTTTGATGGGCTTATTAGGCCCGAGTTTAAAGTAGAGGACGATAAGCTTCTTATTACATTTTTTGTAAAAGAAAAATCTCTAGTAAAGACTATTTCTTTTGTTGATAATAGTAAAGTTTTTTGGAATAGTGAGCTGCGTGATAAGGCAAATATTAAGATAAATGAGTCTTTAAATCTTTCAAATGTTAAAAGAGGTGTTGTTCAGCTTGAAGAGATGTATAGAGAAGCTGGATATCTTGATGTTTCCGTTAAATATGAGACTAAGGAAGAGAACAATCTAGTAGATATTGTGTTTGAAATAAACGCAGGACCTAAATATGTTGTTAAAGAGGTTGCTTTTGAGGGAAATTTAAACTTCAAGGGCAGCACGCTCAGGAAATATTTAGCATCAAGAACAGCGTCTTTATTTTCTGATGGAAAGTATTTAAGGTCAAATGTTGATAAGGACAAGATTCAGCTTGAGTCTTTTTATAAGAATAGTGGATATATTAATGTTAAGGTTGTAAACAGCACTGTGGATATACGAGAGCCTAGTGATCCTGATAGACCGGAAAAGGAAGTTTTTTTGAAATACTTTATTTCAGAGGGTGACGTTTTTAAATTTGGCAAACTTGAGATTTCTGGCAATTTGGTTTTCAGCTTAGAAGAGCTGCAGGCTTTAGTCACCCTTAAGGAAGGGGACATTTTCAATGATTCAAAATTTGAGCAGGATTTTTCAAAAATTCGAGAAAAATATTACGCGGATGGATATATATTTACAGAAATTGTGCCTTCTAGGGCAATGAGAGGGGAATTTGTAGATTATTTAATTAAGATAGTAGAAAAAGACAAGGCCCATATTGAGTCTATTACTGTTTCGGGTAATAAGAAAACAGCTTCTCATGTAATACTTAGAGAAATACCTTTAATGGAGGGTGATGTTTTTAGTTTGGAAAAATTTAGAATGGGCATGTTTAACTTGCAAAGACTTGGTTATTTTGGAAATGTTGTTCCTGATATTGCACAGAGTAATATTGATGGTTTGATGAAGATAAATTTTTCCGTTGAGGAGAGAGAAACGGCAAGCTTTAGGTTTGGTATGAATTTTGGTGGATTTAGTAATTCTTGGTTTCCGTTTTCGTTGTTTGGGCAATGGGAACAATCTAATTTTTTAGGGGAAGGATATTCTTTATCTACAAAACTTAATCTTGCTTTCTCAGAACAGAGTTTGAGGCTGTCATTTGAAGATTATTGGTTTATGCAGACTAGATGGACTGTGGGAGGATTTCTTGATTTTTCTCATTCTATAAATACGGCCTATCAGGATATTAATGGTCCTATTTTTACAGGCAAAAAGGAAGTACCAGATCCTTTTGAAAGTTGGGAAGAGTATCATAATGCGAAGAATTTTTCAGACTTTAATACTATGAATTATTCTTTGATTAAATTGAGTTTAGCTTTTGTTACTGGATATACTTTTTCTAATTACCTTGGGAAGCAAACATTTACTGGGACTGTGCAATCTGCTCTTAAATATGTGCATTATGACAATAGTGTTAATAGACCTTCAAGCTATTATTTAAGAGATAACTATCATACTATTAGGTTTGAGAATTCTCTTGGTTTAGGTGTAGCGTGGGATACAAGAAACTCTCAATCTTTATCTAATAATGGGTTTTTGCTTAAGCAGCATTTTGATTTTTTTGGTGGGTTTTTATTTGGCCAGAGCCATTTTACCAAAGCTACTACTACCTTTGAAAGGTATATTTCTCTTTTAGGATATCAAGATGTTTTTACTCCCTTTTTTGACTTAATCTTGACTCTAAGAAGTGTTTATACGAATATTTTACCGCCTCTTGGAAACAGTTTTGAAGTGGAGATACAGCCACATCATTTCATAACTATTAGTGAAAACTTTATGATAGCTAGAGGATGGGGAACTTTAAAAAATATTTATAGTTCATTTGTTAATACTATTCAATTATCAATGCCCTTGATTAAAAATATTTTAGTTTGGGATGCTTTGTTCCTAGATATAGCGGCTTATTCTTTGGAAGAGAAAGAAAATGCTTTATTTGTTCCATTTGGTAGTTTTATGTTTAGTTGGGGATTTGGAGTTAGAAGTTTATTGCCACAGTTGCCCTTATCTTTAGTTGTAGCCTACCCGTTTTATTTTGATAATACGGGAGTTAATAAGCATTACAATTACTATGCAGGGTTTAAATTTTTCTTAGCAATTGATATGAGATATTGATACAATTGTTTTTGTCTTTATAAGGGGAAGATATGTCTTTGATGGTTCTTTTGATGGTGTATTTATTTCAATTGAATATTTTTGCGATAGATGTTACAAAGGTGGGGGTTGTGGATTTTGAGAGGATCATAATTGAATTTTTAAACCCACAGTTAAAATCTAATCTTGAGCAATTGAGGAAACATTATCAAGAAAAAATAGATGTTTTAAATGCTGAGATTAAAGATTTAAGGAGAATGTATGATGGAGCTGTTAGTGCTCATGATTTAGATAGTGCAAGGACTTATGGGAATCAATATAATTTAAAGATAGATGAACTTAAAAAGCTTACAACTTTAGCAAAAAGTAATCTTGACCAGCAAAAACAGATTAATATAAACAGCATAAATAGCGATGGGGTACTGTGGAGTAAGATACTCAACGGTGTTCAGTATGTTGCGGAGACTAATGGTGTTTCTTTGGTTATGAAAAAGGACAGTCCTTACATACTTTATTATAACAGCACCGTCGATATGACAGAAGATGTGATCAAACATTTAAACAAACAATAAAAAGTGTCCCTTATTAAGGTTTAACGGTTATGACTTTCCTTTTTTAGTCTTTTAAGCAAACCGCAAAATTCTTTTTTGTTGGCTTTATTGATATTTGACAGTAGGACATGTGATTTTAATATTGATTTTAATATTTGATTTTTCTCTTCGCTATAACAAAAAAATTCTTTCATCTTGCTTTTTTTCAAGTTCTCTTCTCTATTTTCTATCTTTAATACCTTTTCAAGGCCAAGAGATTCTAAATTCTTAAGAACTTCTTTGCTAGGATTTATAACCTTAAAATTTTTTCCCAATTTATTGCTCTTGTTCTTAACATGAACCAAAGTTCCCATAAAAGTCGAGTCTAAATACTGTGTCTCCGACAAATCCAGATACAGTGTCCAGATCCCGCTATTGTTCAGCAACACATCTTCAACTAACGACTTAAAGCCGACCCCATGCAACGCAGTAAATCTATTAATCAACTTTATAAAAACAGAGGAATCCTCGAGCAAATAAAAAACACCACTCTCGAGAGTATTTTCTTTCATATTTCATTCTTCTTCACCGACAAGTATATTGTAAAGTTTCAATAATATCAATTATAATTCAACATTGTTTTATGGAAAAAAATGTCACACCAATGATGAGGCAGTATTTAAGAATTAAGAATAACTATAAAGATGCTATTGTGTTCTTTAGAGTAGGAAGTTTCTATGAGATGTTCTTCAATGATGCTCTTGAGGGAAGTAAGCTTTTGGGCTTGACTTTGACCAAGCGAGAGGGTGTTCCTATGTGTGGAGTACCTTGCCAGTCTAGTAAGGAGTATGTAAAAAAATTAATTTTACTAGATAAAAAGGTTGCAATCTGTGAGCAAGGGTTACAATCGGATGCTAAGGGGCCTTTGGAGAGAGAAGTTGTTGAGGTTATAAGCCCTGGGGTTGTTATTGATGAGGATTTTTTAGAAGATGATGTTAATAATTATTTGATTGCCATTAGTGATTATAAAGGATATTGTTCGTTTTCATATATAGAATTATCAACGTCTAGGCTTGGGATAATTCTTTATGAGGGTAGTTTTTTGGAAAAACTAAGGCGGGATATTGAGAAATATTTTCCAAAAGAAATAATAGTGTCAGAAAGTTTTTACTATAAATATTTAGACAAACTTGTTCTTGATCGGTTTTTGGTAAATAAGGTTCCCGATTGGCATTTGGATAAAGAAATTGCAATAAAATCATTAAAGGAACATTTTGGTATGGTTAGCCTGGGCTCGCTTGGATTTAAAGAGGAAGAGCCTTATTATATTTCATCTTTTTTAATAATAGATTATGTAAAAAACAATTTAAAGAATTTATTGAGTAATATCGGCACGATTCATATTAATAACGACTCTGCTTATATGTTTCTTGATGATGTTACTCAAATAAATCTTGAACTTGTTAAAAATAACAATGATCTGACTTCTAATTATTCCCTTTATTCAGTTTTAAATGATTGTAAAACGCCGATGGGCAAGAGGCTTTTAAGAGAATACATATTAAATCCACTTCTAGATATTTCTGAGATTAATGGCAGATTAGATCATGTAGAGTTTTTAAACAGTAATGTTAATCTGACCATGAAATTAAGAGATATTCTCAGTAACGTTTGGGATGTTGAGAGAGTAATCTCAAGAATTCAAATGAGAAGATATGCAAAAAAAGATTTTTTGTTTATCAGAGAGGCTTTAATAGCATTTTTTTTAATAAAGAGACTATTTAACGAACACTCTTTTGGATATTGGATATTTGACGCTAATGATGAAGACAATATAAGAGGGATTTATTCTTTGATCAATGGCTCAATTTCAAGAGAACAAGATGAAATTATAAAACAGGGATATAATCCTAAGATTGATCGCTTAAGAGAGATCAAAAATAATGCAAGTAAATATGTTGATGATTACCTTAATTTTGAGAGAAATTTTAGTAGGATCAACAGCCTTAAAATAAGAAAAACTAATGCTCGAGGTTTATTTTTTGAAGTTACGAAGAGTTACTATGGACAAGTGCCTTCTCATTTTATCGAAAGTCAAGCTCTAAATACTGCGAAAAGATACAAGACAAGCAAGCTTATTGAGCTTGAAAGGGATATTAATGATGCTGAAGATAATTTATCGGCCCTTGAACAAGAAATATTTGATGGGATAGCTTTAAGGATAGCTAAACACAATGCAGTGATTAAGAAAGTTTCTGAATTTTGTGCATATAGTGATGTAGTTTCTAATTTCGCCTATTTGGCTAGAAAGAATGAATATGTGAGGCCCACACTGACTGATCATAAAGAAATTATGCTTGAGGGCGCAAGGCATCCTGTTGTTGAACATTATATGAGAGGCGTAGAAGCTTTTACTAAGAATTCCGTAAAGATTGATAATGAGAAATATTTTTGCCTAATTACTGGACCTAATATGGCGGGCAAGTCAACTTATTTGAGACAAACTGCTTTAGTCGTTTTAATGGGACATATTGGATCTTTTGTGCCTGCCTCCAAAGCTACGATAGGAATCACAGATAAGATTTTTTGTAGAATAGGTGCAAGTGATAATATCTCGAAGGGAGAGTCCACTTTTTTGGTTGAAATGAACGAAACAGCTAATATTTTAAGAAATGCAACCCCTAACAGTTTAATAATTATGGATGAGGTAGGAAGAGGTACTAGTACCAATGATGGACTTGCTATTGCATGTTCCATTGTTGAATACATTTTAGGATCTATTAAGTCTAGAAGTTTGTTTGCAACTCATTTTCATGAGCTTTCAGCTATTAAACATGAAGCCTTTGTTAATCTGTCAATGAAGATAGAGAAGCAAGGGAATGAACTTATTTTTTTAAGGGAGGTTGAGGAAAAACCATCGCTTAATTCTTATGGAATTTATGTTGCTCGAATAGCTGGTATACCTTTAAAAGTTATTGAGAGAGCGAACGTTATTCTTAAAAGTTTGACAAGTAGGGAAAGGGTTTGCATATCGGAGCTTCTATCTTTAGCCACTTCCGTTGATGAAGCAGAGATGGAGAAAGATTTAAGTTATGAGTCTGAGATCAATGCTTATTTGGAAATTAAGGAATTAATTTCCAAGGTAGATATCAATAGTACTACGCCCTATCAAGCAATGGATTTACTTAATCAGATAATTTTAAAGATTGGGAATTAGATGTCATTGTGTGGAATTAGTGTTTTAAGGAGTATATTTCTTCCTTTTTGTGTTTGTTGTCACAGTGATTATGTTTGCTCTCATGCACTCTGTAAGCGTTGCCTTGGGTTTTTGGATTTTAAGATTAAATTCAGGGATGGCATTTTGTATTTTTTCGAATACAGGGATGAATATAAGAAAATTGTCCTTTCTTACAAGAAAGATGGGCAGAAGGCACTTGGGCAATTTTTTACAGATGGAATTTTTAAATTTTTAGTTGGCATTGATTTTGACATGGTGGTTAGTGTTCCTTGCAGTATTAAAAGAAAAATTTTTTACGGATTTGATCACATGGAATATATTGGAAATTTACTAATGAAAAATGGAATAAATTATGCTAACATCTTGAAGCGAGGGTGGGGCGAGAGTCAAAAGGTTTTGCGTGGGAGATTAAGGCTTGATAATTTAGAAAATAAAATAAAATTAAGGTATGACACTGTTAGGGATAAGAAAATTGTGCTCATTGATGATATTGTTACGACGGGCGCATCTATGTCTTTTTGTGAAGATATATTGGTAAAGAATGGAGCTTTGAATGTAGTCAAGATGTCAATCTCTAAAGTTTAGTTTTAAAAATTTAGAGATTGACATTTATTTTCATTGATGATACCCTTGTCCTGTATGAGTTGTTTTATTTAATAAGGTTCTTTTGGAGGAGCCTTTTATTTTTTAGGGATGTAGTTGAGTAGAAGTTTTGAAGAAAATGAAGTTTACGATTTAATAAAGGGTATAACGGATCGGTTAGGGATTGAAATTTTAGAAATTAATACTTTTAAGAAAAGAGGTCAGGGCAGGGTTCAGGTTGTTCTTTATGGGCGGGGCGATTTTGGAGTTGATAAGCTTTGTGACTTACATAAGATGGTTTTGTTAAGTTTGGAGACGGTTCTTAAATATGATTTTAGCTTAGAGTTGTCTACGCCCGGGGTGAATAGAAAAATTAAGAACAGGAGGGAGTTTAAAATTTTTGAGGGTAAAAGGATTAAGTTGATGTTGGGTAATGAGTTTGAGGAAGGGTTTATTTTGAAGGCCGAGGAAGATAGTTTTGTTTTTAAAACAGGTAGTGGAGAGGTAAAAATTCTTTATAGCGACGTAAGGAAGGCTAGATTATTATAAAGGAGTCTTGGAGATGATAAAGGGCACTGGCCAAATGATATGTAATATTGCGAATGAGAGGGGGATGAGTGTGGACGCTATCCAGAAGACTGTTAAAGAGTCTATAGTGATAGCTTACAAGAAATACTTTGGAACGAGTGAAAACGCTTTAATTAAGTTTGACGAGGACACAGGGGATTTGGTGGTATATTCAAAGAAGAAGATTGTAGAAGAAGTTAAGGACGCTACGCTTGAGATACTGGAAGATGATGCTAGGGAATTTAAGTTAATAGAGGATGGGTATGCTTATATTGAGATTGATCCTAAGATTTTCGACAGACTTTCAATTCAAGTTGCTAAGCAGAGGACCAAAAGTGATTTGCAGGGAATTGAAGATAATGAACTTTATTTAGAGTTTAAAAACAAATTAAATAAAATTATTATTGGTTATGTGCAGCAGAATAGAAATGGAGACCTTTATGTTAATCTTGGTAGTACAGATGGTGTTATGCCTAAAAAGTATCAATCTCCAAGGGAGGTTTATGGACTTAATGAGAAAATTCGAGTTCTTGTTCATAGTGTAAAGAGGGGCAGGAACGGGATAGAAGTGGTTTTATCAAGAACTCATCCTAAATTTATTGAGGAGCTTCTTACTCTTGAAATTCCTGAGATTGAGGAAGGTGTTATTAAGATTCATAAGATAGTCAGGGACCCAGGCTATAGAACCAAGATTGCTGTTTATACAGAGAAAGAGGAGATCGATCCTGTGGGGCCTTGTATTGGCCAGAAGGGTGTAAGGATTCAGTCGATAATTAAAGAGCTGGAGGGCGAAAAGATAGATGTTATACCTTATTCCAGGGATGTTAAAGAATTTATCAGAGATGCTTTAACCCCTGCAAAAGTGGATAATGTATATCTTCTTGATGAAGATTTGCATAAGGCTTTGGTAGTTGTTAGTGATGATCAGTTGTCTCTTGCGATAGGTAAGATGGGTCAGAATGTTAGACTTGCAAATAGGTTGCTTGATTGGGCAATCGATGTTAAGACTGGTAGTCAGTTTGCAGAAATGAAGGAAAGTGGAGAGTTTAAGAAAGAGACTTTTGAGATGTTTGACAAGATTATTCAAGAGACTACTCAGGAAGATGAATTTGAGGAGATAAATAGAATAAGTGAGCTTAAGATTCTTGATGTTGATGCTGTTTCTAGGGTAATTGAGGCAGGACTTGATGGAATTGATGACTTTTTGGGGGCTAGTGAGGAAAAGCTTTTAAGTCTTGGGATAAGTTATGAGAAGCAAGATGAAATAAACAAGATATTAAATGAGGGAATGGTAATAATTTCTAACGATGGTGAGTCTATTGAGCGAATAAAAGGGGAAGAGGAATTACTTTGTCCTGAATGCGGTACTGTTATTAATGAAAATATGACTTTTTGTCCAGGTTGTAAGATAGGGCTCAGTTTTGAGTTTGAAGAGGAGTAATAGTTTGTCAGAAAATATTGATGATCAAGAAGATGAGAAAAAGATTAAAGTTGTTAAGTTGCGTAAGAAGGTAGTGAAGGTTGTAACTCGCATGGACAGGGGTAGAGCTCTAGATTCAAATGAATCTAGAGCTGGATTTGCAAGTTCTTTAAGTTCATATAGAAAGCAGGAGCCTGGAAGGAATTATACGCATAATAGGGATTCTAGCGGTGGGGGTCAGACTTACGGTAGCAACAATATGAGAGGGGATAGAACTTCTAATGTGAGGGGGACATTTAACAGGGATAATTTGGGGGGGCAGCAGCAAGGAGGTAGGGGGAGATACCCTGGAAGGAATTATACGCATAATAGGGATACTAGTGGTGGGGGTCAGTCTCAGACTTTCAGACGAGTAATAAGAACCAAGGCTGCACCTAGTGCGCCGGCCCCTGTCGATTCTGATAATAAGGGAATTAATAGAAAGCTTGGGGAGAAAAAGAAGCAACAACAGGAAAGTCAAAAGAGCTATAAGAGAAAGAAGGAAGAAACTGAGATTAAGACAATAGAACAAAAAGTCTTTGAACAGCTTCAGAAGAAAAAGAAAGAAAATTTGGCAAATCCAATTCCTAAATCAATTGATATTATGGGGACTATTACCGTGGCAGAGCTTGCAAAGAAGATGAATTTGAAATCTTCAGATTTAATTACTAAATTGATGTCTTTAGGTGTAATGGCAACTATTAATGAGAAGCTCGATTCTGATACGGCTACCATTTTGGTTCAAGAATATGGGGCCAGGGTTAATGTGGTGTCAATTTATGATGAGACAGTTATAGAGGTAGAGAAAGAAGACGAGAGCCAGAGAGTCGAAAAACCACCCGTTATTACCATAATGGGGCATGTTGATCATGGAAAGACTAGGCTTTTATCTGTTTTGCAAAATATTGACATAAATCGAACGGAAGCTGGGGGGATTACCCAGCATATTGGTGCTTACACTATTAGTTATAATAAACATGAAATAACATTTTTGGATACACCAGGACATGAGGCCTTTACTATGATGAGGAGTAGGGGGGCTCGGGTTACAGACATTGTGGTTCTTGTTGTCTCATCGGTGGATGGTGTGATGCCTCAGACGGTTGAGGCTATTAACCATGCGAAGGAAGCAAAGGTACCTATTATAGTTGCTATTAATAAAATAGATTTACCAGAAGCTAATTTGGATAGGGTTAAGCACCAACTTTCTGAATATGAACTTGTTCCTGAGGAATGGGGAGGAAATACGATTTTTGTTTCAATTTCAGCTCTTAAGAATATTGGTATTTCAGAACTCCTTGATATGATCATTTTGCAGGCTGAAGTAATGGCTTTGAAGGCGAATCCGAATAAGAGGGCTATTGGTAGGATACTTGATGCTAGGGTTGATTTGGGACGTGGGATAATTTGTTCTGTGATTATCGAAGATGGAACGCTTTCTGTGGGTGATTCTTTTGTGGGTGGAATATATCACGGTAAGGTTAGAGCACTGATAAATGAGAGGGGCGTGTCTGTGAGGAGCATTGGACCTGCTAAAGCAATTAGTGTTTTGGGCTTCTCTTCTATTCCGCAGGCTGGAGATCCTTTTCAGGCAACAAAGACAGAGAAGGAAGCTAAGTTGATTAGCTCTAGAAGGCAGGATCTTAAGAAGTATGAAAATGCGCAAAATGTTAAGAAGATCACCATATCAAATCTTTATGATTCAATCAAAGAAGGAGAGTTGAAGGAGCTTAAGATAATTTTGAAGGCTGATGTTCAGGGTTCTGTTGAGGCTTTAAAGTATTCTCTTGAAAAGTTGACTAATGATGAACTTAGAGTAAGAGTTATTCATTCATCAGCAGGAGCAATAACGGAGACGGATATTAGTTTTGCAGCTGCAAGTGAGGCTATTATTATTGGTTTTCACGTAAGACCTACGGCAAAGGCTCAGATGTTAGCTGATCAAGAGAAGGTTGAAATTAGAAAATATAATATAATTTATGATGCGATAAATGATATTAAATCAGTTCTTGAAGGAATGCTTGAACCGGATATTGAGCAAAAGTTTATTGGATTTGCCGAGGTTAGGGCTGTTATTAGCGTTCCTAAAGTTGGTGTAGTTGCTGGTTGCTATGTGTCACAAGGATTGATAAGAAGAGATGCTGTTACTAATGTTATGAGAGAAGGATTTCAGATACATTCTGGTAAAATATCTTCACTTAAGAGATTTAAGGACGATGTTAAAGAAGTTAGTGCACAGTACGAGTGTGGGATCATGATTGATAATTACTCTAATATTAAGGAAGGAGATATTATTGAAGCATTTGAGATCAAGAAGGTAAAAAGACGCTTTGGGTCTTAGGTATTTGCTTTATTTTGAATATGGAAAAAGGAATAAGAAAGACAAGGCTTGAGAGTTTGTTAGGTCAGGAAATTGGTAATTTAATAGTAACTAAGGGTATAAAGGATCCTAGGGTGCATGAATTTCTGACTGTTGTGAGAGTTGAGGTTTCAGGTGATTTGATCAATGCCAAGGTATTTATTGGTTCTGTTAAGGAAGGTGCATCTCTTGATAATGCCATCAAGGCGTTGAATAACGCTAAGGGCTTTATCCAGGGAGAGATTATAAAGAGGATTAGGGTTAGAAATACTCCAAAATTAAATTTTTTCAGGGATGATACTATTGCTAGAGCTTTTTATGTTAATAAGGTAATTGATAATTTAAATATTGGTAAAGAATAATAGATTTAATGAATGGAATTGTTTTATTGAATAAGAGAAGTGGGTTGACTTCTTTTGAGGCACTGTCTCCCTTGAAGAAGTATTATGTTGGAAGTCGTATTGGGCATACAGGGACTCTTGATAAGTTTGCTAGTGGACTTTTGGTTGTTCTTGTTGGGAAATATACTAGTCTTTCAAGTTATATTACATCTTTGAATAAAGAATATGTGGCAGAATTTGAGTTTGGAATTGAAACGGATACCCTTGACCCTAACGGTAGTATAACAAACAGAATGGATTACATTCCAAGTTTGGAAGAATTAGATCTTGTACTTGAGTCTTTTGTGGGTGAGCTTTATCAAGTTCCTCCTAAATATTCTTCAGTGCATGTTAATGGAAGTAGAGCTTATAAGTTGGCTCTCAGAGGGGAGAATTTTGAACTTCAACCTAGAAAAGTTAATATCTATGACATACAAATCTTGGACTACAATATTGATTCTCGTGTTCTAAAGCTAAAAATAAAATGTTCTAAGGGAACGTATGTTAGAAGTATTGCAAGAGATTTGGCTTTGTCTTTGAACTCGTGTGCTTATGTTAAGAGCCTTGAAAGAGTATGCGTTGGAGATTTCAGATTGGATAATGCTTGCTTTTGTGAAAATCTAAATAATAATTCTTTAATGAGTTTAGAATCTTTAGGTCTTTTTGAAGTAGTTTATGTTGACTCTTACTTGGTTAAATCCGTTAAGAATGGTATTTATGTTAGTATTGTTATTAATTTGGATGAGTTTAAAATATTTAAGAGTAGGGATGAAGAAATTTTGGCGGTTATTCGCGGTGTTGGATTAAGTAAATACAAATATGTCATTATATTTTAAGTTTAATAAATTTTTATTTTTGTTATTTTGATGAAAAAATATTATAATTCAGTGTGAAGATTTTAATTATAGCAAGTGGTATTTTCGTACTTTGCTATGATGGTATTAGGAGTAGGTTGTGATTGATAAGGAACAGAGACAAAAGATAGTTTCAGAGTTTGGCAGAAGTGCGGATGATACGGGTTCTGTTGAGGTTCAGGTAGCTTTAATTACAAATAGAATAAAATATTTAACAGAGCATTTAAAAGTGAATAAGAAAGATTATAGCTCTAAGAGAGGCTTGTTGAAGTTGGTTGGACAGAGAAGGAGCTTGTTAAGGTACTATCAGGGTAAAAATTTGGAAGCTTACAGAACTTTAATAGCTAGACTTGGACTTAGGAAGTAATAAGGGGTTGGTTTTGAAAAAAGTTTTGAAGTTGAAAATAGGAAGAGAAGAATTGGTTTTGGAAACAGGTTTGTTAGCTAGGCAGGCAAATGGTGCGGTGCTTGCCACTTACGGTGGGGCTACTGTGCTTGCTACGGTTTGTTGCTCAGATTCAGTGCGTGAAGATTTAGATTTTGTGCCTCTTTCGGTTGAATATAACGAAAAGTATTATGCTGCTGGGAAAATTCCTGGTGGGTTTATTAAAAGAGAGGGTAAACCTAAGGATAAGGAAGTGCTTGTTTCTAGGTTAATAGATAGACCTATGAGGCCTCTTTTTGATAAAAGATTTGGTAGGGATATTCAGGTTGTGCCAACAACCCTATCTACGGATCAGGTGAATCCTCCTGATATTGTTGGTATGAATGCTGCTTTTGCGGCGGTTTTTTTGTCAGATATTCCATTTGGTGGTCCAATTGCGGCTGTTAGGATAGCATATTTGAATGATGAATTTATAGTCAATCCTTCTTTTGAAGAGATTCAAGATTCTTCACTCGATATTGTTGTTGCAGGGAGTCTGGATGGGATTACTATGGTTGAGGGTGGTGCTAGTGAGGTTAGTGAGGAGATATTGCTTGTTGCAATAGATAAAGCCCATGAATATATTAAACAAATATGTGGGATGCAAAAAGAGTTTGCATCTATTGTTGGGCATAAGGAGAAGTTGCCACTTGCTTATGAGGAGAAAGTTTTTGAGTTTAAGGATGAGCTTAGAGATTTAATTTACGCTGAGCTTAAGGAAGCTTGTTTTGTTTTAGGGAAGCTTAATAGGGAAAGGGCTATAAAGTTGGTAAAGAAAAGGGCGCATGAGCATTTCTCTTCTGTTGATAAGGTAAATGACGATAATGAGAGTCTTTTCGCCAGAGCTTTTGATGACTTTGAACAGGAAATTGTTAGAAAATCAATTCTTGAAGATAATGTCAGGACGGATGGTCGTACTCCTGGGGAGATAAGGAATATTTTTGCAGAAGTTGATCTTTTAAATAGAACGCATGGATCTGCTCTTTTCACAAGGGGTGAGACTCAGGCTTTGGCTGTAACTACTTTGGGAACAAGTATTGATGAGCAGATAATGGATGATATTGATGGAGATAAGCGACTTAATTTTATGCTTCATTATAATTTTCCTCCCTTTTCTGTTGGAGAAACAGGTAGGCTCATGACTGGAAGGCGTGAGATTGGACATGGACATTTGGCTCAAAGGTCTTTGGAGGCTATGTTACCTAAGAAGGATGATTTTCCGTATACTATTAGGGTGGTATCTGAAGTTTTGGAATCAAATGGTTCATCATCGATGGCTACGGTATGTTCTGGGAGTATGTCTTTGATGGCTGCTGGGGTCCCTGCTAAGGAGCAGGTTGCAGGAATTGCCATGGGGCTTGTTAGTGAGGGTGATAGGTATGTTGTTTTAAGTGATATTTTAGGCGAAGAGGATCATTTAGGTGATATGGATTTTAAGGTGGCAGGAACTAAAAACGGAATTACTGGTTTTCAAATGGATATTAAGATTTCAAATGTTACAGGGCAGTTGATGAAGGATGCGCTTGAGCAGGCTCGGGTGGGCAGAATGCATATTCTATCTATCATGGATTCTGTGATTTCAAAGTCAAGAGAGGATATATCTGATAATGCTCCTAAGATTCTTCAGTTACAGATTGATATTGATAAAATTTCTCTTGTTATTGGGTCTACTGGCAAGACGGTTAAGGCAATTACGGACGAGTTTGAAGTTAGAGTGCAAATTGAGCAAGATGGAAGGATTATCATTTTTGGAGCTGATAGTTTAAAGATGCAGAAAGCAAAGGAGAGGATAGAGAGTATTGTTAGGGAACCCAAGGTTGGTGAAATTTATGAAGGGGTTGTGAAGAAGATTAACAGTTTTGGAGCCTTTGTTGAGCTTACTCCTGCAAAGGAAGGATTTTTAAGTACTCGGGCAAGAACTAGAGACGATAGATATGGGACTAGAGATGATAAATATGGAGGGGGAAGAGTTTCTAGATATGGCGAAGGCAGGAATGTTAAATATGGAAATGATAACAGAAGAGTAGGGGGGAGTATGGGTGTTCGTCCTCCAAGATTAGAGGAGGGGCAAAAAATTAAGGTAAGGGTATCTGACATAGATAAATTTGGTAAGATTGAGCTTGAATTTGTTAGGGATTGATAGGCACGTATGAAGCTTGTGTCGAGTGTTATTTGTAGAGGTAAACTTATCTTGCTAGGTTTGTTTCTACTGCTCTCGTGCCATACTACTGAGAAGGATTCTGGTTTGTATCTTAATCTTGTAAAGGATGGGCAGGGAATTGATAAGAGAGGTTATTTGGCGGGGCTGAAGGATAATGAGTCTTTTTTTTTAAGTGATGCTTTTCTGAAGGAGGATAATCCTCATTTTGTTAGTGCGAGGCAGAGTTATGCAAGAGAAGATTTTGGGATGGCTAGTTTTTATTTGAATAAGATATTAACTGATGAGGAAGGTTATAGTGATGAATTATTTTTTAAGGCCAATTTGTTTTTTGGTTATGTAAATTATAGTAGGGGTGCTTATAGTCTTTCTGAACACAATTTTGATTGTTTTTTGAAATTTTATAGGTATTCCCATGCTAGTCTCAGGGTTTCTGAGTTGAAGTATTTTGCTAAAGATAGAGTGGGGGCGGTTTCTGCGTTAAGAGATGTTGATGAATCTTCTATTTTGTTAGATTATGATAGAGGAATTTATTATTTCTTAAATGACAAGTTTGGGGTAAATTATTTAAATTTGGAGACTTTGGGGTTCGTAGACAATAGTATATTCGATATGTTTATTTTTGAAAATAATGTTTTTGTTTCAAATATATTTGGTGGTCTTTTAAGATATGATATTAAGAATAATGACTATAGGGTTTATATTAAGGATAAGAAAAGTATTGTTTTAAGTGGTCTTAAAGGATTTGCAGAACGTAAAGGTGCTATATACATTGGAGGAGGTAATGTTCTTTATTATATTGAAGACTATGGAGGGACTGTCAAGCAGGTTAAAATACCTTTGGGGGTTAAGCTAAATAATATACAGGTTTTAATGAGCGTTCGGGATGGTATGTTTGTTGGCACTCTGGATTCTGGACTGTGGTTTTATTCTGATTTAGGTGAGTGGACTTATGTCAAGCTTGGTTCTAGGAGGATCTCATCGATGTGTTTAGATGAGGGGAAAGGTATATTGTTTGTAGGAACGACGGATAATGGCATTTATACTGTTAATCTTACTAATTTGAAAGATGTTAGGCATTTAGACTTCTTTAGTAGTAAAAATAGTGAGAGAAATATTAATTTTATAAAGAAATATGACGGTCGTTATTATGTGGGGACATATGGAGAGGGTCTTTTTGTTCTAAATTTAGAGGATAAGGCATATGTGAAATGCGGGGTTGACAGTAATTTTGGTGTTGAGTATTTTCTCGATATGGAGGTTAGGGGTAATAAATTGTTGTTTGCTACTTTTGGGCATGGTTTAGTGATCTACGATACTCTCAATAATAGTTGGGATTATTTGGGGCCTCGTGATGGGCTTCTCAATTTAAATTTGGTTAAAGTTTTAAGTTTTAATAGCTATGTAATACTTGGTACTCTCAATAATGGTTTGGTTTTTGTGGATGAAAGTATCAAAAAACAATTATGAATCTTACATAATTGCCGAGTTTTTTAAGTATTTTTTAATTACTTTTTTATTTTTTTTCTTTGTATTTTTCATAAATCAAATACTTTTTTTTATGAGAATACTCCTTCAGAATTATGTTCCATTTTTGAAGGCTTTTATTTTTGTCGTATATTCTCTTCCAATGGTTATTGCGCTTTCTCCGCCCTTTGCGGCTTTAATCTCAGTTGTACTTACTGTTCATAGGTTTAAGCTTAATAATGAAATATTAGCATTCAGATCAATTGGGATATCTATTTTAGATTTATTAGTTCCTTTTTTAAAATTGGGAGTAGTTATTGCATTTATTTCGTTTGTTTCAAATGATTTTTTACTTCCTCTTGGTTCTATTGGTAGGTTAAAAATTTTTAATGAAATAAAAGAAGAAGTGCCTCATTTAGTGTTAAAGCCTTATTCAAGTAAGCAGTATGGAGATTTAATATTTGTGTCTGGGGAAAAATCGGATACGGGGTATAAGAATGTTACTTTTTTTGATAATACTAGACTTAAAGGGTATGATAGGGTGTTTATGGCTAAGAATCTTAACATCCAAAAGGAAAATTATCAGGTATATTTTATTTTAAACGAAGTATTGTCAATTGCCTTAACAGATGATGCTATTGGATTTTATGATTATTTTTATGCGGATCTAATGAAATATTCAATTGATCAAGTTACATTTAGCGATGGGTTTTTGCTAAACTACATAACGCCTTCTCAGATGAGCATAAGAGATGTTATTAAACTTGTTGATAAGCAAACTAAATTAATTGAAGATTTAGATGTACAGAATGATTTAGAAGAAGATTTTTTGAATTTAAATTTTTCAAATAGCTATTTAAATTATTTGTATGATAAGAGTAAGATATTAGATGATAGGTCTGTTCTTGAGAATGTGGACTACATGTATAGCTTAAATTTAAATTATAGTCCTTACGAGGATATGGCAGTTAAAAAGAATTATGCTCTTTTTTCTTTAGAGCTTTATCAAAAAATTAGCCTACCAGTATCTGTTTTATTTTTTATTTTTTTAGCTTTTGGTATGGGTATGTATTCTAATAAAAAATATTCTATTATTCTTGAACTTGTAATTTCAATTCTTATTTGTGTTGCCTATTGGGTAATGTTTATTGGTGGGAAAGTATATACGGTGCAGAATGCACCAAACCCTCTTCTTGTTGCTGTTTTTCCAAATGTTTTATTAATCTTTTCAGGAATGATTCTTTTTTTGAGACTTTTAAGGAAATGAGAGTAGATAAACTTTTTGTAAAGAATATAACATTGACCTTTTTGTTTATGAATTTTCTTTTCATGATTCTGATTGTGCTTGGGGATCTATTTGTCAATCTTTTAAGTTATCTTGATAACAAGCTTAGTATTAGTGATATCATTTACGTTTATTATCTATATCTTCCGAAATCTTTCTCAGATGGTGTTGCTTTATCTTTTCTTTTCTCTGTTTCTAATCTTATTGGCAATCTTTCCATGAGAAATGAAATAATAGGACTATTTAGTTGCGGGATTTCTCTTGCTAGGATATTAAGACCAATAATTTTAATTAGTGTCGGGATATCTGTAATTCTCTTTTTTTTTGATAATTATTTGGTCATAGATACTACTACCCGAAGAGACGCTTTTCTTAAAAATAGCATGGGGAAGGGCTCCAGCGATAGAACTGTAATAATAAGGGATTTTGCAAGAGAAATTTACAATATTAGATATTATGATATTGATAGTGATACTATTTCTAATTTAATAATTATTTTAAAAGATATTAATGACGTTTTTAGTAAAAGGTATGATGTGGGTAAGGCTACTTGGGTTGATAATAAGTGGAATCTTTATGATGTGAGAGAATTTACTAAGGTTGGAAGGGAAATTGTAGAAAATTTTTATGAGATTCTTGATGGCAAGGGCATTGTTAATCTGGAACCTGAGTATATTAAGATAGTGATGTTGTCTTCAAAAACATTGAATTTTTCAAAGCTTACTAGTTGGATTAGATCTCTTAAGGTGGAAAATTTGGATTATTCTGAGGCTTTGTTTGATTTTTTAAACAGGATATTTTTTTCATTTAGATTAATACTTCTGAGCTTCACTGTTGGTTTCATAAGTCTTGCTTTAAGGAAAAATATTTTTATACTCAGCTTGTTAAACAGTATTGCATTTGCGGTTATATATGTTATTTCAATTGTAATTTTTAATTTTTTAGCTGATCTTGGTTATTTACCTATAACGGTTGCAAGTTCGTTTACTACTGTTTTATTTCTTGTTATTAATTTTATTATTTATAAGCTTGTGCGTAAATAAACAGGTTTTAGGAGTTTATGTTTAGTATTGTTAAAAATGATAATAGTTCTAGAGCACGGCTTGGGGTGCTTGATCTTCCTCATGGCAGGGTCAATACCCCATGTTTCATGCCTGTTGGAACTTTGGGCGCAATGAAGGCTTTAAAGCATGATGTACTTGAGCAACTAGGGTGTAATTTAATACTTGCAAATACGTATCATCTTTATTTAAGACCTGGGGTGGACATAATAAAGAAATACGGAAGTTTGCATAAATTTACTTCTTGGGATAAAAATTTTTTAACAGATTCTGGTGGATTTCAGGTTTTTTCCTTGTCTAAGCTTAGAAAAATTGAAACCGAGGGAGTACATTTTCAATCGCATATTGATGGTTCTAGACATTATTTTACACCTGAGAGTGTATTTAAAATGCAGGAAACTTTTGAAAGTGATATTATCATGGCGCTTGATATTTGCAGCCCCCATGGCATTGATTATAATGAGGCAAATTTATATACGAATATTACAACTTCTTGGGCTCGTCGTATATTTAGTGCTTATGAGAATAGAAGGGAAGGCTATGATGGTCTTTTATTTTTAATAACCCAGGGTAATTTTTTTAAAGATTTAAGGAAAAGAAGTACTGAAGAGATTCTAGAATTAAATAGCCCAGGTGTTGCGATAGGAGGGATTTCTGTTGGAGAACCAAGGGATAAATATTTAGAAATTCTTGAATACAATTCTTTCTTAATACCAGAAGAGAAACCAAAGTATGTAATGGGAATTGGTACACCTCAATATATATTGGATGCCATATATTATGGTATTGATATTTTTGATTGCGTTAATCCTGCAAGAATTGCTAGACATGGATCACTTTTAACCGATAATGGAATATTACGTATTAAGAGATCTGAATTTAGCAACGATGCTTCTCCTGTCGAGAAAAATTGTGTATGTACTTTGTGCACAAGGTATTCAAGAGGCTATTTAAGGCATTTAATGAAATCAGAAGAAACTCTTGGAATAATGCTGGCTAGTGAGCATAACATACATTACATGTTTAGGCTTATTGAAAAGGCTAGGGATGCAATTATGAATGATGATTTTGCAAGGTTTAAAAAACTTTATTTAAAAAGGTATGATGAAGGTAATTTTTATGAATAAAGATATTATCTCAACGATTGTTGTTATGCTTTCTGTCTTTTTGTCAAGAATAATGGGCTTTGTGAAAATAAAAGTATTTTCTTACTATTTCGGTGCAAACCTTGAGGCAGATATTTTTAATTATGTTTTCAATATTCCAAATAATTTAAGAAAGATCATTTCAGAGGGTGCAATGACTTCGGCTTTTATGCCTGAGTTTACTCATGAGAGAAATAAATCTAGCAGACATGCTATTTCTTTTTTCAGGAGTGTTACTACTTTTAATATCATAAGTATCAGTTTTATCAGTTTTATTATGATTATTTTTTCCAGTCAGATTATACATTACGTTTCCTTTTATAGGGAAGGAGATTTGGAGCTAGCTAGTCATATGTTTAATTACTTGATACTCTATATCTTGCTTATAAGTCTAGCTTCAATATTTGCATCGGTGCTCAATTCATATAAGGTTTTCTTTATACCATCCATAGCGCCTATTATGCTCTCTATTAGTATCATATTAAGCATATTTTTGTTTTATGATCAGTATGGAATATATAGTGCCGTTATTGGAGTGCTTGTTGGAGGCGTTTTCCAATTTTTAATTCAATTAATAAATTGTATTTTTATCGGAGTCACATACGTACCAGTTTTTAGTTTTAATGCGCCTGCATTTTTAAGATTTTTAAAGAGATGGTCATATATGATTTTATCGGCTTTGCTTTCTATAATTACTCAGCAAATTTCATTCGCATTAGCATCAACTCTGGAAATTGGGAGTGTTTCTGTTTTAAGTAACGCAATTGTTTATTATCAGCTTCCTGTTGGTATTTTTTATGTTTCCATTTCCACGGTTATTTTCCCCAAAATGGCAGAATATGCTTCTTTGGGTAATAGAAAGAAGTTGAATGATATTTTAAATCAGGGAATAGATATTTTAATTCTGCTTTTAGTTCCAATATCATTTTTGATGTACATCTGGGCTGGTCCTATTTTAAACTTATTGCTTACAGGGGGTAAATTTTCAATACATGATACAAAGAGGACGATTAGTGTATTGCAATATTTTTTAGTTGGATTAACATTTTCTTCTATTTTTGGATTTTTTCAGAAATATTATTTTTCTATTCGTGATTCAAGAACTCCTCTTTATTCTAATATTCTTTTTTCTGTTATTGATATTCTTATATCAGTTTTTGGCATTAACCTCTTTAAGGTAGATATTTTGCCTCTTGCACAATCAATTTCTTTTGCCATTTGTGTGGTTATTTTTTATTTTGTTGGATTAAGAAGTGGCATGAGACTTGAAATTGCCAGATCTGTTGTGGCCTTTATGAAGGCATGTTCATCTCTTATTCCTCTGTATTTAGTTTATATGGTTTTTAAGGATTTTAGGTGGGATATTGGGTTTAGTTTTAATAATTTTTGTCTTTTAAGCTTTGCAGGTGCTATCAGTATTGTCATTTTAGTGGTGTGTTATTATTTCCTTGGAATTATTAACTTTTTTAAGTACGCCAATAGGGAGATTGTATGAGGTATTTGTTATTTATTCTTTTGTACTTTGTTGTGTTTGATACTTTTGCCGTTGATGATCCTTTGTTGCCAATAGAGCCTGTAGAACCTAACCCGCCTGAGTTTAATGCGGATAAAGATATAAAAAATAGCTCTCATAGTAGTTCTATCAAAAATTCTGGTGTGCAAGAGGGCAATCAAGTAAGGGATAGTATTGCATATGGGCTTGATGTGCAGGTAATTGAGATTGTTAAGAGACTTAAGAAGTCGGGCGATGGTGAGTACAATTCTTTACTTGAGAAGAGACTACAAAAGACTTTTAATGTTGAACTTAAGGGAGTAATTCTTGATTTATTTCTATCTCTTAAACACAAAGGTGGTGTTAGTGTTGCTAATTATATTCTTGATAATTATGAAACTAGGAGGTATCCTAATAATTTAATTAATGGAGCGCTTTTATATCTTAAGGAACTTGGTAGCAAGGACGATTTAAAGAAAATTCTTATTGACATACTTGAAAATAAAGAAGGGAATATTGTATCTATGGCTGCGTATTATCTTGGTGAGATTTCTGCTGTTGAATATTCGAAGAATATGATGGATGTTTATGATAAATATTCTGGGGATGACGGGGTCAGGGCTGCAATACTTATTGCTCTTGGTAAGTCTAATGCTTTTGAGTATGAGAACAGGATATATGAGATTTCTATGGATAGGTATGAGAGTCCAGCAATAAAGGCCTCTGCCATCAGATCGCTATCTTACCTTGTACCTGAGAAAATAACCGAGAATGCTGAGTTATATCTTCAAGACAACAATAATAATTCTAATATTAAGATTGCCATTATTGAAGCACTTTCAAGGGATGTATCTGCGAAATCGAAAGAGATTTTACAGGATTTTTTAAGAGATTCAGATGAAGCACTTAGGGTTAGAGCTGTTAATGCTATTAAGGGACATGGTGATATTTCTGCTAGGGAAGCATTGGTTTATAAGGTTAAAAGTGATCCTTCCTTTAGGGTTAGGGAAGCGTCCGGTAAGGCTCTAATTGATATGGATTTTGGCTATGAAGAGATAAAAAACATTATATTAGAACCTACCATTGAAAATAATTTCAAACTTACTATGTTTGCTTATCTTTTGGATAATAATGTTAGTTTCGCATTTTTAGTTGCATTAGATCTTTTGAAAAAGGAAAATATCAATAAACCTTCAAGGACTTTAACAGAAGTAGCCGCGCTGCTTGCGGCTAGAAAAGGTAATTTCGATGATTTTTATTCTAGAATTATTAATAGTAAAGATGTTGATTTAAGAAATCTTGCAATTAAGGGGGCTGTTTATAACAAGTCTTCTGCACTTGCAAGTAGGCTTAAGCAGATAAAAGAGACAGCAACTTCAGAGTACTTAAAAAGACTCTTAAAAAATTATTAGCATAGAATTTTTAGAATCTCTATTGCTATTTCTTTTTTTGACATTTCAGGAATTTTTTGAATGTTATTTTTACTGTCTATTATATAAATTTTGTTTAAGTTTGATCCGAAATGTTTTAAGTCATTTGCAATAATATAATCTAGATTTTTCGCTTTGAGTTTTTCTTTAGCTTTATCTATTAAATTTTCAGGTTCTTGGGCACAAAATCCAATAACAATTTGGTTTTTGGTTTTATTTTGACCGATATGTTTCATTGTGTCTGGGTTTTTTATGAGCTTAATATGAAGATTTTCTAATTCATTTTTCTTAATTTTCTTTGCATAAATTTTTTCAGGTCTAAAATCTGCAACAGCGGCGGCCCCAATAATGACATCAAATTTTTGATATATTTTTGTTGTTTGTTCATACATCTCTGTTGCTGTTTTTACTCTAATAACGTTTATTCCATCAGATATTCTTTCATTACTGGGGCCTGAAACTATTGTTACATCAGCACCGAGATTTTTTGCCTCAATTCCTAGATTAAATCCCATTTGTCCAGTTGATTTATTTGAAAAGTAGCGAATCGGATCTAGCGCTTCTTCAGTTCTAGAGGCTGTTATTAATATTTTTTTGTTCTGTAATGGCGAATATGCCTTTGGTACATCTAGTATTATTTTTAAAATATCATTTTCATCCTTAAGTCGGCCAACAGCATTTGAAGAGCAGGCCAGAAATCCTTCATCGGGTTCAATGAATTTATAATTATATTTTTTTAATTTTTGGATATTTTCTTCCAAAATAGGGTTTGTATACATTATGTTATTCATTGCTACTGCAAAATAAGTGGGGGCAGTGCTAGCAGATATTATTGTGCTTAAAGCATCATCGGCAATGCCTGCTGCAATTTTGGAAATAACATTGTAAGTGGCAGGGAGTATTAGTATCAAGTCCGCCCATCTTGCTAGATTAATGTGTTCTACTTCCTTATGGGTTGTGTCCCATAGATTACAAACTACACTATTTTTTGAAACAGTTTCCAGTGTTAGTGGGGTAATAAACTTGGTGGCATTCTTTGTCATTACAACCTTAACAGAATAGCCCATCTTGACCAAACTTGATACAATGTAGGCCGATTTATAGGCTGCAATGCCGCCACACACCCCTACCAGTATGTTTTTGGTCAGATTGAGTTTCATATGTAATATTATATAAAATTTATCATAATTTATAATAATTATTATAAATTATGATAAATTTTATATAATATTATTTATATATAACATATGTAGTTGTAATAATATAGAACATAATAATATGACTATTATTATGAAGTATTATGACTATTATTATGATTATAATAATGTACATATGAATGTGAAAAATAAGGTACTTTTTTCAAGTTTAATATATTTATTTTTGTTCCTTTGGTGGTTTTTGTCCTATCGTTTTTTTGTCTTTTCTGTTGTGGTGTTCAATATTCCTCTTTGGTTTTTCTCATCATGCATCTTGTTTCCCGGGTTAAGCTTATTATTGATTTGTATTTTTGTGTATTTTTTAAAGGATGACTAGAGGGCTTTTTTTACTTTTTATCTTTTTGATTCTTTACTGTATTTTTGGTATTCTTGCCAAGAAGAAAAGAGAAGGAATTTCATTTTTACATAACTATTTTCTTGCTAATCGTGGTATAAATTTTTTTTTAATGGCACTGGTTATCGCTTCTAGTTATATTAGTGCTAGTAGTTTTATTTCAGGGCCTTCAGCTGTTTATAATTATGGAATGTCTTTTATTCTCTTAGCAGTCATTCAAATCCCTGCAGGTATAATTTCGTTTACTATTGTTGGAGAGAGATTGAATACAGAGGCTAGGAAGATTAATGCAATAAATATTGTTGACTATATTAGATATAGGTATGCCAGCAATTCTTTAGCTCTTGTTAGTAGTTTTATAATAATTTTTTTTTCTTTATTTTTAATCTCAGCTCAACTTATTGGGGGAGCTAAGCTTTTAGAGTTTTTTTTAAAACTTGATTATCGTGATTCTCTTATTTTTTTCTCTTTGTTTGTTTTCTTATATGTCTGCCTAGGAGGATTTAAGATGGTGGCGTATACAGATTTGATTCAAGGAATTTTTATGATTGTAGCGTCTATGATTTTATTTTTAAGATTGGTCAATTTGGGGGGTGGGATTGACAATATCTTTAAGGAGTCAATCTTGAAACTTGGGAGCAATTTACTCGCGCCTTCAAATTTGGACTTGCAAATTGAATATATAATTTCTTTTTGGATATTAACGGGAGTTGGTACATTAGGGTTGCCGCAACTTGTTAACAATTTTATAGCATTCAAAAACGATAGGGATATTAGGCGGGCTCTTCCTGTTGCTACTTTTTTGATAGGATTTTTAGTTGTTATTATGCATTTAATAGGGTTTTTCTCTCTTGTTATCTTTCCCAATTTCAAGCCAAATGATAAGGTTATAATAAGAGTGGCCTCGGAGGTATTAGGGCCTAGGTTATTTTTCTTGTTTTTTATCGGGCTTCTGTCGGCAATAATGTCTACAATAGATACGGGCTTTCTTTTTATTTCATCAATTTGGGTGAAAATAGTGATGTCGTTGCACAAAAAAATTGTAGACAAAGACAGAATCAATGTAGTTACTGTTATTTCTAATGCTTGCTTTGTTGTAGTAATAGTGCTTTTCTCTTTAAGGCCGCCTGATTTCTTGCTTTTTGTAAATATTTTTGCAATTGGTGCGCTAGAAGTTGCATTTTTTTCTACTATTGTTTTTGGGCTTTACTTTAAGTTTGTAAGTAAAGCCTCAGCTTTTGTTTCTCAGTTTTTAGGGCTTTTAAGTTATTTAATCACAATTTTTTGTGAAATGGATAGTTATTCTTTTCATCCTGTTGTTCCTTCCCTTTTTATCTCTGTGCTTTCATTTTTGATAGTTAATCTTGTTTGTAGTCGATATAATAATATTTAGTAATTATGAGATCTTTAAATGTTGGGAAATATAATATCATTAATGTTCTTAAGAATGACGATGGGAAGAGGTTAGATTCAGTATTAATAAAGTTTTTAAAATTTCCTAAGTCTAGGGTAATGAAGCACATCAGAAATGGAGATATTCTTTTAAATAAATTAAAAGTTACTTTTTCTCACAGAGTTTTTCAGGGTGATGAGATCTATCTATACAAGCCTTTAATACAAGAATTAAGTACTAACTTGAGGGTAAGCAATATTGAAGAAGATATGGTAACAAGAGAAGTTAGGGAAAGAATTGTTTATGAGGATGAAGAGTTACTTGTAATTAATAAGAATAGAGGGACTTTGGTTCATGGTGATAATTCTCTTGATACTTTAGTTAATTTTTATCTTTTAAATGAAAATCTTAAATCCCTTAGTTTTAAACCTTCGGCTGTGCATAGAATTGACAGAAATACTTCAGGAATTGTTATTTTTGCAAAAAATGTAGATTCTGCAAGGATTTTAAGCAGAGCATTTAGTAGCGGTGTTGTTATTAAAAAGTATATAGCCTTGCTGGAAGGCGAACTTAAGACGGATGTGGTTTATAGGAATTTTTTGTACAGAGATAAAATTGCAAGAAAAACTTTAGTACTTGAAAAGACGGATAAGGTTAATGCCGTAACTCACGTTAAACCAATTTTAATTTCTAAATTTTTTACTCTTGCTGAAATTTCAATAGAAACGGGCTTTACTCATCAAATAAGAGCACAGTGTGCCTTTAATAATCATGCTTTAGTTGATGATAATAAATATCATTTTAAACATAAAAAAGCCAATTACTTTTTACATTCTTTTTTGGTAGAATTTAGTGAGCCATTATTTTTAAAGAATGAGTTTTTTGTTGAACCTAGTTCGGATTTTTTACAACGGGTAGGTAATATTTTTGGTGTATATGAGTTTAAAGGGTTTATTTGGTAAATTTATGTTTGGCAATGTCCTAGACACTATTAAAGCTGTCTCAGCTGCTGTTAGGTATAAATTTGTCAGGACCAAGGTTTATGCTTTAGTAGGTGCGGCTGGTACTGGGAAAAGTTTTAGATCCCACTTAATAGCAGATAAGTATGCTATTTCTTTAATAATTGATGATGGCGTTTTGATAAAGAATATGAAGATTATTGCGGGGATTTCTGCTAAATTTGAGGATAATGTTTTTAATGCAATAAGGCGCTCTGTTTTTGAGGATGATCTTCATAGGAATGAAATTGTTGAGGCGCTTCGTAGGGAAGATTTCCATAAGATATTGATATTGGGAACAAGTATTCGAATGATAGATAAAATAGTGGCTAGGCTTTTTTTGCCTAGTCCTTTTAAGATTATTTATATAACAGATATTTCTACTAGACAGGAAATGGAGAAGGCTAGGATTTCAAGACAGATGGGAGAACATGTAGTGCCAGCAGCAGCCTTTGAGATAACGTCTGTTAAACCAAGTCTATTATCGGATTCGATTCGAGTTTTTTTTAAAAGCAGATGGTTTTTTTCTAGGAAAAAAAATTATATTCGTTCTATTGTGAAGCCTCATTTTCATGAGGAGGGGGTTTTGTCTGTTTCTAAGAGCGCGGTAAGGCAAATTATTGAGCATTGTGTATCTGAATATAATAGAGATTACGTCGTTTATGATCTAAAGATTAAGAAAAACAAGGGGAGTTATTCTTTTAAGCTTTTTCTAGATATTCCTCTTGGGAATAATTTACTTGACAATGCAGAAATGCTTAGGAACTATATTATGGCAAATGTATTAAAGTATACCGTGATTAATATGTCTGCTATTGATGTTATCATACACAAATTTTACAACAGTAAGGATGATTTGGAAAAAAGGGATGAATCTTGATTTGGATAATTTAAGTAAATTCTTTTTGGTAGGAATTAAAGGTTCTGGTCTTTGTTCTCTTGCTTGGTTTTTGCATGCTAAAGGGTATTTAGTAGAAGGGGTTGATGTTCCTTCCAAGTTTTATACGGATGATCTACTTGATGATAATTGTATAACTTATTATGAAAATATTTATGAGTTTTCATTAAAGGGGCATGAAGGGTCCTATGATGCTGTAATATATTCACCAGCTTATACTAAGGATCAGCTGTGCGTTTTGAGGGAGGCTTGTGAGCTTGAGGTTCCCGTTCTATCTTATCCTGAATTTCTTGGCGAGATATCAAAAAAATATTATAGTATTGGAGTTGCAGGTTCTCATGGCAAGACTACTACAGCAGCTTTTTTAGGTATATTACTTAATGGGCTGGGTCTTGAGCCTAATGTGATACTTGGTGCGAGTGTTAAAGATTTTGGAGATAAGCCTAGTCTTGTTGGTAGGAGTAACATATTTGTTGCAGAGACTTGTGAGTACAGAAATCATTTTCTACATTTTTACCCAGATGTCGTTGTCTTGACCAATATTGATTATGAACATGTCGATTTTTTTCCAAATTATGAAGCAGTTGAAGCTGTTTTCTTAAAGTATATTGATAATTTAAAGCAGAATGGGATACTAATTATAAACTCTGATGAATTTAATTTGATTAAGCTTAAAGATAAGATTATAAGGAAAGATATTAGGCTTTTTAGTTTTGGTGCTAATTCTTCAGCTGATTTTAAGATTGGAAATTTTGAGGTGATGGATGGGGTTTTAAAATTTGATTTTTTAGGAATTTCTGATATTAGACTAAAAACTCCTTTGACTCATAATGTTTTAAATTTTGCATCTGCACTTCTGGCTTCTAAATTAATTTTAGAAGAAAAGGGGAAGTTAGTTTCTAACTTTGGCGAGAAAGTTAAGGTTATGGCTAGAGAATATATGGGAATAAAAAGAAGGGTGGAATTTATTGGAGAAAAGAATGGGGTTATATATCTTGATGATTATGCACATCATCCAAAGGAGATTGAAAATACGATTTTAGGGCTTAGGAGTTCTTATGGGGATAGGAGAATTGTTTTAGATTTTATGCCACATACATTTACAAGAACAAAAATTCTTTTTAATGATTTTATTAGCGCTTTAAGTAGTATTGATATATTAATTTTGCATAATATATATCTTTCGACTAGAGAAGATATTGATCCTGATGAACTTTCTATTGAATTGTATTTGACTCTTAAGGATGTAAATCCAAATGTTTATTTTTTCAAAGATGTAGTTGATTCCGTTAAATTCATAAAGAGTTTGTTAAGAGAGAATGATTTATTTATTACTATGGGAGCTGGTAATAATTTTATTTTGCATAAATTTTTATAAAGGTATTTTAAATGAAGAGTATGACTGGGTTTTTTCATTTAGAAAAAACCGTAGGGAATTATATGTTTAGTGTTAATTTGAAATCTTATAATGGTAAATTTTTAGATTTTAAGTTTAGATTACCTGAGATTTTATACGCTTATGAGTTTGAGATAAGGAAGCTAATTTCAAGCTATGTTAGTAGGGGTAACGTTTTCCTAACTGTGGGCTACAAGGAACTTATTCCAACTATTGATTTTACTTTAAATCCTAACTATATTGAGGCTATGGTCCGCCTTAAAGATAGTTTACTGCGTTGTAATTATAATTTAAAGATTAATGATGAAGTAAGTCTTGGTGATTTTTTGTCTTTCAAGGGAGCTTTAATTGTTGATGATGAGGGGAAGGGCGTTGAAAAGCAGGGAATGATTTATAATTCTCTTAAAAGTGTGTTGGGGGAAGTTTTACTTAATTATGATAAGAGCAGGGTATTTGAAGGTGAGAACACAAAACAAGATATAATTTCAAACCTTGTTTTGTTACAGGGTGATTTGGATTCTTTGAAAAAATCTCAAAGTAGTATAAACGATAAGCTTTTCTTAAGCCTGAAGGAAAATTTATTAAAGTTAATGGATGATGTTAGTGATGTCAATATCGCAGAAGAAGCGGCTAAAATGTCTATCCGGCTAGATATTAATGAGGAAATAGTTAGGCTGTATTCACACATAGATAATTTTTATAAAAATCTTGAAAGTGATATGTGTGGTAAAGTTTTGGAGTTTATTACGCAGGAAATGCATAGAGAGATTACAACTATGAGTGGTAAGGCAATTGATCTTGATATTAGGAATTTGGTTTTAAATATGAAATTAAATTTGGAGAAGATAAAAGAACAGGTAAGGAATATTGAATGAGAATAGCTATTTCTGGCAAGAGTGGTTGTGGAAATACAACTGTTAGTGGAATGCTTGCAAGGCATTATGGTTTAAAGCTTATTAATTATACTTTTCATGACATAGCTAAAGAGAAGGGTGTACCCTTCGATTTGTTTTATGAGAAAGAAATTGTTGGTAGAAATGACTATTATTGGGATGAATATCTTGATAATAAGTTATTGGAATTTGCTAAAGAGGATAATACAGTTCTTGCCACTCGTCTTGCAATTTGGCTATCAGGCAACGCTGATTTGAAAATATATCTTTATGCTAAGATAGAGGTTAGAGCAGAGAGAATAATTAATAGAGAGGGTGGAATATATTCTGATATTTTAAGTGCTACTTTTAATAGGGATTTTAATGATTCGAAAAGGTATCTCTCTCTATATGACATAGACATTGACAGCTATTTGTGTGTAGCTGATTTAATAGTTGACACAACCGATAGGACTGCAAATAGGGTTTTTGAATTGATAAGGGGTGAGGTAGATAAAAGGGGTTTGACCTAGATCAAATAAATGAAATAAGGAGGTTTTTAAGGAATGAAAGTACCTTTGAAAAAAATACAGGATTTTAGTGGTAATTATTATGAGCTTGTTACTGCGGTCATAATGCGCACAGAGCAGATTATTGATGAAATTTCTATAGCGGAGCATTCTGTTTCTGGTGAAAAGGTAGTGGGGCAGGCTTTTAATGACATTTTAGGGGGTAGATTTACATATTCAATTGAAGAGAGATAAGATAGTTTTTATATTTGGGCCCACGGCTGTAGGTAAAAGTGATATTTTATTCAATTTTCCTCAAGGTATAGCTGAGGTGATTAACGTTGATTCCATTCAAGTATACAAGGAGTTTGATATTGCTTCTTGTAAGCCCAGTGTGCAGTTGAGAACTCACATAAAGCACCATTTAGTGGATTTTTTGGAGCCGTCTGAAGAATATACTCTTGGAATTTTTTACAAAGAAGCATTGAAGATAATGGAAAAATTAAAAGATCAATACAAGCTACCTGTATTTGTAGGTGGATCTGTGTTTTATTTTAAACATTTGCAATGTGGTCTACCTAGTACTCCAGCTATTTCTTCTGAGGTAAGACGTTATGTTGAAGATCTTTTAAAGGCGAGGGGTAGGAATTACCTACTAGAGAAGCTTAAAAAGGTGGACTTTAAAAGATATAAGACAATAGGTGAAAATGATATTTATAGGATTAAAAGATCTCTTGAGGTTTATTATCAAACAGGTATTCCAATTAGTCAGTTTTTACAAAGAGGACAGAAGCTTGAGAATGTTTTGCTTATCGGTTTAAAGAGGCCTATAGAGGAAATTAGGGCTAGAATAGTAAATAGGATTAATAATATGTTTGATTGTGGTTTACTTGAAGAAATTAAAAGATTGTTGGGTAAGGGGTATGATGAGACAACTCCGGCTTTTAAAGGAATAGGGTATCGTGAGTTTTTATTGTGGAAAAGTAGACCCTATTACATGTTAGATGATATAATAGGTCTGATAGGTAGGAATTCGTTTTTATATGTAAAGAGGCAAATGACTTTTTTTAGTAGGATTCCTGGTGTTTTGTGGTATCATCCAGAGGATGATTTGGGGAATATTTTAAATTTAATTTTTGGTTAATAAGGAGATGTGCGGCGTGCCTTGTGGAAGAAAAAGAAAACTAAAGAAGATATCTACGCATAAGAGAAAGAAGAAGAGGAGAAAAAATAGACACAAAAAGAGGAATAGGTGACGTTGGGTGTGCTGGCTTATGAGTTCATTTAGCTAGCATTCGGTGGGTTGCTTTATTCAATTATTATATTGTCTATTATGTTTATGTCTCTGCTGAAGATGTATCCTGTTTTTCCTTTGTGGGTGACCAGTACCCAGTTGCCCTTAAGTCCGTATCTTTCTGTTGGTTGCATTACTTTTTCAATTCTTACTATTTCGTCTTTTTTGATTATGGTTAAGTAGTCGTAGTTTGTTTTGTTTTTTTTGATTTCATTATTTAAAAGGGCGTAGTCCTTTATAACTATTCCTACTTTTTTTGAAAAGCCCAAGATGCTACTTTTGGGTAGACTGAAATATTCTGTTAGGGGAGTTTCCAATCTTTTGCTACAGGACATGAGTATTGCGCATATTATATGAAATAATTGTCTTTTCATAACTCTCTTAATTTCTTGTATAACTTACTTGATATACAGTTATATATAATATAATATTTCTATGAAGTTTAAGGAATATTAATGAAAAAGTATGTATGCTTGGTGTTGTTCTTCTGTCTTAATGAGTTGCTGGCGTATCCATTATCTTTTGGGGGAGGATTTTCTTATCAATTTACAAATTATACTAGTAAAAGTTCAGTTAATAAATTTGCACAAAATAATAGTAGAGCAGATAACGGAATAAATTTAAATTTATTTTTTGATGCTAATTATGCTATTTTTGATATGTCTTATAAAGACGCTTTTGTATCTGAACATAATGGCAGATATTTTGGTATTGGTCTTTACGGGATTTATCCAATTGTTTTTAAAGAGTATGTTAGGGTATTGTTTCCTCTTCTTGGGATCAAATATGCTGTTGATTTAAGTTCTACGAAGCAAAGCTTGTTTTTTCTGTCTTTGGGACTTGCAACGGACCTTTTTATTCCTGAGGTTAAGGGACTCTACGTTAGGCCCTTATTAATGCTTGCAATCTCCCCTACTTCTGCCTCTGTTGGCTTCTCTTCCTTGACAACGGAGATTACACTCGGGGTTAATATTGGCTGGAAGTTTTTCAATTAGGCAGTTTGATTCCCAGGTGAAATGGGATTATTCTCTCTTGTCCAAAGAAATTAGGTGTGGAATTGAGTTTGTGGGAGTAGTTGTTTGATTTTATGACAAGTGTACTTGAGCCGCCTCCGTCTAGGTTAATGGAGTTAGTAATGCCATATTTCAAGGATAGGTCTATTGCGTCGTTTAAAGAGATTCCTTTGCTTTTGTTGATGCCCCTTCCCTCGATTGTTATGAGATATAAATTTTTATTCTCTCGGTCAGTTCCTATTATCGTTCTTGGGTGTTTATCTTTTTTAAAGGTTTTAGTATATTTCCCGTTTTTGATCAAGGTAAAGAAACCACCGAATCCGTAATCAGAAGTTTTTATTTCATCTATTTTAGGATTTAATATTATTCGGTTGTTCTTAATTACAACTGCCCCATATGTTTCTTTTATTGCATTGGATATTATTTTTTTGTTGTATATGTACAGTCCACTTGGGTAGAACATGTTTTTTTTTATTTCATACGGGCTAGTGTTAATTGCAATGTCTACATCATTTGAAATTAAAAATTGACTTGTTGTTTGTCCTTCGAAGTAGTAATTGTTTAATTTTTGGTCAAAAATAGGCTTTGAAATTATGAACTTTAAATTTTTGTTTTTAATCTTGACAATGACATAATTACTTTCCATGAAAGAACCTTGAATTATGTCGTATTTGGACATATCTTTTCTTGAGCTAATAAATTTTGATGCAGATAGAGCACCGAACATAAGAACTAATAGTGTTAAGGATAAAAAATTTTTATTCATTTCCTTTTATTTTATAGGAATAAATGCTTTTAGGGTAATTTTTTAAAATTATATTTTTAATCTTTAAAGACATTACTTTGTTTTTTGTTCTTGTAATAAGATACAATTGATACAGTATCCTTATATCTGTTTTTTGATATTTTTCTAGAGTATCTTTAATTTCTGCTTCGCCTATCTTGTCTTCATTTATTCTGAGTTTTAGTAGTAAAATTTCGTTCTCTATATTTTTATTTTTTGTTTTGTTTAGTTTTTTTAAAAAACGATTAGCCTCTTCGTATTTTTTTATTTTAAGCAGGTACTTTGCCATAAGTAAGTAGTGCAGCTCTAAATCAAGATTCTTGATTTCATTTATTGTTTCAAATTCTTTTGGTAAATTGTTATTTAAGTCGTACAGCATGTATAGTTTATTTAGTTTTTCAAGACTTTCTTTATTTGTACTATAACTTGCTGTAAGGGAAGACATTAAAAAAAAAGTTAGGGAAAGTCTAAACGAGATTTTATTCATGATGATTATTGTAAATAATGTACACTTTTTTCGTAAGAATAAGAAGGCGTGTAAGTAAAAGATTGCCTTCTTACTCTTGTTGTTAAACTTAAATTTTGGATTTTATATAAGTTGCAATTTTTTCAGATTTAGCTCCGAATATTACTTGAGCTTGGTTTCCTGATGCAATTATTGTTCCGCTTGCTCCAAGATTTTTCATTAAGTCTTTATTTACCAATTTGGGATTTTCTACATCGACTCGAAGTCTTGTGAAGCACGAATCAACATTCTTTATATTGCCAAGACCCCCGAAGGCATTAATAATTGAATCAAAAGTCACATCGTCCAAAACATCGGAGTGATTGTGAGATATTAGTTCTCCTTCATTATCGTCTTCGCGACCGGGTGTTTTTATTTTAAATATTTTTATTAGTGTTATGAAAATAATAAAGTAAATAGTTCCAATGCCAAGTCCTATTGGAAATATTAATAGGGCCTTTGTTGATTTTGGAAACATTAAAAGATAGTCTATTATACCCGCTGATAGTGCGAACGCTATGTGTACCCCGAAGATATTAGTAATGATTAATGATAAACCAGTTAGGGCAGCATGTATTAGATAAAGCAAAGGTGCTATTAACATGAACGTATATTCTATTGGTTCTGTAATGCCTGTAAGGAATGCAGTAAGAGATCCTGAGAGCAGGAGGCCCCCAACCTCTCCCCTTCGTTCTTTTTTAGATGTCAAGTACATGGCAAGAGAAGCTCCGGGTAGCCCAAATAACATCATAGGGTACATTCCTGCTGTAAATGCTCCAGCATTTGGGTCTCCATTTAAATATCTTGTAATTTCTCCTTGAACTATGCTTCCATCGTTTGCAGTGTATTCTCCGAATACAAAATATACTAAAGTATTAAGGAGCTGGTGAAGACCTGTTATTATTAGTAATCTATTTAGGAAGCCGAATACAAACAATCCTAAATGACCGGCTTCTACCATCCAATTCCCGACTTGATTAATTGCTATTTGTAAGGGTGCCCATAGAAAGCCAAAAACTACTGCAAGTAATGCAGAGAGTAATCCATTTGTTATTGGTACTAATCTCTGACCTGAGAAAAATCCTAAAAATTGTGGTATTTTCCAGTTTACCACTTTATCGCTGAGCGCAGCTGAAGTTGTACCTGCAATGATTCCCCCCAAGACAGACATGTTCACAGGCTCTAATTTTCCGTTAATTGTTATTGTAAATGTAGCCAGTCCTGCGTTTAGAATTAAATAACCAACCGCACCCCCAAGCGCTGCGGCAGCTTTGTTATTTCTAGATAAACCCATTCCAGTTCCAATCGCAAATAGTATTGGTAAATTTCCAAGAATAGCCCCCCCTGACTGTTCCATCAATTTCCCAATTTGGCTAAAGATTCCAGAGGGATCTGTAGCTTCTATTATTAAATATCCAAAGCCAAGTAAAATCCCAGCAATTGGCAAGACAGCTGCAGGGGTTTGGACTGCTTTCCCAAGGTTTTGTAAATTTTTCATTACATTAATCATGATATTCTCCTTAATGTTGCATTCTCTGCTAGATAAAGTTTAACTTAACCTTAAACGTGATGCCAGGTTGTTGACATTTTATTTATATTAGTTGCATAAACCTACAGGGAGGTATGTCTTTTGCATTTTAGAAAAAAACACTTAATTTTTTATAAACTTTATTTATTGTTTTTTTTATTTTAGAAAGTTTATTAATATGGGATTGGTTGTCAACGAGGCTTTTTATGCTATCCATTGATTCTTCAATTGCTATTACGAAACTCTTTTGAGGTTTTAGCCAAAAATTGTCAGAATGATCACTTCTAAGTGATAAAAATAGAACGGATTTCTTATTCGGATGCTGGACAAAATTCATGGTGCACTCCAAGATGTTCTTAACAAGAAGAACTTCGTTAATATTGACATTAGTGCTTTCATATTTTTCCACAAGCGTCCAATCGGGCCCCATATTAGCTACTATATTGATTATTTCCATTAATCTTTTACTTTTAAATATTATTAACTCTTTATGTATTAACCTTATATTAATTTTTTTAGTTGCCTGTTCTTCTGTATTTGTTAAGCCTTTGAAAACCAATTCCCTAGCTTCCTTTAAAGTAAGGGTCATACGCTGAATGTCATTTTCATTCCAAACTTTGAATTTCTTCTCTCCAATAGTTATCTCGTTTTCTAACAAAAGAGTTATCTCTTTTGTTAGTTTCGATGTGGACTTGTGAGCATTTTTTAAACCTTTATTTTCTTTAGAATGCCTTTTTCGTTTATTTTCTTCAAATTCAATGTCATTTATCCATTCTTTCTTAAGTACTCCAATTGATCTGGCATATCTTTTGGTAGTCTCTATTATTTCACCTGCAACAAAGTATTTTACAGAGTCTACATTAATAAGTGATCCAGGATGTATTACTACATTCTGTGCTTTTATTGTTTTGTATTTATTTCTTGAGGTTTTAAAGCAAATATAGTCTTTCATGCCTCTCATTATAGATTTTAAATAACCCTCACTGGTGTCATCCTCAGGTTTGCGTATTATCGGGATGTTAAAGCCACTTACAATATTTTCAAGTTGTTTTTGAACATTAATAATTTCTTCAAGGCCTTGCAAATCCAAATAGTTCTCTCTAGCAAAATCTTCTTTATTTAATGCCTTCTTATAGTCTTCAAATATTTTAAGAAAGCCTATTAAGTCTCCCAATGGATTTTTATATTTTAAATGAGCTTGTCTAGCTTCTATTTCTTCGTTTTGAGGTAATAAAAAAATTCCACTTGTAGATAAGAATGATAAACCAATCGTAGTTGGATATATTGCTTGTTGGTAGTTAATCATTGCCTCAACTAAAGCCCTTGAATGTATTGGTATTAATGGGAATACGATCATGTACTTCCCAATCTCTGTAAGCTCGTTTTTGTCATTTATCGCGTCTAAAGATTTCAGTATATCACTTGCAGTTTGAATAGATTTAATTGAAGGTTTTGAGATAAAGTCGAACTTTGTGAAATTCTTAATTCCAATATCTGCCATTCTCAGTATTACTTCAGAAAGATCTGTTCTGTATATTTCTTCCTTTTGATATTCATCCCTTAACTGATACTCATCTCTCCTATATAATCTGTAGCATGTTCCCTTTGAAAGACGGCCTGCTCTTCCTGCTCGCTGTGTTGCAGATGATTTTGAGATTGGTACTTCTTGAAGTGAATAAGTATGTGTTTTCATCTGGAATTTGTTTGTCTTTACTTTCCCGCTATCAATTACTATCTTAATGTTTTCAATTGTAATTGAAGTTTCTGCAATGTTTGTTGATACTATGATTTTCCTTTTGTTTTTGGGGGTTGGCATAAAGATTTGTTCCTGTGCTTCTTTTGCCATCCTTCCGTATAAGGGTAAGATGATTAGATCTTTCTTTAGGTTCAGAGCATGAATTTCTTTTATTGTCTCCTTTATTTCCTTTTCTCCAGACAAAAAAATAAGTATATCGCCCTCTTGTTTTCCTTTAACTATACTGCTAATTATTTCCTTTATTTTAAGTATCATTCCCTTTGATGTGTTAATTAAAGGGGGATTGTAAATTATCTGTACAGGATAAGTAATTGTCGCGATGTTAAGTATTGGTGCGTTGTTAAAGTAATTTGAAAATACTTGTGTATTTATCGTAGCAGACGAAATGATAACTTTAAAATCGCTCCTTTTTTTCAAAATATCCTTAATAAGACCTAATATGAAATCTATGTTTAAACTTCTCTCATGCGCTTCGTCTATTACAATTACATCATATTCATAAAGCAATGTGTCTTTTTTAAGCTCCTGTAATAACACACCATCAGTCATTAACTTAATCTTAGTCCTAGAGCTTACAACGTCTTGAAATCTTATCTTGTAGCCCACTTCCTCCCCAAGATTAACACCAATGTTCCTAGCAATATACTCCGCTATTGATACAGTAGCTATTCTTCTTGGCTGAGTCACACCAATCTTGCCAAGCTTCGCAAAGCCTGCCTCGTATATTATCCTTGGTATCTGTGTGGTCTTACCGCTTCCCGTGGGGCTCTCTACTATTAAAACGTTATTTGATCTTAACAATAAAATCAACTCATCTCTATACCTGTAAATAGGAAGTTTAAAATCATTCATTCTCTACATTAGTCCAAAAATATAAGCCGCATCCAATCGCTCAAGATCAACATCAGAGGGCAAATCAACCTTCTTTCCCTTAATTTTAGCATAGAATTTATCGTTTTGTTTGTAAATGTAGATTTTATTGCCAACTTTATTTTTTGATAAGGGTATTAATTTTACGATAATTCCGTTCTTTTCTAATTTTGCATCCAAAAGCTTTATGGATTCTTCCAGTGTTATCTCGTAGGCCTTTATGTCTTTTTTTAGTGGACATATTATGCTGTTGTTTTCAGTTTTAATGTAATCTCCAAAAATTCCAGTTGTGGCAATTATTTTTTCATTGGTTTTTGGGTACTCTCCGATTATTTTTGGAAGTGAAAGTAATTTGAGTGCTAGGTCTAAATTTATGTTTTCGTATTCTATGTTTTTGGTTGATACCTTCTTAGCTTTAATTATTTTAGTTTTTTTGGGTTTTCCAGTCTTTGTGAATTCTTGTGGAGCATGGGTATCCTCTCCAAGTTGGATAATCCCTCCATATTTTGAATTTTTGTATAACACATTAAGGCCTGTCTCAGGGTCAGTGCCCAGTATGTTGGGCTGTGTTTCTTTTTCTTCTATTATTTTTTTGATTTCTTCTTCTTTATAAAGATTTTCCAGAGGAGTTGTGATATTGATAGAATAGTTATTTCCGTTAGAAATTAAGTAGGGACCAAATTTCCCAATGTTTATTGCATAATCAAATTCTTTATCATTTTTGTATTCATAAACTGTTCTAAATTCTCCAGAACCAATAATGGGCTCTATTTTGTTTATTGTATTCCTAAGCCCATCTTCTCCATTATAGAATTGACTTAAATATTTTACTTTGTCTAGTTCTCCCACTGCAATTTTGTCTAGGTTTTCTTCCATATGAGAGGTAAACTTCAATTCAATCAGTAATGGAAAATACTTTTCTAAAAGATTGACAACAGCAGCTCCTTTTACTGTCGGTATTAATGTGTTGTTTTGTTTAAATACATATTCTCTTTCAAGGAGAGTCGAGATAATCGTGGAATATGTTGAAGGTCGACCTATCCCTTCTTTTTCAAGCTTTTGTACAAGCGATGCTTCTGTATACCTGAAGGGAGGTTTTGTTTCATGTTCTTCTGGTTTTATGCCTAGAACCACAAATTTATCACCTTCATTGATTAGAGAAAAATCTATAATACTATTTTCGTAAGGCTCTCTACTATTTTTAAGAAAACCGTCAAAAATGATTTTTATAAAGCTTGATTTAAAAGCTAGATTTTTATATTTAAATGTTATTTTAATAACTTCTTTAATGGCATCTGCCATCATTGATTCAATAGTCCTGTCCCATATTATTTTATATATTTCCCTAGTGGTTTCGCTTTCTGTTTTTATGTTTTCAGGGGGAGTAAACAGTTCAGAAGGTCTTATGGCCTCATGTGCATCTTGAGACATTTTTGCCTTAGAGTATATTCGGTCAGTCATTTCCACATATTTCTCTCCATATTTTGCCTTTATAATATTTTTTATTTTCTCTCTTGCACTTTTTGCAATGTTATAAGAGTCGGTTCTCATATAGGTTATGTATCCGCTTTCATATAGCTTTTGTGCGTAACTCATAATTTGTTTAGTACTTATTTTAAGTCTTCTATTCACTTCTTGTTGGAGCGAAGACGTAATAAACGGTCTTGGAGGAGTTTGCCTTAATTCCTTTGTTTCAATTGAAATTACTTCTATTTCCCTTGCCTGCTTTAATTCCCCTACAAGCTTGCTCATTAAGGTTTTGTCTATTAAAGTTGTCTTATCGGGATCTTGCAAGGCGCCTGTATCGTTGACAAAATCCTTGCTTCCAGCTACGTTCTTATTCTCAATTTTGTCTATTATGGTTTCAATTTGTATATCATTTTTGCTATGTCTACACTCAAGCGAAATTGAATAGTAATTGGCTTTCTTAAAATTGATCCTTGTTGTTTCCTTTTCTATGATTAGTTTAAGTCCAACAGATTGTACTCTGCCTGCCGAGAGTCCATAAGCAATTTTTTTCCAAAGCAAGGGAGATATTGTGTACCCATAAAGCCTGTCCAATATTCTTCTTGTTTCCCCAGCATTGACAAGATCCATATCAATTTCCCTTGTATTTTGAAGGGAGTCAATTATTGCGCTTTTTGTAATTTCATGAAATACCATTCTTTTATACTTTTTAATTTTTAAAACTTCCTTCAGGTGAAATGCAATTGCTTCTCCCTCTCTGTCCTGGTCAGTAGCAATATAAATTTCATTTTTCCCTTTAATGAGATTTTTAAGCTTCTCAATGACAACTTTCTTATTGTTTGGAATGATATAAAGAGGCTTAAAATCATTTTTATAATCTATAGATAGCGTAGCCCATTCGAATTTTTTATACTCTTCAGGTATTTCTTTAGCACTGTTTGGCAAATCCCTTATATGCCCTACACACGCTTCCACCAGAAATGAATTATTCAGATACTTCCTTATTGTAGCAGCTTTTGTAGGTGACTCTACTATTATCAATTTTTCTTGTTGCATAAATCCCTTATGTTTTTATATTATAATATAATGTATGAATTATTGTCATTGCAAGTAGAAATGATGTAATATGATCTAATATTTATGAATTTATACAAGGCATTACATACTGCTGATTGGCATATTGGGAAGAGGATCGGGCATTTTTCTAGAATTGACGAGCAACGCAGGTTTTTAAATTTTTTGTTAGAATTTATTAAAAGTGAGAAGATTGATCTTTTGCTTGTTGCTGGTGATATTTATGATTCAAGAAGACCTAGCCTTGAAGAGCAGAGATTAATAAGTGATTTTTTTTACGAACTGTCTTTTACCTCTTGTAAATGGTGTATGGTTATTGCTGGAAACCATGATAAAAAAGACTATTTAGACATTAATAAAAAGATATTCTCAAGATTCAATTTCTTTTTGGTTACGGATGAGGAGCCTGTTGATCAGGTAATTTTTTTAAAAGACTGTGACGATGTTAAATTTGTTGTCATTTGCATTCCTCATGTCAATGAAAGGTTTATTTTAAATCAAAAATATGGAGATGTAGGGCTTAATGATGATATGTTTCTTGAAAAACTTGAAGATGCTTATCGAGATAAGATAGCAAATATTGTTAGTTCTGTTGATGCTAGGTACCAAGATGTTCCCAAGATTTTGATTGCGCATTCTTTCTTTTGTAGTAGCAGAAGCGTTTCTAACATTGGAAATAGTTCTATTCTCCCTGTTAGTGTTTTTGGTAATGACTTTTCTTATGTTGCACTTGGTCATATACATGATTTTAGAAAGTTGAAGACTAATGTTGTTTATTCAGGGTCTCCAATTCAGTATTCATTCGATGAGAATATTAAAAAGTATATTAATATTTTACTCTTCAATGACGGTAAATTAGTGTCGCAAGATAAGGTTCCCCTTCCTGTGTTTAGTAAATTACGGGTTTTAAAGGGTTCTTTTGATGAAATTGTGAATGAAATATCTGATATTAAAAAAAAGCTATCATGCCTTTTTTACTTAAAAATTGAACTTAATGAGAGAATAGATGTTGGGTTGGAAGAACAGATCTATGATTTATCAAAATCGAGTTTGATTAAAATATTTGATATTGATTATCAGTTAACAGACCTGTATCAAAGTTCTTCTGAGCAAGATAAAAGGTTAATTAGTAAAGATGAAGTTTTGAGTAAGGATGAGAAGTATTTTTTCCAAGAAAAATTAAAAAGAGATATCATTAATGGTTTTAGGCGGGGGTGCAGATTTAAAGAAGAAGAACTCATTGCTCTTTTTGAAGAAATATTACTTAAGGGAAGAGCAGGGGAATATGAGGATAAATAAGCTTGTATTTAGAAATATTGCCTCTTACAAAGGAGAATATGAGATAGACTTTGACATTCCTGTTTTAAAAAATTCTGGAATTTTTTTAATTTCTGGAAATACAGGATCTGGGAAGAGTACAATTCTTGACTGCATAACTCTTGCGCTTTATGCACGAGTGTATAGACTTGATAGGAATGTGTCAGATGCAATTTCTAAGGGGTTTGAAAGCGCTTATGTTAGACTTACTTTCACCGTTTCTGGAAAAGTTTATGAATCATTCATAGAGCTTAGCGTAAGGCAAAAGGAGACTCCTAAAAATATGCTATTAACAAATCTTAGTGATAGCAGTTATATGGAGAATAGAGACGATATTTTAGATTATATAAAAAGTCTTTGTAGATTGGATTTTGATCAGTTTTGTCAAACAGTTATATTACCTCAAGGTAATTTTCAAGAGTTTTTAACTTCGAAACCAAAAAACAAGACAGCAATAATTGATAACATTTTCAATTTAAAAAAATATGATGGTATAGTAATTTTTTTAAAAAAGGAACTTGAATTTACAGATTCGAACATAGAAAAATTGAGATTTTTAGAAGCAGAAGAAAAAAATAGAATAGATATTAATTGCAGTAAGGTAAACGAATTAACTAATTTTTTAAATTTGGTTGATGTTGAAAGGTTAAGAAGAAATCTTGATGAGATGTATAAATTAATACCCATGTGTGATCAAATGATAAAGGTCAATCAAAAGTGTTTAGATATAAAAGATAGTATATATAAGTTAAGGGCAGATATATCTTCCAAAATTCAGAATAAAGAGAAGCTAGACCATGAGTATTCTTTGCATGAAAACGGTAGAGTTGAGTTAGAAAAAAGTCTGAAGTTATACAATTCCTATGAATTTTCATGTTTGGATAATCTTATTAAAAGGAAAAGTGAGCTTCTTTGTGATAAAAATAGGTTTTTATCACAGCTTGTAAGTGTTCAAACAGATTTAGAGGAATTAAAAAGTTTAAGCTTGGAGGGGTTTAATTTTGATTATATAAAAGAATTGTATTGTAAAAACTTTCTTTTTTCTGAGTTAAATTTTGACGGGAGTACTTATGAGAAATTGAATTTAGAAAGAAAGCGAGTGGAAGAGGAGATAGAAAAGTTATTAACGGAGCAGACCAGAAAAAACTCAGAGCTTAAAAGTATCGCTTTAGAAGAAGCATCATTTGACTTTAATAAGTATATCCATTATGAGGCATTAAAGTTATTTGGATGCTTTAATGAGAATTTGATATTAAAATATAGAAATGAATTGGAGTTATTCTTAAAATCCGATGATGGTGTGCAGCAGGATATTGATGTTAAAAAAAGTTTGTACGAAAAATTCTTAAAAGATTTAGGCAATAATAAGAAATCTATTGATAGTGAAATAGAGAGCCTTAAGTTTTTAGAGAATGCATATAAGACGTATCAGGGAAAAGAACACTTAAAGGCTGCTAATTTAGGTTCTCTCTTAGAACTAAATACAAGGCTTCAGGCTTCACAGGCTGAATTGGGCACTATTAATTCAGACATATTAGACGAGAGAGAGAATAAGAACAGATGGGAAAGCCAAACTATAGAGTTTAATAAAAGGAATGAGGAAATTGTAAAAAGAGTTGGCAGTGATTTATTTGATAGTTATATAGATTATTCTGATAAAAATAAGATTTCGATTTTTGAAGATAAGATTAGGGAGGCTGAAAATTGGAAAACAACTTTAAATGATTTAAATTCGAAAATCTCTTTAAAAGAAGTAGAGCTTAAGGAAAATTTAGATAAGATAAGGGAAGTATTGTCTTGTACCAATTTAAATTTAAGCTTAAAGAGTCCTGTTTCATTGGAGCAAGAGTTTGAAAAAATTTTAAGGGATAAAAATAAACGAGAAAATGAGTATTCAGAAATAGGTTCAATGTTGAGTAATATTAACAACTCAAGACTTAGACTTGAAAGTCAAATTGAAGTTATGGATCAAAACATAGCAAATTTAAGGGAAGAACTTAGGGAGGGATCAACGAGATTTACCGCCTATTTTCTAGATTTCAAAGAGTCAGTTGGGGATACTTTAGATGTTCAAGAGAGGTTCTTTTCTTTTGGTCCTTCAAAACCCAGCAGAGATAGTCTAGATTATCTTTCAAAATTGAAATCTGATTTTACAGCTCAAATTGAGCTTTTGTCAAAAGAGATTAGCAAGTATGATTCATCTTTTTCAAGTATGCAGATTTTAAATGAGGAACTATATAAACAAAAGATTAATTTAGAGAATATTCAGAGGGAATTAAGAAGTGTAAGTGAACGGAAAGAGAAGATTGAATTTATAAAGAAAGTTGTTATTGCTTCTCCTAGCTTAAAGTATTATGTTCAAAGTTTTTTAATTGAGGATATTTTAGATATAGCAAATAGAAGATATTTAAGTGTTATTCTTCCCGATTTTAAGCTTCAAATTAATTCAGATAGTAGAGAATTTGATTTTTTAGTTAAAAGCAAAAGGGATGGAAACATGACTCGTAATGTAAAGACTCTTTCGGGTGGGGAGAAGTTTCTTGTGTCCTTATCGCTCTCTTTGGCTTTCTCAGACATGATACGTGACAGTGACCTTAAAATAGAAGCATTTTTCCTTGATGAGGGTTTTGGAAGCCTTGATGAAGATACTTTGAAAATGGTTATTCCAAAGATTTCTGAATTTCAACGTATTGATGGACGTCAAATAGGTGTAATTTCTCATGTCACTTATTTGAAGGAAGAGATTAAAGCAAGAATAGTTGTAAGTAAAATTTCAAAAGTTTCAAAAATTACTATAGAAAGTTTTTAATTCTTTATTATATAATTGATTTAAATTTATTAAAAATATGGGGTTTATATGGAACACTATGTTGCAATTGATGTTGGAGGTACTAGTACTAAGTATTCTTTAGCAGACAGTGGCGGTAATTTTCTTGATAAGCATGAAATTAATTCAGGTATTACTCCTGATGAACAAGTTGATATTTTAGTCAATATAATTAATTTTTATAAAAAAGAGGTTAATATTAAGGGTGTTGCGATTTGCATGCCTGGATTTGTTGATCCTAAAGGAGTTGTAATCAGAGTAAATGCCATTAAGGGATTTATTAATTATCCTTTAAAAGAAAAGCTTGAAGCTTTAGCAGGAGTTAACGTTGAGATTGAAAATGATGCTAATTGTGTGGCTTTGGCTGAAAAATTCAAAGGTAATGCTGTTTATTCTAATGATTTTGTTGCTTTGACTCTTGGAACAGGAATTGGCGCTGGGTTATTTGTTAATGGAAAACTTGTAAGGGGATATTCTTTTATGTCTGGGGAGGTCGGGTTTATGATCACGAGGGGGCTTGGCAATAATATTCCTTTTAACTGCAGGTGGGAGTCTATAGCTTCTGTTGCAGCTTTAAGGAAAAGGGTAGCGGAGCGTTTAGAAATGGACTTGGGTGAAGTTTCTGGAGAATATATTTTTGAACTTGCGAGTAATGGCAATATTCATGCTAATAATGAGGTTGAAAAATTTTTTGAAACTTTATCATTTGGAATTTTTAATTTAACTTTTATTTTAAATCCTGAGAAAATTTTAATCGGAGGAGGAATAAGCACAAGGCCTGATCTATTAAGTAACATATATAAAAAATTGGAAAATTTGTGGTCTTTGGAATTGGCTAATATCTATGGTAATGATATTAAAAACCTTGTAACACTTGAAACAACCAGATTTAATAATGATTCTGGCAAAATCGGGGCATTGTATCATTATTTTGTCGAAAATAATTTATTATGCGGTTTGGGCGTTTAGCATGATAAGAGAGGCATGCGTTTTTAACATAGCGGAGGCTATAAACGCTTTTAAACTTGGTGCTAATAGGATTGAGCTTTGTGAAAATACAACTTGTGGTGGAACTACACCTTCTTACGGTAACATAAGGATTTTAAGGGAAGAGCTGAGTATTCCTATTGCTGTAATGATTAGACCAAGGTGTGGGGACTTTATGTATTCTAATCTGGAATTTCAAGCTATGAAAGAAGATATTAAGATTTGCAAGGCCCTTGGAGTAGAGGGTGTTGTTTTTGGAATTTTAGATGGTTATGAAATTGATATTGCTAGAACTAGGGAGTTATTAGATTTGGCTAAGCCTTTAAAAGTAACTTTTCATAAGGCAATTGATAATACTTGCGATATTAGGGCTTCTGTATTAAAGCTTATGGACATTGGCGTTCATAGGGTATTGACTTCAGGTGGTGCATTGAGGGCAGAGGATTCTCTTGCCTTATTGAAAGACTTAATATTGCTTGTAGGAGATAAGTTAGAAATTGTTGTTTGTGGAAAGGTGAACGAGCAAAATATTGATGGCCTTGATTCTATTTTAGGGGCTCAAGCTTATCATGGGAGACTTATTGTTGGTGATTTAAATTTTTGAATTTTAAGGTGGAGGTTGAGTATGCATATTAGTAAGGAAGATTTTAAGGCAAGGTTTAATAAGAATTTGAAATGTTGTTATCAGGTCGAAAGTATTAAAGATTTATCTGGCATTGAGCTTTATAATTGTTTTTCACGAACGGTAATTGATTACTTTTTAGAAGATTGGGCTAATACTAAATTGGAATTTGATAAGAAACGAAAAAAAAAAGTGTGCTACCTTTCTGCTGAGTTTTTAGTAGGTAGATTTTTAAGTAATACTTTAATTAACATGGGCTCTTTTGATGTTGTAGAGTCATTATCGGATGAGCTTGGTATTGATTTTAATGAGCTTGAGAATATAGAAATTGACGCAGGCTTGGGAAATGGTGGCCTTGGAAGGCTTGCAGCATGCTTTTTAGAATCTCTGTCAACACTTGATTATCCCGCTTTGGGTTATGGAATAAAGTACAGGTATGGAATTTTTAAACAGACTTTTGTTGATGGATATCAGGTTGAGGAACCCGATAAGTGGAGTGAGTATGAATATCCTTGGGTTATTAAAAATATAGGTAGAGTTTATGACATTAGTTTTGGAGGCCATATTGAAATTGAACGTGATTTTGCTGGAAATGAAATTTTTACACATAAAAATCCGTATATTGTCAATGCAATAGCTTATGATGCACCTATAGTTGGGTACAATTCAAAGACGATAAATACTTTAAGATTGTGGGAGGCATATGCAAAGGATGGATTTGATTTAGGGCTGTTTAACAATATGCAGTATTTTGATTCATCCAAGAAAGAAATGGAAGTATCAAATATTACCAAAATACTTTATCCCAATGATGAAGATCTTGCAGGTAAATTTTTAAGACTCAGGCAGCAATACTTTTTTTGTAGTGCGTCAATTCAAGATGTGATACATGATTTTAAGCAGAATTATAGTAGTGATCTTAAAAGATTGCCGGAATATGTGGTTTTTCAACTAAATGATACGCATCCTGTTGTTGCAATTCCGGAGTTAATGAGAATTTTAATTGACAGAGAAAAGTTTGATTGGAAGTTGGCATGGAAGATTACAAGGCAATGCTTTGCCTATACTAATCATACAATTTTGGCAGAAGCACTTGAGAAGTGGCCTTTGCGTATGTTTTCAGAACTTTTACCTCGAATTTATCAGATAATTCAGGAAATAAATAAAAGATTTTTTGAAGAGATAGAAGCTAAAAACAAGATGGGCTCTAATTTTGTTTACGATGACTATTTAATAATCAATAATGGTGTAATTAATATGGCATGGCTTGCAATTCATTCATGCTTTTCTGTTAATGGAGTTGCGAAATTACATACAGAAATATTGACAAAAAATGAGCTTAAACACTGGTATGATCTTTATCCTGATAAATTTAATAACAAGACTAATGGGGTAACACAGAGAAGATGGCTATTACTTTCAAATCCTAGACTGTCAAGGTTGGTAAGTTCTAGAATAGGTGATTCTTGGGTTAAAAAGTTTGACGATATTGAGAAATTTTTGTTCTTTAAGGATGACAAAGATGTAATTTCTTCTCTGAAAAAGATAAGACATGAGAATAAGTTAGATTTTTCTAATCTTATTTGTCGCGAATTGGGAATCAAGATAGACCCTAATTCAATTTTTGATGTTCAAATAAAAAGACTACATGAATATAAGAGACAAGTTTTAAATGCTTTGCACATATTGTATCTTTACAATCAGTTAAAAAGAGATAAGAATTTCTATGTTTATCCCCGAACTTTTATTTTTGGAGCAAAGGCAGCACCAGGGTATAGAATGGCTAAAAATATTATCAAATTTATTAATGATATATCAAATAAAGTCAACAATGATTCTGATGTTAATGACAAAATTAAGGTTATTTTTATTCCAAATTACAATGTTTCTTGGGCAGAAAAAATTATTGCAGCATCCGATGTTTCTGAGCAGATTTCTTTGGCTGGGAAAGAAGCTTCAGGGACAAGTAATATGAAATTTATGATGAATGGGGCCTTAACTATAGGAACTATGGATGGGGCTAATGTTGAGATTTATGATCAGGTAGGAGATGAGCATATGTTTATCTTTGGTTTAAGAAAAGATGAAGTTATGACATATGATAAAAATCATTCTTATGTTCCCAATTCTGTTTTAGAGAGTGATCCTGAGCTTGCTGAAGTTATTAGTAGTATGGTTGATGGAAAGCTTTTTAGGGGGCATTATGAAGTTTATAAAGAAATACATGATAGTCTGCTTTACGAGTCCTATGGAGGATCTCCAGATAGATATTTTGTATTAAAAGATTTCAGAAGTTATGTATGTGCTCAAAAGTTAGTTGAATCTAAATATAGAGATCCAGATCTTTGGTTCTCCTCGTCTTTAGTAAACATAGCTAAGAGCTCTGTATTCTCATCAGATAGGACCATCGAGAATTATGTGCAAGATATATGGAAATTGAAAAGACTTCACTAGCAGTTGTTCCTTTTATTCTTCTTGTTTTTTTGACAAAAGAGTTGACACAAATTCTTTAACACTTGTTTTATTAACTCTAAATTCAAGCTCTACGGTGTCCTTGTCTTGTATCCTAGATTGTATAGGGCTTGAAATTATTATTTTCGTTGTACTTTCTAGGAGAGTTGGTACTAATTTTTTCGATAGAATTGATAAAATTGTTGGATTGTTAGTCTTCAAATAAGCTTTTAAATGATAATCAACGGAATTTATGCTATTTGCAACAAGAGTTGCACCATTGAAGGGAATTAGATTTTTTTTGCTTATATTACTTGGCAATAGCAAAGCGATATCCTTTATCCAAAGGAACATTTCATTCTTCTCAAGTACATCGATTTTTGCTGTTAAGATATTTTCGTTCTTGTGTGCTACTTCTCTTTGATTTATTAAAATTCCGACTTTGTCTTTAGTGGGAGTAATATATATGTCTGAGTTTTTCATTTTCCATTTTGGATTTGTCAGTATGTTGCCCCTAGGAGCAAAGTTTGAATTATTTTGCATTCCCCAGAAAATATTTTTAGGAAAATTTCCTGTTATTACTGAGGAAAAGCTTTCTGGATTTTTTGTGTAACTTGCATACAGATTGCCAACGGAATTGACCCCGATTTTATACTTAAAACTTAAGTCGTCATATATAAACCTGTTTCTAGATAGATCTATGTAGGCGTAAACATCAGATGAGGGGTCTAGCAACATTATCGAAGATATTTTGCTTTTAGGTGAATAGTAAGTTAGCGTTGCGCATCCTAGGAAAAGAATGACTATGAAAACCTTAGTAATCAACTTGCGCATCTTTTAATGCCTATCATTATTTCTATGTCATCATCAAGATCTACCCTAGTTGTTGCCTCTTTTTCGTTTGTCTCTATCTTTAGAGTCAACGTTTCAGCTTTAATATAGTCTTCAAATTCACTCACTATTTTGGTCAATGTCTCATTGCCATCTGTATATAATATTATTCGGTCGCTAACATTAAATTTATTTTCTTTTCTTAAATTTTGAACCTTTCTTATAAGTTCTCTTGCCATACCTTCTAGAAGCAACTCCTCTGTTATTAGTGCATCCAATCCAATTGTAATAGAATCCTCATTGATTACTTTTAAGTTTTCTTTTTCTTTCCTCTCCAATATTATATCTTTTATTGTGATATCATACGTATTTTCTTCTATTTTAATTGTATGCGTACTGCCATTTATTATTTGCAATATAGCATCGTTGTTTAATTTCATTATTTCTGATGAGACAGCTTTCATATCTTTCGCAAGCTTACGTCCGAGCTCTTTAAAATTGGCTTTTGCCTTATAAGTAACAAGTTCTTCTTCATTTGATTTTATTTTTATTGCTTTCGCATTTATTTCTTCAAGTATTATTTCTTGCATTTCACCTAGTATTTCTTTTTCCCTTTGGTTCCTAGTTACAACGTAGATCGTACTAATAGGTTTTCGTATTTTGATGTCATGTGAGGCTCTAAGTGCTCTTGCAATTGATACCACTTTTCTTGTAAAGTTCATTTTGTTTTCAAGATCTTGTTTGATAAATTTCTCAATTTCCTTTGGGTATTCATTTAGGTGAATGGATTCTTTTTCATTCTCCGTCTTCAAATTCTGATAAATGTTTTCTGTTAAAAAAGGAATAAAAGGCGCAAGCATTAACATCAAGTTTTTCAGTGCATAATACAAAGTTTCGTAAGCATCTCGTTTATCAGTATCACTCTCAGACTTCCAAAACCTTCTCCTTGATCTCCTGATGTACCAATTATTTAATTTGTCAATGAATTCAAGAGATTCTTCTATTGATTTTGTTAAATTATATTTATCTATTTCTTCATTTAGTGTTTTTTTTAAACTTTCGATTTCGCTAATTATCCACTGATCAAGGATATTAGTTTTAGATAAATCGATGTTACTAGTAGCTTCAAACTTATCGATTATCGCATAAGTTATGAAAAAAGAGTAAGCATTCCAAATAGGTATGATAATGTTCTTAAGTACATCCTTAACCCCGTCATCATTGTATTTTAAATCATCGGCCCTTACTACAGGACTCATTACTAGGTAAAGTCGTAAAGCGTCAGCGCCGAATGTATTTATTACTTCCATTGGATCTGTGTAGTTTCTAAGGGATTTTGACATTTTTTTCCCATCGCTAGACAATACAAGCCCATTGACTATTACATTTTTAAAAGCCGTGTTTTTAAAAAGAGCAGTCCCTAATATTGTTAATGTATAAAACCAGCCCCTTGTTTGATCCAGTCCCTCTGCAACAAAGTCTGCAGGGAAAATTCTACCTAGACTATCTTCATTAGTATTCGCAAATGGATAATGATTACTTGCGTAAGGCATTGAACCAGATTCAAACCAGCAGTCTAAAACCTCACTCGTTCGAATATATATCCCGCCATACTCACTGGGCCAAGTTATTTTATCAACTTTGTCCTTGTGTAAGTCGTCTATCTTTTGTCCCGAGTACCTTTCAAGTTCTTCTCGAGAGCCTACGCATATTTTGTTTCCTGTCTTTGAACAGACCCAAACCGGTATCGGATTTCCCCAAAATCTATTCCTGCTTATTGCCCAGTCTTTTGCATTTGCTAGCCACTTGCCAAATCTTCCCTTTTTTAAGTGAGCAGGTATCCAGTTAATTTTTTCATTTGATGCCATGAGTTTTTCTTTTATTGCTTCAATGTTTACAAACCATGAACTTATAGGTCTATAAATTAAAGGTGAGTTTGTTCTATAACAAAATGGATATCTGTGCAAAAAATTTTCTCTTTTAAAGATCAGGTTCATTGATTTTAGTTTATCTATTATTTTTTTGTCTGCGTCTTTAACAAATAAACCTTCAAAATCTTTTACTTCATTTGTGAATTTGCATTCGGCGTCTATGGGAGTTACTATTTCAACCTTTGTGTTGCGTTTAAGTATTTGATAATCTTCTTCTCCAAAGGGGGCAATATGTACGATTCCTGTACCGTCATCCGTTGTAACATATTCTGCTGTGTGAACCCTGAAAGCACCCTTGTTTCTTTGTTTTAAAAAATAGGAAAAGACGGGCTCGTATTCCATGCCGACAATATTCTTACCTGTGAATTGTTCCAGTGTTGTATATGATTCTTCACATTTATAGTAGTGACCCAGCCTCTTTGTACCAAGTATAAAAGTTTCATTTCTTTCTTTATCAAATATTTTAGAATATTCTATGTCACTACCAACAGCAATTCCGAGGTTCGTAGGTAGTGTCCAAGGGGTCGTGGTCCAAGCAAGTAAGTACTCATTCTTGTCTTTTATTTTAAACTTGATAGTAAGTGATGGGTCATTAATCTCTTTGTACTCGCCAAGGTTTACCTCGAAATTCGATAGAGGGGTTGCAAGCTTTGGAGAGTAAGGCAGTACGTAATAACTCTCGTAAATTAATCCTTTATCGTAGAGAGTCTTAAATACCCACCATACAGATTCCATGAAATTTGTGTCCATTGTTTTATAATTTTTTTCAAAGTCCACCCAACGACCCAATCTTACAATGGTCTTTTCCCATTCTTTTGTGTATCTGAGAACTGTACTTCTGCATGCTTCATTAAATTTTTCGATTCCATATTGTTCTATTTCATGTCTTCCAGAAATTCCTAGAGACTTTTCCACCTCATATTCTACGGGTAAACCATGAGTATCCCATCCAAAATTTCTCTTAACATATTTCCCCTTCATTGTCTTATATCTTGGAATTATGTCTTTAATTGTATTTGGAACAAAATGACCGAAGTGGGGAAGCCCTGTTGCAAAAGGAGGGCCATCATAAAATACAAACTCTTCACATCCTTTTCGCTGTTGAACAGATTTTTGAAAAATCTTATTATCACGCCAAAACTCTAATATCTTCTCTTCTAACCTAGGAAAGTCCACTTTGTTATCTACATTCTTAAACATAAAATTTCCTTTTATTTTATTTTTATATTGCCCTTCTCTAGATATATCCTTATTAGGCTAATGGTGGGGGTTTTAAAGATCTTATTAACAATTTTTTCTTCTATTTCTTCTTTTATTGCATTTAAAATACTTCTTGCTCCAGAGTTTTTATCATAAAATTTTCTAATTATATGATCTTCAAGTGTATCATCAATCTCTATTTTAATGTTTTTGGAGCTAAACTTCTCAACGAGTTTTTTGCAATAATTATTGTATATTATTTTGACGTCTTCCTCCTGTAAGGCGTTAAATACTATTTTTTTCTGTATTTTATCTAACAGTGTTGACTTAAATCTTTTTTTAAGTTCATTATTGATTTCGCTCTTAATATTCAAATAACTATCTGTTTTATTAAATCCAATGCTTCCTTGTCCAAGAAGTATTTTAGATCCAACAGATGTAATGAGAACTATGATGGCGTTTTTAAAAGATATTTTGTTTTCTTGGCTGTCAATAAACTCACCATTTTCAATTATTTGTTCAATTACATTGAGCACTGAATTGTGAGCATTTTCGATGTTTTCGAGTATGATGAAGGCTCTAGGGGTATGTTTTAGTCTATTTGTCAACAGTCCACCATCAGCGTATCCTACATAGCCTGGATTTGTTCCTATTAATTTTGAAATAGAATTTTCTTCTCTATATTCCGACATGTCCGACTTTAATATTGAGTTTTTATCTTCCATAATAATGTTTGATACTTCGTTTGCTAACATTGTCTTACCACAGCCACTCGCACCTATGAGTAACATTGATGTTAAAGGTTTGCCACTGTCATTGATTTCAAGTTTTGTCTTAACTACTTCTTTAAGCATTTCATTTATAGCATGTTCTTGTCCAATTACTTTCCCCCTTATTCGTATTTCCGCTTCTTTAAGTGCATCAATTTCTTCTTTAATGCTAGATTTTGTTTTAACACTTAATATTTCATCTGTTGCTCTCTTGATGTCTTCAGCGTCAATTATCCGAGGCACTGCCTCTTGTTTTTTATTAGCTCCAGCAATATCAATCAGATCGATTGCTTTGTCAGGAAATCTTTTATTAATCAGGTATTTTGACGATAGGGTAACGACGTTTTTGATGGCTTCCTTTTTGTAAGTTACACCATGATAAGCTTCGAAATTTTTTATTATATTATCAAGAATGTTCATGGTTTCCTGTTCATTGGGTTCTTTTATTGATATTGTTTGAAATCTTCGGACAAATGCCTTGTCTTTAGAGATGTGTTTTCTGTATTCATCATGAGTTGTTGCTCCTATAATTTGTATTTCAGAGCGAGATAGGGCAGGTTTTAAAATATTTGACGCATCAAGAGCACCTTCGGAATTTCCTGCACCTACCAGTGTATGTATTTCATCAATGAATATTATCGTATCTTTATTTTTAGTGGATTTAATTAAGTTATTTAGCCTCTCTTCGAATTCTCCCCTATATTTTGTTCCCGATACCAGGTCAGAAGTATCAACTTTTAATATTACTTTATTTTTTAATCCACTTTTTATTTCTTTATTAGCAATTTTGATTGCAAGTCCTTCAACTATTGCTGTCTTTCCGATTCCAGGTTCCCCTATCAATATTGTGCTATTCTTATTTCGTCTTTCAAGTATGTTAATTAGTGTCTGAATTTCTTTCTCTCTGCCAACCAGAGGCTCAAGCTTACCTTCCTTTGCAAGTGTTGTTAAGTTTTTAACGTATTTTCCAATTTCAAAGTGATCATTCTCAAGTCTTATTTCATCCTCAAATTCTTTGTATGTTTCAATTAATCTTATCTTGTCTGTGTTTGTTATTATATTCTCTTCACTAAATCCAAAACTTAATCTATTGAGCTTATACTTCTTTAGTAGTTTTTTTGTTTTCAGTATCAGGTAAAAAATTTCTTTTATGCCTATTGAAGTTTTAGGTTTAAATTCTTTTTTTGCCTTTTCAATGAGAATGAAGACTTCCCTGCTTATTTTCGGAATCATGATCTCATTAGGACTTGACATAATTTTTTCTAACTTTTCTATTTCATACAAAGTATCCTGTTTTATGTTTTTTAAAGTTTTAGTGTCTATGTTCTCCAGTTCAGATCTTTTAGGGCGGACAAGTATAGACATTAACAGATGCCAGATTGAAACTTCCCTGTTATTACTCTTTCTAGCAACCTCTTTAGCGGATACTTCAACCAAATTGACTAGATTTCCTGCTATGTTAATATTTCTCTATCTCCATATTTACGTTTTTAATTATACCAAAAATATCGTTTTTTTGTTTGTCTCTCGAATGTATAGATACATAAAATTTAATTTTAGGTTCTGTTCCAGAGGGTCTAACAGTTAGCACTATTTGATTTTCTAATAAAAACTTTATTGCATTAGTAGGGTATTTATAATCTGATATTTCACTAATATTCCCGTTAGTATCTTTTTTTGTTAACGTTGCGTAATCTAATTTTTTGATTACCCTAACACCTGCAAATACTTTTTGTTCTTCATTTCTAAACTTTGCCATTAATTTTTCCCTTAAAGCTGTCCCCTCGGCTCCTTTAAGAGTTTTAGTGATGGTAATCTCTTCATAGTACCCAAATTCTTTGTACATTTCTTGAAGATATTCTTCTATTGTGCTTTTATTTTCTTTAAGAGTAAGCATTAAATCGCAAAAACCTTTAATGGCAGAAAATGCGTCCTTGTCCCTAGCTCCATCCCCAATTAAGTATCCATGACTTTCTTCACAACCAAAGATAAATTTTTTATTTGGCTCTTTGATTTTCATCTCGTTGATTAAACTTCCTATCCATTTAAATCCTGTATACGTTCTAAATAATGTTGAATTATACTTTTTAGCTATTTTATCCAACATTGGAGTTGTAACAAAAGAGGCTATTGTGAATGTGTTCTGAGGACTGCTTTCTTTGGATAATAAGTGATTCATTAAAATGCACGCAATTTGATTTCCGTTTAAAATTTTCCATACTTCACCTTCTTTAAAGGCAATGCCCATCCTATCTGCATCTGGGTCTGTTGCGAATGCAACATCGCATTTTTTTGCCTTTGCAAATTCTATTACCCTATACATAGCTATATGTTCTTCAGGGTTAGGGTATTCCACTGTAGGAAATTCTGGATCAGGATCTATTTGAGATGGTTCAGGCAACAAGTCTATTTCACTTCCTTTAAATAATTCTCTTATTGTTACTCCTCCTACTCCGTGTAAGGGAGTATATGCTACTCTTAATTTTGTTTTCCTACTTCTTTCATTAAAGTTGGGGAATTCTTCATTTATTTTTTCTATGTACGAAATATCAATCTCATCGTTAAGTTCTGTTATTAATTGGTTATTAATTCCTTCTTCCTTTGTAACTAGACTTGCAATATTGGAGATTTTTTGAATCTCAGATATTATAAGCGAGTCATGGGGCGGTATTATCTGAGCACCACCTTTCCAATAAACTTTGTATCCATTGTATTCTTTTGGATTGTGACTTGCCGTTATCATTATTCCAAAATCGCATCCTAATTTTACAACTGTATAAGACAACTGAGGTGTCGATCTCATCTTTTTATATATATAGACTTTAATACCATTTGATGCAAAGACCTCAGCAGCATTGTATGCAAATTCTTTTGAAAAACGCCTTGAATCATAGCTTATTGCAACTTTAGGAGTTGCGGTTATTTTAAGAATGTAATTGGCGATACCTTGACTTGCTTTTGTGATGTTGTAGGTATTCATATAACAAGTGCCGGCTCCAATAACTCCTCTCATGCCCGCTGTGCCAAACTCTAGGTCTTTATAAAATCTATTGAGTAACTCGCTTTCATTGTTTTCCTTGAGTAATTTAAATGCTTCATCCTTAAAGTATTTGTTTTTCTCAAGAAGGGTATATTCTTTTAATCTTTTTAAGAGTCTGTTGTCTTTCATACCATTTCCTTTATTTTTATATTAAAGAATTTCATACAAGATTATATATATTATTTTATAGTTTAAATGTAAAATGGTTAATTAAATTCTCATTTTCTGTTTTATTTGAGGTCTTAATGAAGTTTTGTTTAAAGTCTGATTATTCTCCTGCTGGTGATCAACCAAGAGCAATTAAAGAGGTTAGAGAGTCTATTTTGGCTCACAATAAGTATCAGACTTTGAAGGGCGTGACGGGAAGTGGTAAAACTTTTACAGTAGCCAATATTATTAAGGATTTAAATAGACCTTCTTTGATAGTTAGTCATAATAAAACTTTAGCCGCACAGCTTTATAGAGAATTTAGGGATTTTTTTCCAGAGAATGCAGTTGAGTATTTTGTTTCCTATTACGATTATTATCAACCCGAATCTTATATTGCTTCAAGAGATTTGTATATAGAAAAGGAAGCCACCATTAACGAAGAGATTGAGATAAAGAGAATAAGAACGGTAACATCTCTTTCCAGAAGGAGGGATGTTGTAGTAGTGGCTACAGTATCTTCAATATATGCATTAGGCTCTCCAGAATTTTTTAAAAGCTCGGCTCATGCTTTTTTCATAGGACAAAAAATTTCCATTAAGGAAATGGCAGATATTTTTGTGAGATTGCAGTACACAAGAACTCTTATGAACCTTGAGCATGATAAATTTTCTATTAAGGGAGATATCGTTGAAGTATGGCCTAGTAATGAACATGATAATTTTGCTTACAGAATTTATTTAGATTTTGATGAGGTTGTTAAAATTAACAGAATTAGTCCTCTTACAAAAAAAATTTTAGGCAGTATTGATGAGTTTACCCTTTTTGCCAAGTCGTATTTTGTCATTCCTTATGAGAGTATACTAGGCGCTCTTCCTAAAATATATGCTGACTTAAAGGTTCAATATCATTATTTTAAAGAAAATGGCAAGATTGTTGAGGCTGAAAGGCTTAGGCAAAGGGTGGAATATGATATTGAAATGTTAAGAGAAACTGGAACGTGTCAAGGTATAGAAAATTATTCTAAATATTTTAGTGGAAGTGAAATGGAGAGACCTTATTGTCTTTTTGATTTTTTTCCTAAGGATTATTTGCTTTTCATTGATGAGTCACATGTCACTTTGCCGCAGATTAGGGGGATGTACAATGGGGATTATGCAAGAAAGCTTAATCTTGTAAATTTTGGATTTAGACTCCCGTCGGCACTTGAAAATAGACCGCTTAGGTATCCTGAATTTGAATCTCTTATTAGTCAAGCTGTTTTCATTTCAGCCACCCCTGGGCCTGAAGAGCGAGAGAAGAGTAGCGCTATTATTGAGCAAATAATTCGTCCGACGGGGCTTGTAGATCCGGAAATTATTCTTAAGAATTCTGAAGGGCAAATGGAAGATCTTTACTCTGAAATACAGAAAAGAGTTGCTTTAAATGAGAAAGTTTTAATTACGACTTTAACTAAAAAAATGTCAGAGGATTTAACCGATTATTTACTGGGCCTTGATGTTAAAGCCAGGTATTTACATGCGGAACTTAACGCTATTGAAAGAGTAGACGTTATTACATCGCTTAGAAAATCAGAGATTGATGTTATTGTGGGTATTAATTTGTTAAGGGAGGGCTTAGATATTCCGGAAGTATCTCTTGTTGCGATATTGGATGCAGATAAAGTAGGCTTTTTAAGATCTTCCACATCTTTAATCCAAATAATTGGGAGGGCCGCTAGAAACTCAAATGGATGTGTTATTATGTACTATGATCAGGTAAGCTTTTCAATGCAAGAGGCTATTGATGAAACTAATAGAAGACGGAATATCCAAATGGGCTACAATAGGCGAAACAATATTACCCCAAGGACTATTGTTAAGAAAGTGCAACGAATTTTGGAAAAAGAATTAAAAAGAGAAACTGTCGGTGAAGATATTAAAAGAATTGTTTCAGATGAAAAATTATCCAAGAAAAACCTTATCAGTAAACTTAAGTTTAAGCTTGAAGAAGCAGTTAATGATGAGCGATTTGAAGATGCTATCTTTTTAAGAGATAAAATAAAAGAACTAACGAAGAGTTGAAATTTGTTTAGGCAAGGGGTGTGCGTTTTTGAATGAAAAAATTACTGTCAGAGGTGCAAAGGAACATAATTTAAAGAACATTAACGTTGATATTCCAAGGAATAGTTTAGTGGTGATATCCGGTAAGAGTGGCTCTGGGAAGTCCTCTTTGGCTTTCGATACAATTTTTGCAGAAGGGCAGAGAAGGTACATGGAGTCCGTATCGGCTTATGCAAGGCAATTTTTAGGAGTAATGAAGAAGCCTAACGTTGACTATATAGGTGGGCTCTCTCCTGCTATTTCTATTGAGCAAAGGACAATAAGTAACAACCCAAGATCAACGGTTGGAACAATTACTGAGATTTATGACTATTATAGGTTATTGTTTTCAAAAATCGGGAAGCCATATTGTCCAAATGATGGGAGTTTAATAGAGGAACAATCTCTAGATAAAATAATCAATACTGTTTTAAGTTATGCTGAGGAAGGGTCTAGGGTTGTTTTATTCGCACCCATTGTTATGGGCGCGAAGGGCTCACATAAAAAGGAACTTGAGAGAATATTAAATCAAGGATTTAATAGGGTAAGAGTGGATTTTAAAGATTATTTGGTAGAGGACGCTATTGGATTAAGCTTAGACAAAAATAAGAAGCACAATATCGAAATTGTAGTGGATAGGATAAAATTAATTGGAGATTTAAGAATTAGACTTTCAGAGTCCATAGAAACTGCTTTGTCTGTTTCTGGTGGGTATTTACGGGTAGAAATTGAAAATAGTTTAGAAAAGGTAGATAAAATCTTTACAGAACATAATAGTTGTCCTTTATGTGGGTTTTCGCTGCCCACAATAGAACCAAGACTTTTTTCTTTCAACAGTCCATTTGGGGCTTGTAGTGAGTGTTCTGGTCTTGGAGTTACACTTGAATTTGACTTTGAAAAGATTTGTCCTAACTTGGATCTTTCTTTTAATGATGATGCATTTGTTACATTTAAAACTACTTCTTCTTGGGCTGTAGCAATTTTTAGAGGACTTTCTAATCATTATGGGTTTAGCCTAGATACTCCTGTGAGAGACATACCAGAAGATGTTCTGAGAAAGATTTTGTATGGGGCAAATGAAAAAATTGATTTTATTTATCAGTCTAGGGAAGTAGAGGGTAAAGAAATAGATGGGGGCTTTCATTATTCTAAGGAGTTTGAGGGGCTTCTTCCTATTTTAAAAAGACGTTATCTTACAACGGAATCTGAGAGCGCCAGGCTGTTTTATGAGGGTTTAATGTCTCGAAAGATGTGTAATTCTTGCAAAGGAAAGAGGTTAAGCGTAGCATCATTATCTGTTAAGTTGTGTGGAAAGGACATTCAAGAGCTTAGTAATCTTTCTGTCACAGATTCTTATTCATTTTTCGAGATGATTAGTCTTGATGAGGTTGATACAAAAATTTCTAAGGAAATTTTAAAGGAAATTAAAAATAGGCTTAAGTTTTTAGTGGACGTGGGGCTTTCTTACTTATATCTGGATAGAATATCTGGAACCCTTTCAGGAGGTGAAGCTCAGCGCATTAGACTTGCTACTCAGATAGGATCAGCACTTGCTGGGGTTCTTTATGTCCTTGATGAGCCTAGTATTGGATTGCATCAAAGAGATAATGAGAAGTTAATAAATACACTTATTAATTTAAAAAATCTTGGAAATACAGTAATCGTTGTAGAACACGATGAACAAACTCTACGCACTGCTGATTATATTGTTGACATTGGTCCTGGAGCTGGAATTCATGGAGGAGAAATAGTTGCTGAGGGGATTTTGTCCGATGTTTTAAACAATGAAAATAGTCTTACTGGAAAGTATTTGTGTGGGTCACTTAAGATAGATATTCCAAAGGTAAGGCGTGAAGCTGGAAAAGGAGAGATTGTTCTCCTAGGAGCCAATAAAAACAATTTAAAAAATATTGATGTTATGATTCCTTTAGGTCTTTTTACTGTAATAACAGGAGTTTCTGGCAGTGGGAAGAGCACTCTTTTAAATCAGGTATTATACCCGGCACTTGATAGTAGGCTAAAAGGGAATATGAGTTATTTCGATGGATTTAAAGATATTACTGGGTATGAGCAGGTTGATAAGATCATTCAGATAAATCAGAAACCAATAGGTAAGACTCCAAGGTCAAATCCATCTACTTATGTTGGATTTTTTACAGAAATAAGAGAACTTTTTGCAAGATTACCTGAATCCAAGGCTAGGGGATTTAAGGCTGGAAGATTTTCTTTTAATGTTAAAGGGGGTAGGTGTGAAAAATGTCAAGGAGCAGGTTCTTTAAATATTCAAATGCACTTTTTGCCAGATGTTTTTATCCCTTGCGATTTGTGTAAAGGTAGAAAATTTAATGAAGAGACCCTAGAGATAAGATACAAGGGTAAAAATATTTATGATGTTTTAGAAATGAGCGTAATTGAAGCTAAAGATTTTTTTGAAAATATTCCAAAAGTAAATCATTATTTAAAAATTTTAAAGGAAGTTGGTCTTGAGTATATTAAATTGGGTCAATCATCAACAACCCTTTCTGGAGGGGAGGCCCAACGTGTCAAATTGGCTTTTGAACTTGTCAAGAGGAGCACAGGGAAAACCTTTTATATTATTGATGAACCTACAACGGGTTTGCATTTTGATGATATAAGAAAATTGCTGGAAGTATTGCAGCTTCTTGTTGAGAGTGGAAATACGGTGGTTCTTATAGAACACAATTTAGATGTGATAAAACAGTCGGATTACATAATAGATTTAGGACCTGAGGGTGGATTGTCTGGGGGTGATATTGTTATATCCGGAACCCCTGAAGAGGTTTCAAAATGCGAGAGTTCCTATACAGGAATGTTTTTAAAAAATCTTTTGTAATACTATTAAGTGTTGCTAACTCTTTTATCCTGTTTGCTCAAAGTGAGAAGGGAAAACCGGCAGAGAATCAAAAGTTAACTTTAATGCAAAAAGCCAATCTGAAGGAACTTGAACTTTCTAGTGATGAAGATTTAAAGAAATGGGCCTTGAAAGAAGGTATTGAAGAAGAAGATGTTTCTAGGATAAGGGAGTTACTCCTGAAAAAATTTGGATTGGCTCCTAATTTTTTTTCAAAAGATGGAGGCAGATATAAGATAATCATTAAAAGTACAGATAATCTTGAAAATTTTACCTACCAACTTACTAAGGATGAAAATATTATATTTAAGGGGAAAGTTAGCCTTATTATTGAGGATATTAGAGATAATAAAAAGCATAATATCAAGGGCGATCAAATTATTTTTAATAGAAATACTAAAAAGCTCTTTGCTAGCGGAAATGTTAACTATACGCTTGATTTAACCTCCGATGAGAAGTTGTATTTTTACGGCAGCGAATTGTTTGTTGATTTTGACTCTCAGAATTTTCTTCTAAAAAATGGAATTATTCAAAAGAAAATGCATAAAAATTTAATTAATCACATTGTTTCATTTGGAGGAGAGGTTTTAAAGAGGTTGGATAATGATACAAATATACTAGAAGGGGCTTTTATCACAACTAGTAAAATTCCAGATCCTTATTATTCTATTAGGGCTTCCAAAATATGGGTCTTGCCTTCTGGAGATTTTGGAGTTGTAAATGCCTTATTTTATATGGGTAAGGTTCCCATATTATATATTCCATTCTTTTTTAAACCGGGCGATAGTTTGTTTTTCAATCCGTCTTTGGGATATTCTTCAAGGAAGGGGTTTACTCTTTTTAATACTGTCTATTTGTTTGGAAAAAGGGCTGTTAGTAACGAAGATGCTTCTTTTCTAGATTTTGACTTTAATTCGGTATACAACTCGAATAAAGATCCCTATATTAGGAACGGCTATTTGACTTATTTCTTTTCTAAGGATGCTGCCTCTAAAGTAGGCAAGGACCATGTTAAATTAATTTTCGATATTTATTCTAATTTAGGATTTTATTCGGGTCTTGATTTTGATGTCGGTGCTACTTTAGGCAGTTTTAAGACTTTTGAAGGTAGTTTTGGGTTAGGGTTTGCAAGGACTTTATATAAACATAGTGGTACTGGGGCTTATAGGCCTTTTGAAGAGAAAAGTGTCAATTATTCCATTTTTAATTTTGATAATTTAAACAAGGGTGACATATTTGGATTTGAGGTTCCTTTTAGGTATTTATTGAAAACCAAGGCAGAATTCTTAATAAGCGATGCACTTCTTTCGGTGGTTTTTGAGCACTATTCAGATCCTTATGTGATAATTGACTTTAAAAATAGATTGGAAAACTCAACACTTCTCTCCCTTCTTGGATCTCAGAAAGAATATTCAGAGACAGAAAACATGATAAAGACATTCGATTGGAATTTGTCTTCTTTTTATAATCGAACTTTCGGTGATAACACAATTTTTGATTATAAGCTAAATAACTTCGGGTTTAGTTTTAAATTGTCAGATTCTGATAATATCTATAGTAAAGACCCTTTAATAAAACCAAAGGACGTGATGGATCCTACCAGAAAGTGGTTTTATTTAGAGAGGGTTTACATTCCCTATGTTGACATCAATTTTCAAAAAGATCTTTATAACAGTAGCTGGGCTCCTTTTTCTGGTAATAAGGATAAAGAAATGATTATGGCTCCCAAAGTCAAAAATATTGGAGAGGATAGTGATGATGTAGATGATATACAGGATAAAAAAAAGAAAGACAACTCCAAGAAAATTAAAGAAAAGGATGATTTAAAAAAGGATTTGTATGTGTATCCTGAAGTAATTGCGTCAAACGATATTAATAATTCAGATTCTTTCTATATTAGACTTGGAATTAATCCTTATTTTAAAAATAATGTATTCTTTGATAATTCTAAAGCCAAATCTCCCCAAGAATTTAAATATGATGTAAAAAGCTATTTGTTTGATATTAAAAATAAAATAGATCTAAAGCTTCATGCTGACTTGTACAACCGGCTTATTACTTTTGAGGAAGTTGTGTATCTAAATACCGAAGAGTATAATCCTCTAGACAAGGATTATAATTTAGTGGATAAGGAAAAGAAAGGAGAGCATTCAGTTATTAATAAAATAAATTTAGAATTGCTTCCTTTCATTATGTACCCTGCTTTCTCTAGGAGCAATATTAAGGTAGAAAACAAAATTACGCTTTATTTATTTGATAAAAAGTATGATAGAGAAGCTAAAATTTTGGACGGGAAGAGCAGCAGTGTCTTTTGGAAGAGCCCCGAAACCCTTCATCAGGAGATAAACGTTAATTTGATTTATGACTACAGGTATTTTACTACTAGTCTTTCAAGTTTACTAAAGAATACCTTTGAGAATATATATGCGTCTTCTGAACTTAAATTTTCTTTAGAGTTTCCCTATTTACTGCAGGAAGTAGGCGTCGGAGTAAGATACGATCAAAAATTTAAGGAAGATGATAAATCTAAGCTTGCGAGGATATCCGTTAGTCCAGAGGAACCTTTAAGGCCAACTTCTCCTTATAAAGGCTTGGAAATGAGTCCTGCTCTATATTATAAAATAGAACCTAGGTATTTAGATTATTTTAAGGTTGCCTTTTTGGCTGCCTATGATCCTTTGATTAATAGAGTTTCTGAACTTTCCTTTAAGCTAAATGCTTACGATTTTGAACTTACGTTTGCAATGAAGGATGAGTTTGAGTATAGATATGATAAGATGTTGGGTGATTTTTTAAAGGTGGGGACTACTACTAAGCTTGTTCCATATCTTCTAGATTCTCGATATAAAAGGGATTTATATACTTTCAGATTTTTTGATGAAAAATTTTCGGTTGGATTAGGAATAGATACTGGGTGGAAAATGAATTTGCAAAAATTTGTTGATGATAACGAACTTTGGGCTGAATTTAGTCTTAGATTTAAATATACTGAGTTTTTTGAGTTGTACTTTTCTACACGCTCCATTAACACAAAGACTTTTAAATATTTTGGAGGATATATGAATCAAGTTGATCTTGAAGCGGTTAATATTTTTTCAGATTTACTTAAGTCATTCAATTTCTTTAATTTGCAGGATAGGAAAGATTCATTATTTAAGATTAAGAAGATTAGTACAGGCTTTAAGTTCAATTTTTATGATTGGAAGTTTGTAGGAGAATATGATTTAAATCCAGATATTTTAAAAGATTCTAGCAGTGGGAAGTATTCTTCTATATGGAGGAATAATTTTTCAATTTATATTTCTTGGAATTTCTTTGAACCTGTTAAGGCTTCATTTGAGAGTAATTCAAGCACGGATTATGAGCTTTTAATTAATCGTGATACTAAGAAGTAGAGTCATTGTAAAAGGTTTTTAAAGAGAGTATTCTAATATATGAACTCATCTTTTTATATTAAGGGGTAGCTTTGGAATTCTTGATATCAAGATGTTGATGGGTTTGGTTGTATCAACGTAGGCTTTTACTATACTAAGTTTCAGGATAGCTGGATATTTAATTTTGTTAAATGAATAGTTGTGTTTTTCTGTTTTATTAGCTGAGATTTGTGTATTTTCATTGGGACTGTCTAGTGGATAAATTGTAAATTTTTGAGAAGTCTCAGGTCCAATAAAAAACTCTTTGTATTTCTTGTTATATTGGTCTAGTTTATTCATTAATATAAGATCGTTCTCTGTTGTAACAATATTCTTGGAATTTAAACTTGTATTTTGCCAGTTTATTTTTACGATCTCATGACTTTTATTTGTGATCTGGATGCAAACGTATTCGTCTGTAGCCCTAGGAACGTCTATACTAATATAATCCTCAGTGGATTCCACTATGTCAAACTTTGTTTCGTATTCTTTTTGAAATTCCACCGTAGTGCATGAAACTACTAACAACAAACATGTCGTTTTAACAATCGCCCTTATCTGCATATATTTACTCATAAAATACTAATTCATCTTTTATGAAAGCCAAGATCTGCAATGTTATTATCCCCAGGGATAAACAGTACCTGACCGCCTTTATCTTCGAAATCATTTCTCAGCTTGATTACATTTTTGACCAACTTGATAGTAGTTTCTTTTAATTTTTTTCTATTGTAAAATCCTTTTGACCAGTAGTCGATTACTAATTTACTATCTCCAAATATATTCTTTACATCTTCTTTTAGTGCTATTTTTAATGCTATATATAAACCAAGAAGTTCTCCATAATTATTGCTAATGCCGTCAAAATCTTTTACATAATAATTGTCGTGTTTGTTAATTAAACTTTGGTCTATTAATTTGTTTAGTATAGAGACTCCTTCTTCATTTACAACTCTAACCTCTACTCCTTTACCCCTCCCTGTCCCTGAGTCAAAATAGATACCCATTGGGTAGGTATTGCTATTTGAGTCTTTATCTAACCAATTCTCTGCTTCTTCTTTAGTTTTAAAACTTTTGATTTTATTTTTTTCCCCTGTAATCCTGCTTTTACATTCTTCCCAAGATGTAAAAACAGTTTTTTCATTTCTATCGGGGAAAATACAAGCATAGTATTTTCCCATATCAAATTAACCTCCTAAGCACCAAGCATTAGTTATATTGCAGGGTTTTCCAAAGATTTTTTCATTTGAACGTTTCGTTTCTATTTTGTCTATTATTTCTCTATTGTATCCTATAAATTTTTCTTTAAGGGTGGGCGCTATTACCCTTTTGGGTAATACACTTGGGAATATTCCTGCTATTGTATATGACATGTAAAAATCATAGGCAGCTGCGTTTATTTCTCCAGGAGTTACTAAACCAGATATTTCGTAGTTCCGTGAGACGTTAAGCCCAGCTACTCTGTATATTCTGTCAACTACCAATGAACAATAAGTTTTATGGTGAATTTCTTCAAGATTAAATGAGTCAGACCACATATTAGAGGATAGTAAGGGTACCATGTATCCGAAATTATTGTCAACATACCTATTTCTTCCAAAATTTATTGCCCTTTGGATGGTGTTATTATCTGCTATAGGTGATAATATTTTCAATATTCTTGCCTGTACATAAGTTGAGAGCTTTTCATATCCTGATCCTTGGACAGATGCCGTTTCAAACTTAATTTGATTGCTTGTAATTACAGATTTTATATCAAAGCTGTCTTCTCCTTTAAATATAATTTTTTTTGTACTATCATACTTGTCAGCATCGAATACCCCCACGTGTTGCCAAAAGTAAAAAAATTCAGTCCAATCGATTTTTGGTTTTATTAGTATGATGTCTCCGTTTGATAAGAGAGCTCTTAACTTTTGAGGTGTTATTTCTATGCCGGTATCTGGATCTATGATGTTGGGAATTAAGCTATGGTTGTTTTTTAAATTCTCTTTCAGTTGTGTTGGGTTGTAAGAAGAATTATTTGCATCAGCAATTTTTTGTTTTTCAAGTATTGCCTTTACTTTGTTATCTTCAATTTTAAGAAAGGACATGAAGCTACTGAAGTATTGCTTTTCTTTAATTTTTAATAATTGATTTGCTATTATATGGGGAGTTATGTATTCCTTTCCATTAATTGTGTCTTTATTAATGGAATAACTTATTGAATCATCTTGAGGGAAAAAAGAATTAATATTATCGAAAGGTATGTATCCTATATTTTTTTCGTGAAATATTTGTTCTAATAATGCTAAGATTTCCTTTTCCAAGTACATTTGTGCTTCAGTTATTTCTGTTAGTTTTTTGTTAGCTGAATTTGATTGAATTTCATTAGATTTTTTTCTAAAGCTTGTATCAACTTTGATGTTTAAATAGCCGTTTACATTGCTTTTTTCAAGAAATTTTTCCCATTCTTGTGAGTCATTTAAGTGTCTTTTGTAGGCTAATAAGTAATTTTTTATTTCTTCTAATTTTTGGGGATTGATTTTTAAATCGACTGCTACCATTCTTAGTAAATGAGCTTCTTCTGTTTGTTGTAATATTTTTTCAATTTTATTTAATGGTATACGATAGTTAGTATATGTCATGTTAGTTACAAGAGAATGGCTGGAAGGCGAGTTATGGGTTAGAAAAATGACAGAAGCATTATTATTTTTCTGTTCTTCATTGAATAAAGCACATGAGCATGTTAGAAAACAGGCTATTAAACTCAATATACATTGAACAAAGCGCATGTCATTATTTTATCATAATCAACTTTAAGCATTTTTATCTATTTTTATAAGTTTTAAATTACATTGATTTTTTATTATTTAAGCTTTAATATGTAAGCATAATTAAAGTTTTTAAGCTTTTTTATAAAGGGGGTTTTGTATATGAAATGTTTAAAACCAATAAGTGTATTTTCAGAGATAGGTCGTTTAAGGAAGGTTTTATTGCATAGACCTGGAGAAGAATTGGAAAACTTAACACCTTCAATAATGCAAAGGTTATTATTTGATGATATTCCTTATCTTGAAGTTGCAAAACAAGAACATGATGCTTTTGCAGACACTTTAAGAAATAATGGAGCTGAGGTTGTCTACATTGAAGATTTAATTAGTGAGACTATTTCTAGTAGTGACGAGATTAAAGATAAGTTTGTGTCTCAGTTTATTCTTGAGGCAGGAATTAGAACTGAAAATAAGACTAGAGCTTTAAAAGATTATTTTTATAATATGTCTGTCAAGGATATGATTTCAAAGATGATATCAGGAGTTACAAGAGATGAACTTAAGAATTATAAATCCGATTCTCTCAATTATTTAGTAAACAGTGAGTATCCTTTAATTACGGACCCTATGCCTAATGTACTCTTTACAAGAGATCCCTTTGCAAGTGTCGGGAATGGGGTAACAATAAACAGGATGAGAACTAGGACAAGGAGAAGAGAGACAATATTTGCAGAGTATATTTTTGGTTATCATCCTGTTTACAAAGAAAATATACCTATATGGTTTACTAGAGACGAAGATACTACTTTAGAAGGTGGAGATGAGTTAATCTTGAGTCGAGATGTTTTAGCTATTGGTGTTTCTGAGAGAACTGAGGCTGAATCTGTTGAAAAAGTAGCTAGAAAGCTTTTTCAAGCAAAGGCATCTTTTAGTACTATTTTGGCTTTTCAAATCCCACAGAGCAGAGCTTATATGCATCTGGATACAGTTTTTACCCAAATAGATCATAATACCTTTACTAGTTTTAGCAGCGATGATATGAGTTTTACTATTTACGCTTTAACTTACGACTCGGGCTCTGGCAATATTAAGGTTAAGAGCGAGAAGGCGAAGTTGGAGGATATTTTAGGTTTCTATCTTGGGTGTAAGGTTAATATAATAAATTGTGCCGGAGGGAATTTAATTCATGGGGCGAGAGAGCAATGGAATGATGGGGCTAATACTTTAGCAATAGCTCCAGGGGAAGTGGTAGTTTATTCTAGAAATCATGTTACTAATAGATTGCTTAAAGAATTTGGAATTAAAGTTCATGAAATCCCTTCTAGTGAGCTTTCACGAGGAAGGGGCGGCCCAAGATGCATGTCAATGCCTTTAATAAGGGACGATATTTAAATTAAGGAAGGAGAATTTTATGTATAATTTACGAAACAGAAGTTTTTTAAGGATTTTAGATTTTACTCAAAAGGAAATTAAATATTTACTTGATTTGTCTCACAATTTAAAAAGAGCTAAGTATACTGGGGTTGAGAAGCAGAAACTTAAGGGAAAGAATATAGCTATAATTTTTGAAAAAGATTCAACAAGAACAAGATGTGCATTTGAGGTTGCTGCTTATGATCAGGGTGCTGGGGTTACTTATTTGGGGCCAACGGGAAGTCAAATAGGCAAGAAGGAGTCTATTGCTGATACAGCAAGAGTATTGGGAAGAATGTATGATGCTATTGAATTTAGAGGATTTTCCCAGCAGGCTGTAGAGGATTTGGCTAGATACTCTAATGTTCCAGTTTATAATGGACTAACGGATATTGCGCACCCGACACAGGTTCTTGCTGACTTTATGACCATTGAAGAGCATAAGGGGTGTTTAAAAAAATTGAAGATGGTGTTTTGTGGTGACGGTAGGAATAATGTTGCTAATTCTTTAATGGAAGGTTGTGCCATGATGGGCATGGATTTTAGAATATTTGCCCCAAAGGAACTTTTCCCAGAACCAGAGTTGGTAGACAAGGTAAGGGGAGTAGCACACAAGAGCGGAGGCAGGATTACTATTTCTAGTTCTATTGAAGAAACAGTTAAAGATGCTGATGTTGTCTATACTGATGTTTGGGTATCTATGGGAGAAATTAATTGGGATGAAAGGATAAAGCTTTTAAAGCCATATCAGGTTAATAAGGAACTTATGAAATTAGCAAAGGAAGATGCAATATTTATGCATTGCCTACCGGCTTTTCATGATTTAAATACAGTGCTTGGTAAGGAATTATTTGACAAGTATGGTCTTGAGGGTGTTGAGGTTACGGATGATGTTTTTGAAAGTAATCAATCTGTTGTGTTTGATGAGGCTGAAAATAGATTGCATACAATTAAGGCTGTAATGGTTGCAACTTTGGGTTAGTCTTGTTTACATTGTGTTGTGTTAAGGAAATGCGAGATGTGTCAGGAGGGATATCATGATTGGGAAGATCAAAATTCCGAGTAGTTTTACAATAATATTTTCTTTAATAGTTATTATGACGGTATTAACTTATGTATTACCCGCTGGTGAGTTTTCTAAGGAGATGAGAGAAGTTAGTGGGAGCATGAAAGAGGTTGTTGTGGCTGGGACTTACCACACAGTGGATAGGGCTCCTAGGGGATTTTTTGATGGTATTTATACCGTTTTAACTTCAATGGCTAAAGGCATGGAACATGCTGTTGAGGTTATTGTATTTATTTTAATTGTTGGTGGAGCTTATGGTGTAATTTTAAGAACCGGAGCAGTTGATGCGGGAATAGCTGCAGCAATTAGAAAGATGGGAAACAAGGATAAGCTTCTTATTCCTTTTATGATGTTTATTTTTTCAATAGGAGGAACTACAACGGGAATGTGCGAAGAAACACTTCCATTTTACCTTGTCATGATTCCTTTAGTGCTAGCCTTAGGTTATGATATGATAGTGGCGGTTTCAATTATTGCATTAGGAGCTGGTATAGGAACTATGGCCTCCACTATTAATCCATTTGCAACAGGAATTGCGTCAGCGATCGCTGGTATTGATTTAAATGAAGGATTTTATTTTCGCATTGTTTTATATGTAGTATCTACTTTGGTTGCAATAATATATGTTTTAGTGTACGCGGTAAGAGTTAAGAATGATCCCACTAAATCTATAGTTTATGCAAAAAGGGAAGAACACTATAATGCATTTATTAAAGATAGCGGCGGTAATAGCGGGTCGGATATCCCAGAGTTTACAAATGCACGTAAAATAGTTTTGCTTTTATATGGGATAATGATTTTATTTTTAACATATAGCATTATACAACTTGGTTGGTGGATGCAAGAGATGACTATGTTGTATCTTGGCACAGCTATTCTTTCGGCCTTGGTTTGCAAGATGAGTGAATCTCAGATGTGGGATGCATTTATAGAGGGTGCTAAAGATATGATGACAGCTGCTGTTATTATTGGAATAGCTAGAGGGGTTATGATAGTAGCTGACGATGGATTGATTACGGCTACAATATTAAATGCAGCGGCTGAATTTTTATACGGATTGCCAAAAGTTTTGTTTATAGTTTTAAATGAAATTGTACAAATACTGATAGGGTTTGTTGTCCCCTCATCGTCTGGGCATGCAAGTCTTACGATGCCAATAATGGCACCTTTGGCTGACTTTTTGGAGATGCCACGGGCATCTGTTGTTATTGCAATGCAAACAGCATCTGGGCTTGTCAATTTATTGACTCCTACTGGAGTTATAATGGCAGTTTTAGGAATTGCAAGATTAGGATATGGAAGTTGGGTTAGATTTGTTGTGCCATTGTTTGTTATTGAATTTGTAATATGTATTTTGGTGATAATGGCCAATGTTTATATTTAATCATAGATGAGGAGTGTATGAAGATGGATAGTAAGAAAATAGTCATATGTCTTGGGGGAAATGCCTTGGAGGATGGCAATGGCGAGGCAACGGCTGAAAAGCAGTTGGAGGTTGTAATGAAAAGTATTACAGGGATTGTGGATTTAATTGAGAGTGGACATGAGGTAGTTATTAGTCATGGCAATGGTCCGCAAGTAGGCAGGATAGTCCTTCAGAATGAAATGGCTAGACATGAAACTCCTGCTATGCCGCTTGATATATGTGGGGCGATGAGTCAAGGTATGATAGGGTATCACATTGAACAGGCTTTAAGAAATGAGCTTAGGAAAAGGGGTGTGAGTAAAGATGTTGCTGTATTGATTACTCAAGTCATAGTTGACAAAGAAGACAAGGGATTTAGGGATCCTAGTAAACCGATTGGTCCATTTTATGATAGAGCTACGGCATTGGAACTTGAAAAGAGCAAGGGGTATGTTCTGAGAGAGGACAGCGGCAGGGGTTACAGGAGAGTAGTAGCTTCTCCGATGCCATTAGAGATAGTAGAGATTGAAGCAATAAAGGAATTAATCGGAAAGGGATTTATAGTCATTGCTTGTGGTGGAGGTGGAGTGCCTCTTGTAAGAGATTTAAGAGGAAATATTGAAGGAGTAAGTGCGGTAATTGATAAAGATTTTGCCTCATCTAGATTAGCTCAGGATGTAGGGGCAGATGTTTTGATTATACTTACAGCTGTTGAGAAGGTATCATTAAATTTTGGTAAATCGGATGAGATTTTGTTAAATGAGGTTAGTACTTCAGATATGGAAAAATACATAGATGAAGGGCATTTTGCAGTAGGATCTATGCTGCCTAAAGTGCAGGCTGGTATGGAGTTTGTAAAGTCTAGTGAAGGAAGGATAGCCATCATTACGTCATTAGATAAACTTAGTAAAGACATAGAGAATGCTAGAGGTACTGTCATTAAAGACTAAGGAAGTAGTATAGAAGAAGAATAAGGGCGTATTGAGGGTTTATTTTGATTTATGAGTACGCCCTTATTTCCAAAATTGCTGTAATTTTAATTTTTAATTATTCAGGGTTGATTTGTTTCGAAAAACTAGTTTGTAATTTAATGGCTCTTTTTTTGGCTTTAAATTTGTATGTAACTATAGCGGATAGGGTACAAAAAATGAGTACCAGTAGGACAAGTGTATTTATGGCACTCATTAAATTAGATAACACTGAGCATATTAATAGTACTAAGAATGAGAATAAACGAGATATTGTACTGTTAATGGAAGTTATAGTTCCTAAAACTTTTGAATCAATATTCTTTCGTAAAAAATATTCCAAATTATTAGAATAAAGACTAACCATAGTTACTAAGAGTGTGATTATGGTAGTAAACATATAAATATGTGAAACTGTTTTTATTAAAATTGATAATAAAGCCATGGTAGTTAAAATGATATAAATGGAATACTCAGGGCGTTTAATTTTCTTAAATGTCCATGCTCCTATAATATCTGACAAACGAAATAATATATACATGGTTCCAAATGTACTAATGGGTATATTTTTATCAGTAAAAATTACTTGCCAGTATAAATAGAAAGGTTGCAAGAATAACTGAATGGCACTAATTAGGATAAATAACTCCAGGAGAACTTCAGATCTTAAAAACCTAATTATATCTTTCTTGAAATTTATAAGATATAGCATGGTATCTTCTTTTTTATATTGATAATCTGTATTTTTATCACACGATATGAAAAGAATTGTAACTAAGGAAGATACTAAATATAGTAATAATGAAATGAGATATATTTTCAGATCAATATGCAAAAATAAGATACTGCCTATGTCGCCTGTATCAAGGTGACTCAAAAAAATTAAAAGCATTTATATCCTCTAGAAAGATAATTTTAAGCATTGGGGCTATTTTAGGTGGCGATTAAAGCTAATATCAATTGTTCCAGTACTTACTGCAGATGACATCCCATATATAAACCAAGCAGAGCAAAGAATAGCAAATGATGTCGCTTTGAAAATAATGAAATATGAAACCATTGACAAAAAAATAGACATCAAGTAAACAATTTTTCTATCAAAAATGTCTGAAATTACACCTGAGGGAAACTCAAAGATCATAATTGCAAGCATGTAGCACATTTGTACCATGGCAATATTGCCTAGCGCTAGCCCTTTATTGATTAAAATAATAGTCAGAACTGCGTGCGGAAGTGTTCTTGCAAATTCTGATAAAAACAAAGAACAAAAATAATATTTTTCATGTTCATTCCTTATCATAACCCCTGACGGCCTTTACAAGATGTGTTTTTTCGGGTATTTTCTTGCTTTAAGAGAACTTTTTCATAGGCTTTTAGGAAGGGGAAGTAGATCAGTGTAGAAAGTATCAATAATAGTAAAGATAATATAAGAGCCTTAAAGTCAAGTCCAGTAGAAATGAAAGCTGCTAGTGCTGATGGTGTTGTCCAAGGAACTAAAGTCCTAACTCTCTCAATGAATCCAAAATTAGTTAAAGAGTATGCAACAACTACGTTAATTAAAGGAACTAGTATGAAAGGAATACCTAAAATGGGATTTAAAATAATTGGAGAACCAAAAATCATAGGCTCATTGATATTGAAAAGACCAGGGATAAAGGAAAGTCTTCCTATAGTTCTTAAATGTTGAGCCTTGCTTAACATCATAGCTGCGGCAAGTCCCAGTGTCGCTCCGCTTCCGCCAATGTATACAAGTGAATCAAGAAAACCTCCAGCTAAAATATGAGGAAGAGGAATGTTATCCGATAAAGCTTTTACATTAACTTCAAGATTTGCCAAAATTATTGGATTAAGCAAAGCAATAATAACGCCACTTCCATGAAGACCACAAAACCAAAATACATGCACAATTAAGACAATAATTAATGTTCCAATTAAAGTGTCACTGATATACAGAAGAGGCCTAAAAATACTTATAATGATTTCGGGTAATAGGTTCCCTGTTGTACTTTGAACAAAGAGATTTGTGGCTTGCGCAATAAGTGTGAGTAAAACAACAGGAATTAAAGCTTCAAAGGATCTTGAAACAGCAGGGGGGACACTTTCTGGAAGTTTAATTGTTATTTTTTTATTTATTAAAAATCTATATAGTTCAACTGAAAAAATAGCAGCAATAATACCCATGAAAACTCCCTGAGCACCAAGGTATCTTGCATCAATAACGGGAAACCAGCCTCCAGGAGAAATTGCCCATTTAGTTGTCTCTCCTCCATAAGGAATCCAATCCGATTGTCCCCCTAGAATTAAAAAAGTAAAGAGAGAAAGAAATCCCCCTGTAATTTCACCGATTTTGTAAAAATTAGCCAAACTATATCCAATTCCAAAGACCACAAAAATAGCCATAATGCCCATACTTACGTAAAAAGGCTGAACAATGTTTTCCTTGTATCTTGTCATCAAATCAACATACCACTGTTGATACAAAAAATTGCTAGGATCAGTAAATGGTAAATTAACCAACAGAAGAACAAAAGATCCTACTATTAAAAAGGGCATTGAAAAAACAAATCCATCTCTAATAGCAATTAAATATTTGTTTGAAGCTATCTTGCTAGCAATAGGAACTAAACTCGATTCGATGATTTCCTGTAATTTCATAAAAACTCCTAACTTGATAATGAATATTAATCTTATTAATTATGCTCGATGGACATAACACACGTTAATTTATAATCGCACATAACATCCATAGCATTTAATTATATAATTTTAAAAATTAATACTACTTAGTATGATAAAATAAATTTAAAATAAATAAAAATATTGAAGTTGGTTTAGCATGAATAAAAAAGAGTATACTGTGGAAAAGCTAATAGATGAAGTAAGCATGCCCGTTGTAGCTTATGCTGGTGAGGCTAAGAGTTTTTTAAGAGAAGCTTTGTCACATGCAAAAGTTGGGAACTATGAAAAGTCTAGAGAAATTATAGAGGAAAGCCGAACTTCTATTGCAAGAGCACATGAGGCACACAGAGATGTAATACAATATTCGACAACAAATCCGGATTCTATTAAAACACCATTTATTTTAATTCATGCAGAAGATCATTTGATGTCTGCAATTACCGAATTAAGTATTTTTGAAGAGTTAATACAAGTCTATAAACTAATTAATGAATTAAAAAAATAGGAGAAATTATGAATATATTGCTTGTATGTAGTGCAGGAATGTCTACAAGTATGTTAGTACAAAAAATGGAAGAATACGCTAGAAAGCATAATATGGATATACGTATTGAAGCTTCATCGGAATCAAAATTTAATGAGGTGATTGATAATTTTGATGTTGTTTTGTTGGCCCCACAAGTTAGGTTTAGCAAAGGAAGGCTGGAAGATATTGCAAGGCCAAAGGGGATTCCTGTTGAATCAATAGATACAATTGATTACGGAACGATGAATGGAGCTAATGTGTTAAACCTTGCTTTTAATGCAGTAGCTAGGAAGCAAGATTTAGTTAATAGTCAAAGCTTGAAGGAAATTTGAGATGAAGGAAATAGGAGTATCAATATACCCTAATGTAAGCTCTAAAAATAGAATTATTGAATACTTGGAAAAAAGTGCATCTCTTGGGTTTACAAGAGTGTTTACATCTCTTCTTTATACTGATGGTGCTGAGTTTAGCACCTTTAAAGAAGTTCTTGATACTGCAAACAAATTGGGAATGAAGCCAATTATAGATGTAGCACCTTGCATTTTTAAGAAACTGAATATTGATTTTACGGATCTTAGAAATTGTTTAAAGCTTGATTATTTCAAGCAACTTGGAGCTTGGGCTATTAGGCTTGATTGTCCGTTTACGGGAATTGAAGAGTCATTAATGACCTTTAATGACTCTAACTTGAAAATAGAGTTAAATATAAGTAGTATCAATGGACATATAGATACAATAATGTCTTTCAGGCCAAACAAAGATAATTTACTAGGATGTCATAATTTTTATCCACACAAATATACAGGTCTTTCAAGAGATTTTTTTAGAGCAACTACAAAGGCATTTAAACGAAATTCAATACCTACGTCTGCGTTTGTCAGCTCAGTTAAAGCAGAAGAGTGTGCAAGGGGAATTGAAAAAGATGGAGCACCTACACTAGAAGAACATAGAGATAAGGATATTGAACTTCAAACCAAAGATCTTTTCAAAGAAGGAATGGATGCAGTCATTATTTCAAATTGTTTTCCAGATGATTTGGAGCTAGAAAAGATGGCTAGAGTAAATAGATGTTTGCTGGAATTGAAAGCTAGTTTAAATCCCAGAATCAGTCCCATAGAAAGGGAAGTGATTTTAGATGTCCTGCATTTCAATAGGGGCGATATTACTTCTTATAGGCTTCGGTCAACCATGCCAAGAGTATATTATAAAGATGCAAATTTTACATTACATTCTCCCGATGAGATTAAACGAGGCGATATATTGATAGATTCTTCGCAGTATTTGGGGTATGGTGGGGAACTTCAGGTAGCTCTTAAGGACACGTCTAATAATGGACTTGTTAATGTGGTTGGAAGAATACATGAGGAGGAATTATATCTTCTTGATGAAATAAAAGCTTGGGAAAAATTCAAAATCATAGAAATGAAAGAAAGAGATATTAATATTTACCAAAACTCTCTATAAGCTTACTTGCTGTTAATTTAAGATCATCTTTATTAGTTTATAGCTTTCTAGCAAATTAGAACAAAGTCAAGAGTTTTTTTGTAAGGTTTGGCAACATTAAGTGTATTTAAATTAAATTAATTTTAGGGGTAGTCGTTAACTAAAACTGAGAACATGAGTGAAGGAAAAGAAATATTAGGGGTAAAAACCAATCACCCATATGTAAATGAATACAGAGATACTGTAAATAATCTTTTTACAAATACTAGATCTAGAGATGATCTAGAAAATTTTTTTTACTACTTTGAAAGGGAATTTAAAAATATAAAATTTGGGAACTTTACGTCAGAATCAGAAGTAAAAACTTTCGTTGAAACTATTTTCGTAGAGCTGTCCTATGCAGTTAAGCAACAAATTGGTGTTGTAGAAAGCGATAAATTATCAATAACGGATATTTTATTGTTTAAAAATCAAGATGACAAGGAATTTTTTGAAAAAAGTTTAATTGGTAGCGAAATAATTCTTAGTGAAAAGATTTTACTTGTTATTGAAGTTAAAAGCCCAGATATCGATTTAGGAAAATCAGAAGACCAGTTTTATGATGCACTCAATCAATATAAAAGAGATTTTGGGATAATTACCAATGGGCATATATGGAGATTTTATGACAAATCACAAATTTATACTGGAGAGAAAAAATATATTGAGTTTAATTTTTCAGAAATATTAAAGAATAAATTTAACGGTCAGGAAGGTTTCCTTCTGTTTTATTATCTTGTTCGGAAGGACAGGTATTTAAGTGGTGAAATTGAAGAAGAAAAAATAGAAAGGATACGTGAACAAGATACAATAAAGAAAACGCTTAAGGAAATACTTTATGCAAATCCTGATGACTCTATTGTATTTAAGATATCAAAGAATATATATGAAAAAGAATTTAGAGCAAACCCTTATATTACTTTTAAAGAATTAGAGACTATTTTAGAGGAATCAATAATATTTGTACTGAGAATATTTTTCATTGCTTACATCGAAGATAAATTTAGAGATGTTTTAGAGGCGCACGCAGTATACAAAGATAAGGTTTCTTTTAGGCATTTCCTTTACCCGAAGCTAACCCAGGAAAACATAAAATACAGCGAATTATTATCTATTTTTTTGTTACTGGACAAAGGAATGGATAATGGACTTATTAAATTTCCCATGTTTAACGGAGGACTTTTTTGTGAATCTAAAGCAAGGCATTTAACAAACGAAAACTTATTAACAACAGAGGAAATAAAAGATATTTTAACCAAGATTTTGTTCTTTAAGGAGGAAAATGCTAGGAATAAAAAATATATAGGATATTCAAAGATAGATGTAAAAAGCTTTGGGGAACTTTATGAGGCACTTCTTGAGTATGATTTAAGAATTGCTCAAGATATCATTTATCGTATTAAAGTAGATGGTAATTACCTAATTTACACTGAAAATAATTTACCTACCCAATATAAAAATACAAGGGAAGATGTTAGCACATATTACAAAGGGGATATTTATCTTACTTCAATGTCTCTGAATAGAAAAAAAAGCGGAGCTTTTTATACGCCAGACAATCTTACAGAATTTATGGCAACTTCAGCCATTGAAGAACAACTTAAAAATAAATCTCCCTTCAACATTAAGATCATTGATAATGCTTGTGGATCTGGCCACTTTTTGATTTCAAGTTTAAATTATCTTACAGATAAGGTTTATGCCAGTATTGACGACTTTAAGGATGTTAAAAGTGAAATGGAAAATGAACATAGGATCATTAAAGCTGAGATTAGCAAATATGGCATAAGAAATATAGATGATAAACTAATTTTAAAGAGAATGTTGCTCAAAAAATGCATTTACGGAGTAGATATTAATCCAATTGCTGTTGAGGTTACGATGCTAAGTCTTTGGATCAATACTTTTATTTTTGGGACTCCCTTAAGCTTCATTGAGCATCACATTAAAACGGGTAATGCCTTAATTGGATATATGAGCGACGAATTTTATCATATTATTCTTAAGCATCTTCCCAACGATGCAAGCCTGTGGTTGAATGAAAAAATTAAGAATATTATTAAAAAAACAGAAGAATCTTTGCAAAAATTGAAACTCATTAACGACATTACTAAGGAACAGGTTGAAGCATCTAAGATAATTTATTCTGAGTACAAGAGAGATGGATATAAATTAAGACTGGTTTTTTCTCTGGCTAAATTATATGAACTATATTCAATTAAATCTTTAGAATTGAGTAAAAATATAACGTTTGGAGGTAGTGGTAGTTATGATGTTGCAAAATTGATAGACAGCATTATGAATGATGATATTCCAGACGATGATAGTGAGATAATAAAAGAAATTGAAGCATTTCACGATGAGTATAAGATTTTTCATTATGGAATAGAATTTCCTGATGCAGCTAATGGTTTTGAAATTGTTATTGGAAACCCACCTTGGAAGAAGGCTAAATTTAATGAGTCTGAATTTTTTGCTAAATACAACCCCGATTATAGGAAATTAAGTATACTTGAGCAAAATAAATTTAAATCAGAGACAATGGGAAGTGACATAAGCACCGAAAGTAAAATATTGACTAGTTTATATGGAGACGAGAAAAGAATTGTCGGTAAGTTAAATGATATTTATAAGAATGGTTTTAAAAAATTTTCATGTGGAGGAGATCCCAATCTTTTTCGATATTTTGTGGCATTTAATTTGAAGCTCATAGCTAGGGGAGGCAATTTAACATATCTTATTCCTTCTTGCATGTGGAGTGAACATAGCTCTCAAAAACTCAGAATATTTATTTTAAAGAACTACAAATTGAATTATCTATACCAGTTTCAGAATAATAAACGATTTACAGATGTAGTATCCTGTTTTAAGTTTGCCATTTTCCAAATTAGTAATAACGGTAGTAAAACATCGCAGTTTAAAGCAAAGTTTATGATTCAAAAGGGCGACAAAATAGTTGAAGAGATGACCGAAGAGCTAAAGTTTATTAAGAAAGGCCAAAATTTTCCTTATAAAGGGCTTCATTTAAGCTTAAAAGATATTAAAGACATTTCTCCTGTTAAATATATTGTTGCAGAATACACGAGTAAAGAAGAATTTAACCTAACCAAAAAAATGTTTAAGAAATTTGATATACTCTGTGAGGATTATATCAATTTCGGAGAGGGCCTGCACGCTACTAAATATAGATCTTATTTCAAAGAATGTGATACAAGAGAAGATGACAGTATATTCCTTTACAAAGGAGCCAACGTGCATCAATTTAATTCAAGATACTTTGAAAAGGAGGTTAAGGGTACTTCTCAGTTGTTATGGATAAGTAAGCAAGACTTAAAGAACATAGTCCCGAACTGTTTAAGATATGAGAATTTTAAAATACAATATAGGAAAATTGCAAGAAATACAGATGAGAGGACAATGATTAGCGCTTTAAAGCCTAGATATAGTTATTGTACTTACAGTTTATATTTAAATTATGAAAAACCTTCTGTATCTATTTTGAAAAAATTATTTATTATTAGCGTTTTTAATTCTTTGCCTTTTGATTTTTTAATTAGGAAATTTGTTGAAATTAATGTTCAAAAAACGTTTCTTTATCAATGTCCAATGCCCCAACCCACAGATGAGGAAATTTTAAGTAATCCAATTTACTTAAAACTAGTGAAGAATGCATGTATCTTAACTGTCAAGAATGACCCCAGCAATTTTTCTGAACTATTAGATATTAAGGAACTCGAGTTTACTGAGGAAGAGAAAGCAAAAATATCAAAATTAGATTTTAAAGATAGGTATTACCAAGAAATAGAAAGAGAGATTAATTTCATTGTAGCATTTCTTTATTCTTTGACTCCTGGCGAGTTTTTTATTTTACTTGAAGATTTTAAAGTATTGAAGAAGAAAAAAGGTAAAAATTATTTTTTGAGTTTAGTTGAGAAATATGCAAGGTGGTTGAAGGAAGAAAAGAAGCAGTTGGATTTTTAGAGATGACTCAAATGTCTAATTGAAGATAAAATAACAAGTGGCTGGAATATATCTAAGCATTACTCCAAAGACACAATAAAAGAAAGGTCTAAATAAATTAGATTTATTACTATATAATCTTGATTATTAATTTATATTTGATATAATAACGATGTTGTATCAAATATAGGAGGTATAAATAATGGAAAGGTTAATGAAAATATTAATTTTAAGTTTACTTTCGTTAATAGTAATATCTTGTACTCATGAGGAGCAAGTAGCACCAGAGGATGGAGAAAAAGAAGAACGTGTAATAATAGAACCTGTATTAACAGAAAAAGAGATATTAGATAATTTAAATCAGTCATTACACGAAACAGAAACGTTACTGGGAACTGCTAAATTAACACAGGCAAATCTAAACGCATCAAACGAACACACAGTTGGGGCTTCTATGGCATCTGCAATGAATTTAATTTCATCTGCGGCAGATCAGTTAAAAAGTGCTATAGAAAGAACAGATGAGCTATCTAAAAGGGAAGGAGTAAGTTTAGAAGGTATAAAAGAGGCTAAAGCTAAGGTAACAACTGCATCTGTGGCAGCAAAAGAAGCAGTTGATCTTTTTAAAAAAGAGGAACGGAATATACAGATAATGTATAAGGCCCAAATGGAAAAAACAAAGCCTACATCAAAGACCGAAGAAGTAAAAAATGCTGAAGCAGCCGTAGCAGAAGTTTCGAAAGCTATGCAAAAATCTGGGAAAGGAGCAGCAGAGGCAGTAGAGGCTATAAAAAATGCTTTAGATGAAAGTAAGATAGAATCTATAACCAATACAGCATCAAAGATAAGAGAAGCAGCAGGATTAGTAATAAAAATAGCTGAGAAAACAGGAAAAATAGTCAAAGAAGTTTTAAATCCATTAAACGCAACTTAAACAATTAAAATAAAAAAAAGAAAGGAATAAGTAGTTTTATTATTTTTCCTTTCTTTTCTATCATTTCTGACCCGAAAGCAGGGCTAAAAGTTAAGTAAGGTGTTAATCGCTTGCTTACTATTTTATTCCTCTGGGTGGTAAGTTCTACTAAGGTGAGATAAAAGCAAAGTCAAGGTCTAGGCCCCTGACTTTTTACTTTAGGATAATATTTATTTAAAGTAGTTATAAAGAAATAATAGATCTAAATAGCGGAAAAACAATAGGTATTAGGAAAAAATAAAAGCGGATCGACACTGAGCGCTCCTAAATACATATTGATCAGTGTTATTGTTATTCTCTTGTATTGTAATGCGCTTCATGTGAGTCAGTTTACGAATTATTTCTATTTGTTACCAAACTTCAAAATCGTCTGCATCTTATGTTGAATGGTATTAGGAAATTTGACAAAAAAAATATTTTCAATAACAATAATTTTTTGCGAAGGTCCTAGGTAGAAAAATATAGAAGGGAACGAAAAGCTCCCTTCTGTATTTGAGTCAATCTTTCCATAATTCCCATAAGGGTAGATCATGTAGGAAATCGTCATAAATTCTACTACGTGCTTTTAACATAGCAGCCCTCTCATCGGGGAGAAAAGTACTGTGTTTGAAATATTTAGTTTGTAAATGGTCGATTAATTTTTTAACATTAGAGTTGATGCCATCTTCATTTTTTTCATAAGATAAGATAATAGCATCTATCGTTTCTAGCCATTTTGATTTTATTTTATGCATTTTCTCGAGTTCTGATTCGATTGTACGAATGTCTTCTTCTTTTAATTGCGCTAATCTATGTTCTCTTTCATTTATATTCTCATATGTAGCTTCAAATAAACGTTGAATAGTCCAATATCCCATGGATACAATACTTCCAACGAGAAGATCATATTCTCTTGCTCCGTAGTCTGATATTTTGTTAAGAATTTTTGCAAAATCTCTAATTCTCTTTTCATCATACTCTAGGGATGAATAGAATTTTCTTCTGTCTTCGTCAGTATAACGACTATTGCTGCTGAAAACTTTGTACTTTATTCCAGATTGAGTTGGGCTTTCGATGTTATTAAGGTTTGATCTCTCTTTTCCTACTTGATCTACAATTTTTTTAGCAGTCTCTTTCAGTTTTTTTATCAATTCTTCTTTAGTTTGAATCAAACCAGTAGTACTTGTTTGGTCACCAGTAGTACTTGTTTGGTCACCAGTAGTACTTGTTTGGTCACCAGTAGTACTTGTTTGGTCACCAGTAGTACTTGTTTGGTCACCAGTAGTACTTGTTTGGTCACCAGTAGTACTTGTTTGGTCACCAGTAGTACCAGTTTGGTCGCCAGTAGTACCAGTTTGGCCACCAGTAGTACCAGTTTGGACGCCAGTAGTACTTGTTTGGTCACCAGTAGTACCAGTTTGGTCACCAGTAGTACCAGTTTGGTCACCAGTAGTACCAGTTTGGACGCCAGTAGTACCAGTTTGGCCACCAGTAGTACCAGTTTGGACGCCAGTAGTACCAGTTTGGTCACCAGTAGTACCAGTTTGGCCACCAGTAGTACCAGTTTGGACGCCAGTAGTACCAGTTTGGTCACCAGTAGTACCAGTTTGGCCACCAGTAGTACTTGTTTGGTCGCCAGTAGTACCAGTTTGGTCACCAGTAGTACCAGTTTGGCCACCAGTAGTACCAGTTTGGCCACCAGTAGTACTTGTTTTTGCAACACCTTTAGGGAGAAGAATATTACCAGGATTGCAAGCTAGAAAGGCCAGGACAGTGATTAAAGCTAACAATTTATTTTTCATTAAAAATCTCCTTTAATTTATGAGACAGCAAGAATTAATTTATACTCATAATCATTTGATATTATACATTAATTGATTATGAGTATAAATTATATTAGTATATTTTATGGGTTTTAATTATTAACATTAACAGAGAGAAGTTTGGCTTTAAATATATGATATGAGATATTGTATCTCATACTTTAAGTAAGTATTTCCACATATCTTCCCTAGTATGTTTTGGAAAGGGACTGTTTAAGCATGCTGGCTGCTATTCATAATCTTTGTGGTTTTGATACAATGTCCGTAACCCTGTAAGTTGTATAAATGTCTTTATGAGTTTCATCTTATTTGCACCATTGCGATCATTAGCACTCTTGAAAGTTGCCTCAGCGCTACTCTTAGCCTCCGATGCAATCTTATCAATATATCCTCTTTACTCAAAGAATTAACCTCATCCATTTCCACTTCTAAGGGTATTTAATAGCAGAAAATAAAATTAGTTTTAAAAACTCAGTTTTACTTAATAAAGACATCCTATCCAAGCTAGGGGAAATATCTCAGTTTGCTCCTCTTCACAATCCAGCCGCAATTTTAGTCATGGAAGCAACACTTAAAATATTTCCAAATATAAGACAGGTTCTATGCTTTAATACATCATGGCGCTAAAGCATAACTCCTTTTTTGTAAAGAATTACTCAATTTGACGGGAGAAACCTTAAGGTATTCACCACCAAGTTTGATGCTTTTGGGGTGCCTAGAAGATAAATTTAATAATTTTAAGTTCCTAAAGGGCAAACTAAGTTGTATACTTAGGACA